>JABSQW010000113.1 GCA_013215605.1 Myxococcales bacterium
TCCGAGTCGATCACGGAGTGGTCGAGGCCGGCGCGGATGCGGGCGGATCGCGGTTCACTCATGGAGGCTCCTCCTTCAGGCCGGCGGATCGCCCCGTTATGGGGGTCCGAGTCCATCCCGGTCCCCATCTTGACAGAATGTCCACTGATCAGTCCCCGGGAAAACGCAGCTTGTACTTCTTATCTGCTCTTGGAACACAACTTCGTCTGAAGAGGTCATTCAGGCGCGCCACGCCGAAGTATCCTCTCATCTACCGTCGTCGCATGCAGGAACTAGAGGCTGTGAATTCGCTGCATCCGATAGTTGGGCAGCCCGCCATCCCGGGGAGGATTGCGACGTGTGCTAAATTTGCATTGAGCAGGAGTCCGCGATGTCCATCGACTGCCGAACCCGTCTCCACTGCGATCGCAGAACACTATCCAGAGACGAGGTCTTTGACGATCTGTTCCCGGAGGCGCTCGAGCGCAACGCTGCCCTCGCCGCCCGGGGTCTCCGCTACAAGGGCCTGCCTTCACTCGGCCTCACTGTCGAGGAGAAGACCCTCACACTGAGGGAGCAGGACGGCCGCCTCACACTCCACGACGGCGCGCTCCAGGATGGGGCCATCGCGGCACTCGAGGCGGACGCACTCTCGGACCTGGTACAGGATTGGAAGTCGACCATGGGCCTGGCAATGAACTCGCAGGTCAGGATGACCCAGGGCGAGTTCAGTCACTGGGTGGGCTGGGAGCCCGTTTTCCGCGCCCTCTTCGATGGACGTCCCGTCCACGAAGCAGGCGCCATCGACTTCAAGAATCCTGACGGCAGCGCGCTCGACCTGAGTCAAAGTTTTGATCTCGATGACGATCGCGACGAAATCGCACACTTCCTGCACGAAGCTGGCTTCCTACACGTTCGCAATGTCTTCACCGAAGAGGAGATGACGGCCGTCTCCGGGGACCTCGACGTCGCTCTTTCGCGCGCGGAACCGGACGATGGTGCTTCCTGGTGGGCGGGGGATTCCACAGGAGCCGAGCAACCCGTACGCGTGCTCTTCTTTCACGAACAGTCAGAGGCTTTGAGAACGCTTCTTCACGATGACCGTCTCCAATGGGTCGGCAAGTTGACCGGCGACGATCACAATGGCGCACAGATGGGCGCCGAAGGCCTCATCAAGCCCCTTGACATCCAAACGGGACTCTCGGATCTCCCCTGGCACAAGGACTGTGGCCAGGGCGGTCACTCCTATTTCTGTAGTGGCCTGACGTTGGGGATCTCTGTGACGGGCGCCGACCGGCGTAGCGGTGCACTCGGCGTCGTACCGGGCTCCCACCGCGCCAATGTCCAGACTGCAGGAAAAGACGAGAGTTTGGACATGGCCGCGATCAAGCTCGCGACAAAGACGGGGGATGTGACCGTGCATTGCAGCGATACTTTGCACCGCGCCCATCGACCCACGGAGCGCCCGCGCAAGGTCGTCTATACCGGCTTCCGCCTCGGCCTGAAGCCCGGTGACGTTCTCGATTCCGTGTCCGTGGAGAAGCAGCGAGCCGACCGCGCACATCTTACGAACGTACAAGATCGGATTGCCAGCGCCGGTGCCGGCGCGAATGCGAGCGAATTCGTGCAGATGGGTGAAGGCGACGAGTAAGGCGCTAACTGGGGCGCGATCCAAGAACCCCAGACCTCGTTTTTCGGTCATCACAAAACGCAGCTTGAACTTCCTATCTATACCCTGAATTCATTTCTACCCTCGCAGTTGACCAGGGTATGGGCACTGCAACCACTGGAGACCCGATGTCGAAAGAGACCGAAGCGCTGCAAGCAGAGATCGATCGATTGCGCACGCAGATCAAGGAGATCTACCAGGCGCAGGTCGAGACCTTCTACTTTTCTCCGGCTGCTCAGAACGACTGGAGCCGAGTCGACAGCATCCCTGCGCGTGGCAGCAGCGCCGCCACAGTGCAGCACATCGTGGAGAATGCGCATGCTCTCGACTTCGACCAGCGCCTGAACACCTCATCGTACGTCAACGTGTCCTTCGAGCCGGAAGAGGAAGCGGTCGCGCTCATGGGGCTCGGCGTGAATCTCGCCGATCAGACCGTCTACCCCGAGTCGTACAAGATTCACGACCGCGTCGTGAACATGCTGGCTCGCCTCTGGCATTGCCCGGAGCCCGACGATTTCAAGGAGACGGAAACCTTCGCCGGAGCTGGAACCGTTGGTTCCACCGAGGCTTGCCTCCTCGCTGGCCTCGCGCTGAAATTCAGGTGGCGCGAATGGCTGGCCAACCGAAACGACCTCTCCGACTCCGAAGTCCTCGGCATCAAACCGAATATCGTGATCTCGACCTGCTTCCAGGCCGCGTGGGAAAAGCTCTTCAAGTACATGGACATCGAGCCGCGCCTGATCGAGCCCTCGATGGGAACGTTCAAGATCGATCCGGAACGCGTGCGCGATGCGATCGACGAACACACCATCGCCGTCGTCTGCATCATGGGAAACCATTACGGAGGGCAATACGATCCCGTCTGGGAGGTCGATCGGGTGGTCTCCGAAGTGAACGCCGAGAAAGGTTTTCAGGTCGGCATCCACGTAGACGCTGCTTCCGGAGGGTTCATCGCTCCCTTCCAACAGAATCTGCCCGCCTGGGACTTCCGGCTCTCCAACGTTCTCTCGATTTCTTCCAGCGGGCACAAGTATGGCGAGTCCTCGTGTGGGACAGGCTGGCTCGTATGGCGAAAAAGGGAGGGGCTCAGCGAACACGTCGCAATCTCAGTGACGTATCTCGGAGGAAGATCCGAATCGTATACGCTCAATTTTTCGCGCCCCGCGACGGGCGTCTATGTCCAATACTTCAAACTGCTGCGCTTCGGCCTCTACGGTTATCAACAATGCTGCGAAAACATGATGGCCAATGCCCAATTTCTGAGACGGGGTCTCGCGGAGATGACATACGAGGGCCAACCACGCTTCGTCATTCTGGACGACGGTGAAGAGGATTGCTTGCCTGTCGTGACGGCCATGCTCAACCCCGAAAGTGGCCTCGCTTATGACGATATCGACCTTCAGCACGTCCTCTCTCAGCATCACTGGTACGTCAGCGGTTATCGAATGGGATTCGAGCACCCTTCGACAGGAGAGACTGCAGCGCTTTTCTCAGACGCCCGAGCAGATCAAACCATGTTCCGCATCGTCGTAAAGAATAATCTCACTCGCGACATGGCACGGAATCTCCTCGAATCATTCGAAGCCGCATTCGATTTTCTGGACAGCGTCGACTTCTCCTCCCTCCATTCACTGGACACTCGAAAACTTCGCCACAAGGACCAGCGCGTGATGTCGAGGCACTGCTGAAGCGTAGATAGGAAGAACAAGCTGCATATTCGCAAGGTCCGATCCGCAGATATTCTGTCAGCCAGCAGCCGGTGACCCCAATACGGGCTTCACCGAGACCACCTCCGCGGTGACGCCTACCTGCGCGTCATGGTTTTACAAAATGGTTGAGTTCCTCCCGGTCAACGGGATGTCGCGGTCGGGGAAGACGGCGCGCGAGCTCTACCACGCCTGACACGGCGACCGGTATGGGGATGAATCGAGGACCCGAGCTTCGAAGTGGCGGCGTATACTCGTTGCCAGGAGCAACCACAAGCGGGGACGACGCCGTGGAGTACCGCGAGTTCGGTAGGACGGGGATTCAGATCTCGGCGATGGGCTTCGGCTGCTGGGAGATCGGCGGCGGCTACGGCCCGATCGAGGCCGACGAGTTCGCGCGGGCCGTGCAGCGTGCGCTCGACCTGGGCGTGAACTGCTTCGACACGGCCGAGGCGTACGGCTTCGGCGAGTCGGAACGCGAGCTGGCGCGCGCGCTGGGCGGTCGGCGCAGCGAGGCCGTGATCGTGACGAAGTTCGGCATCGGCTACCCCGACAAGCCGCGCATGCGCGATAGCAGCCCGCAGCAGATCGCGAAGTCGATCGAGAGCAGCCTCAAGGCGCTCGGTACGGACTACGTGGATGTGTACCTGGTGCACTGGCCCGACGTGAACACGCCCTTCGAGGAGACGATGCGTACGCTCGAAGACCTCGTGACACAGGGCAAGGCGCGCTTCGTCGGCGTGTCGAACTTCCGCCGCGAGCAGATCGAGCAGAGCATGCAGACGCGGCGCATCGACGTCGTCCAGTGCGGCTGGAACCTGTTCGATCGGCGGATGGGGCGCGAGATCCTGCCGCACTGCGCCGAGAATCAGATCGGCGTGATGGCCTACGGGCCGCTCGCGTACGGGATGTTGACCGGGACGTTCAGCGAGGAGATGCAGTTCTCCGGCAATGACTGGAGGGCTGGACGCGGCAACATGGGCGTGATCAACCTGACGCGCACACTGTTCGGGCCGCGCTACTTCGTACAGAACGTGCGCGCGGTCGAGGACCTCAAGAAGATCGCTGCGCGCCATGGCATGAGCGTCGTGCAGCTCGCGCTGCGCTGGTCGACGACGCACCCGGCGGTGAGCGTAGCGCTTGCGGGGTGTCGGAATCCCGGTGAGGTCGAGGAGAATGCCGGTGCGTTCGAGTTCAAACTGAGCGAGGCCGACCTGTCCGAGATCGACGCGGTGTTCGAGAAGTACGGCATCGAGACCGCACCGGACACCTGGATCGAGGACGACGAGGAGTCCTGACCCCGCTGCCCGGCTGGGAACGCCTAGCCGTTCTGAAGCTCTTCGGGACGATTGCGCTCCGATTCCCAGATGCGGGTGCTGACGAAGCCCACCTGAATCAGTACTTCAGGCTGTAGTCGTGTGGCTACTTCCCGTTGCGCAGGATCAGAACGTACTCGTCGTAGCGGCGGATCTCCCACTCTTCGTCCGGAAGCCGCATCAGGGCCGAGACCTCTGGCAGGGCGTCCCGAACCACGACCAGCGTGTCCACTCCCTGCGCAATAGCCTCTTGCAGCGCCTCATCCATCCTCGCGATTCCGAAGGGAGTCTGGACACGCCGCTGTGCGGCCTCGCGGCGGAGACCTTCAGCTGGGTCTCCGGCATTGTTGAAGATGTGCCGCGTCTCGAACGGCCGCGTGATCTCGAAGCGGACCGTCGGATTCAAGAGTCCCAATGCCATCACCACGCCGTACGGGGCCAGCACGTTTCTCCCGTCGAGATCGGGGGCGACCCGACGCGCGAACTCGTGGACCCGGGGCTCGAACCGATAGTCGAAGGGCGGCTTGAGGTGCGCGCGCTTCATCGTCGAGCCCTGATACGCCATCACCGAAGTGGCGGCGACAGCAGCGGTGAGCCCTGCGGCGACGAGCGACGTCCGGCTGGGCCGCAGCGAGCTCAGCGCCGGGACGATCAACCCCGCACAGAACGGAAGCGGAAAGAGGAAGGCCAGACGCCAGTATGCCGTCGAGTGGAGGTGTTCGAGCCAGAAAGGACCGGTCAGGGGATTGGCAAACACGGCGCAAAGCACCAGGGTGAGCAGGGCCGGAAACCGACGCAGCGGTGGAGCCAGTGCCACCCACGGGATCGCCAGCAGCAGCAGAAGGTCCCGCGCGAGTGCCCAGCGTCCGCCTACGATCAGGCCGAGGTTCTCCCACCAGATCGTGGATCCCCAGATGTTCCACACCTCGATATCGGCTGGACCCGGGAGGAGACCGGTCGCGAAGGCCAGCGCCAAAGCGACAGCGTATCCGGCGGCGACGCACACGAGCACGCAGGACCGCAGCCGCTCGGCGGTGATTCTCGTGCTGACGAAGAAGGTCGCAGCAACTCCGAAGACCAGGATCGGCACCATGAAGACTCCGGACCCCGTGAGGCCCGGGCCGCACACCGTGGCCGCCGCAACGAAGAAGAGGTTCCGCGGCAGCGGCGCTCGCAGGGCGCGCATGGAGAGGAACAGGAGGGTCGGCAGCAGCAGCATGACCAGCACCACCTTGCCCTGCTGCGCACGGACGGGACCGAAGCGTCCGAAGGACTGGGCCGGCTCTCCGTCGAGAACGAGGAAGCCGATTGCCGCCGCGGCACTGACGAGGGACATCCAGGGTCCGAGACCGAAGCTGCTATAGAGGAGAACGTAGACCACCGGCAGCAGGAATAACGTCACTGCCGGAGCTCCGTTGTGGTAGGCGCCCAGCGGATCGAGGTGCAGGAACGCAGCCCCCATTGCCACGAGCACCTCATAGGAGCTCATGAGGTGGGTGACGGAGAGCGCGGGGAGCCCGGGGCGGTTGTGGGCCGTGTCGCCCAGCAGGAAGGGAGCGTCCAGGCTCCCCAGCTGCACCAGCGCGCGTTGGAAGAAGGCGAGGTCGTCGTAGTTGTGAAAGGAGACGAGTAACGAGAACGCCGTGCACACACCGCCCATCGCGATCAGCACGAGAAGCGGCCCCCGGCCCCCCGCACGGGCGCCGCGCTGCGCCCGGGATCTACGCAGGTCGTTGCTCCACGCGCGCCGGAGGGCCAATGCACCGATGAACACCAGGGCGAGGGCGGGAGCGAAGACGAACCGCGCCGGCAGCTCGAGCAGGAGCCACAAGTGGTAGGAGAGCGTCCAGCTCGCGAAGACGAGCAGCAGGAATTCGATCGGAACCACGAGGATCGAGTCGACGGCAGGAGCTCGCTGTGTCGCTTTCATTCGTCGTCTCTACGGAACCGCGCGTCGGTTGCGGAGCAAACGTCGATCCTACAGGGATGGGGCATAGGGGCTACAAGCTGCGTTTCCGCGACGTCCGATAAATCGCGATTCTGTCGACTACACCACGCCCCGGCACAGGGTGGCGCGTCTCCCCTGCAGCGGAGCGATTTCAACGGGTGTCGTCCCTCGAGATCGGTCAGGATAACGACTGAGTTCGATCCGAGGCCACCCGAAGCTCGATGACCCCTGTCACGAATCCGCTGAGCCGTATTCCGACGTTCGCTCTCCTCGGTGCGATCGGCCTGCTGGCGGCGATCGTCGGTCTAGAGCCTGTGCGTAGCTTCGACTACTGGTGGCACCTGCGCACCGGCCAGCTCATTGCTGAGACGGGCGCCGTGCCGTTTCACGACCCGTACACGTATACGGTCCCCGGTGCGCGCTGGATCGACATGCACTGGGCTTTTCAGCTCGGCCTTCACGGCCTGTATCGGTTGGGCGGTCACGAGGCCGTGCAGTTCGCCAAGGCGGGTTGTGTGCTCGCGCTGGTGGGAATCCTCGGGAGCATCGGCTGGCGGCGCACGCGGGTCGCGGTATCGGCCCTCGCGTTGGGGCTGATGCTAGTCGCCGCGAGGGAGCGCCTGCTCGAGCGTCCGGAGCTCCTCTCGTTCCTGATCCTGGCTGCCGAGCTCAGCCTTCTCTACCGCCACGAGCGCCGCGGCGACCACTGGGTCTTCGCGATCGTTCCCCTCCAGCTCTTGTGGTCGAACCTGCACGGACTTCAGGCCGTCGGTATCGCGGTCTGCGGGATGGCGCTGGTTTCAGAGCTCGTGCGCCCACTCCTGTGCGCATCGCAGCCGATGCGACGGGAGCGGGCTCGTCGCCTGGGCGCCGTGGTGCTCCTCTCCTTCGGCGCTTCATTCGTCAACCCGAACGGAGTGGATGCCGCGCTCTTTCCGCTCCAACAACTTCAGATGATCGCTGCGGGCGATCAGCGTAGCGATCTCGGATCGACGATCGCGGAGCTGCGCCCGATCCTCGAGGCGACCAGGGGCTCGCTGGGGCTGCTGGCTGCGGGGGGTCTCGCCCTGGCGACCTTGTTGCTCAACTGGCGGCGGCTCTGGCTGTTCGAGATCCTGGTGTTCTCCGCCTTCCTCGTGCTCAGCCTCGCCGCCGAGCGCAACGTCGCCCTGCTCGCGATCGTGTCGGTGCCGATAGGCGTCCGCAACCTCAACGAGTTGATCGATCGTCACCCACCACCGCGCTGGATGCGGGGTGCCGCGCCCGTCGCCGTGCTCGGACTGCTCATCGTCGCGATCGCCCAGATGGCGGACCGACAGCCCGGCTGGATGGCACATCCAGTGACCCAAGGCCTCTATCCCGAGGCCGCCGTCGATTGGATCGACCGCGAGCAACCCCCCGGTCCTCTCTTCCACGCGATGGCGGACGGTGGCTATCTCATCTGGCGCCTGCATGGCGCCTACCCGGTAATGGTCGACGGGCGTCTCGAGGTATTCGGAGAGCAGGCATTCTCCCAGCTCCGAGCGACCGTCTCGGGGACCGTCCAGGGCTTCCAGCGGCTCGACGAGACCTACCACTTCGGTGTGGCGCTGCTCTCCCACCGCTTCTTTCCGCGCATGACGCTGGTCAACTGGCTGCTGAAGCAGCCGGACTGGCGCCTCGTGCTGCTCGATGACACGGCGGCACTGCTGGTGCGGTCGGACCGACGCGGAGTCCCCGGATCATGAGAACGAAGATAGGCAGTTCAAGCTGCGTTCTTGCAAGGTCCGAGCAGTAGACATTCGGTCGACCCGAAACGGGTGACCTGATACGGGCGTTGCGCTCGAGGCCGGTCAGGCGCGGCTGCGCCGCGCCGTCGCTCCGAGCAGCAGCAGGCCGCCACTCAGCAGCAGTGCGGTGCTCGGCTCGGGTACGATTTCGATCAGTTGCGTGACGTTCTCGGTCGGACTGTCGATGCCCGCACCGCCGAATTCGGTGATCATGAACTGCGTCGCACCCTCGCCGAAGCCAATCGACGGGGTCGGCAGAGCGCCATTGCCATACGCGACGAACAGCGGAAGCGAGGTGCCGGTCAGGCCGACGCCGCCGCCGTTGCCGACGAACGTGAAGACCGGAACGTTCGGATTCGACGTCGAGTTGCCGCTGTAGGTGTCGGTCCCGCCGGTGCCGTCCTGCGCCGGCCCGCCCTGCAGGAAGTATCCGATGCCGAGCGAGCTCGCGAACAGGGCCCCGACGCCGGCATCGTCCAGAGACCCCGCCGTGACGGTGAGAGTGAAGACCAGCCAGTCCTGGTTCGTGACGTCGCAGGTGCCGTCCAGGCAGATGCTGTCGCTGGCGTCCGGGGATCCGGTGAACGGGTTGATGGTCCCCGTCAGGCCGCCGGCGGTGAAGCCGGCCGGCCCGGGCGGATCGTCGAGCGTGTAAGCGATCTCGGCCGCGAAGGCCGAGGTCGCCAGCACCGAAGCGAGAAACGTACCGAGTGCTACGCCAGTCCCTCGTCGCAGTTTTCTTCCGTGTCTTCGTGTTCCCATGTCTTCGTGTTCCCAGGGTGTGCGGTGGGTGCGTTCCGCAGGACCTACACAGCCCAATGTAGCTGACTTTCAGCAGTGTTTCTGGTGCCACAGGTATGGGAAGAATCACAGCATGCACGAAAGGCTGGAATCGAAGAGGATCGTGTCCTCGTCCGGGCGGAGGAGCGCGGGAACTCGCACGGACGGTCGGCAAGAAAGTTCCTAATTCAGCGAATACGGAACACATTTTTCCGTTGGGGGGGTAGGCAGAAATTCCAAACAGCGTTTTTCTCAGGGTCCCACAAGTCGATATTCCGTCAACTAGGAACCGCTGACCCAATAGGTGACCCGATACGGGGAAGCGACCTATCGTCTGCTCGATATTGCGGTACGCACTTGCAGTCCGACCCGGCTGCGACGACCTCGAGGTCGCGATCCGGTCGGCCGCCCTCGGAGAACGTCCATGAGGTGGGAGGCGGCGAGCCAACATGAAGAAGTGGGGCATCCTGAGCGCTTCGGTTCTCGCGTGCGCACTTCTCGCTGCCTACTTGACTGCCGGTTCCCGTGTCGATGACACCACGCGGCTTCCGTCGCATCAGACGGAGCCCACCTCAAGCTCGAGCCCTGAAACCACCCCGTGGAACTCGACGACGGAGTTCCGGAACACCAATCGCTACAACGTTGTTTTGGAGATGGTTCAGGGCCCATTTCAGGGCTGGTTCGGCGGGCTCGCTTCCTACGAGAACGGTGTCATCGTCGCCACGCGGACGGGTAGGTTGTTCTTCGTATCGCCGCGTGAGGAGATCCGGCGGCTCCCCTATCGGGTACCGATCAACTGGCACGCTTTCTCGACGCGATTTGCCGGGCATCTGGGAGAGCACAAGCGATTCTCCGTCAAGGGACTGCTGGCGATCCCACGTGAGGGTCGGATCGCTCTCATCGCCTCCCACCACTATTGGTTCGAGGAGGATCGCTGCTACGTCCTCCGCGTGTCCCGAAAGATCGTCGCTGAGTCCGATCTTCTGGGTGCTGAACCCGGCCCCAGGGAGCGCGGCTGGGAAACCCTGTTCGAGACTTCTCCCTGCATCGCGCTCCCACGTGCGAAGCCAACTCAATTTTATGCCCACGAGGCGGGCGGACAGTTGCTGTTGCTCGATGAGAACATGCTTCTGTTGAGCGTTGGACACGAGGGGTTCGACGGCGTCACCGATCCAGTGAGCTTCGCGCAGGATCCGTCGGCTTCCTACGGAAAAACGCTTGCGATCGATCTCGACACGGGAGCGGCGGAGATCTTCACGAGCGGCCATCGCAATCCCCAGGGGCTCTACCTGGCACCGGATGGGAGGGTCTGGTCGACTGAGCATGGTCCGAGGGGAGGCGACGAACTCAACCTCCTCCGCAAGGGCGGCGACTACGGATGGCCCGAAGTCACCTACGGAACGACCTACGAGAGCCTCAGTTGGCCCGTAGCGAAGCGGCCGGGCGAATACGAAGGCTACCTGCAACCGATCTACGCATGGGTGCCGTCGCCCGGTATTTCCAGCCTGGTGGGAGTCGAGAAGAGCCTGTTCGAACAGTGGCGCGGGGACCTGCTGGTCGGCTCTCTGCGGGGAGGCATGCTCTTTCGGGTCCGGGTTCGCGAGGGACGCGCGGTGTTGACCGAGCCCATCCCCATCGGTTGGCGGATCCGTGACCTCGTCGAGATGAGAGACGGAACCATCGCCATGAAGACGGACAGCGATCGATTGATCTTCATGAGGCCCGTTCCCGTGTTGCCACCTCTTGGAGACACGGAGAGGGATCGCTCCGCCGAGGAGACCGGCGCAACCGATGCCGTTGGGGACGTGTGGAAGCTCGAGAGGGGTGAGCTGCTTTCACTCTCCTGTCTGGGTTGCCACACCTTGGGAAAGGGCGAGCCCTCTGGGATCGGCTCCAACCTGTGGGGCGTCTTCGGGCGCGATATCGCCGCACACCCGGGCTACGACTATTCGGAGGCGCTCCTCGCGAAGTCCGGTCGCTGGAACGAAACCGAGCTCGATGCCTATCTCAAAGATCCGGAGGGCTACGCGTCAGGTACCACGATGGACTACCCGGGAATGTCCAGTCGAGAGGATCGGCGGGTCCTGATCGACTACTTCCGGGCGCTCGCGCAGTAGTACCGTCTCACTCGCGACGGTAGAGGGGGGTCGCGGGCGATCGTCTTCGGTGTGTTGACTGGAGCGATCGACCTCGCGAAAACGCAGCTTGAACTTCCTATCTACGTCGTTTGGGGAGAGGTGCCTCAGTAACGGACGCGGCTGGATACCCGGGCCGGCGAGTGCCTGCGATTACCGGGCTCGAAGGTCTAGTAGGCAGCTGCTCGATCCATTTGAGTGACCGGGAACTGCCTGAGGGGCTCGATCAGCGTAGCGTCGAGGTTCGGTCGTCCGGAGATCAGGCAGTAGCGGCCGGCGCCCTGGAAGGAGGCGTCGCAGCGGTAGCAGCGGACGGCCCAGCGATCCTGGAGGGTCAGGCAGTGCCCGCAGAAGTGCTCGTCGTAGTTCATGAGATCATCGTGGATCGTCGGGGCCATCGCTCTTTCTCCCGTGTGGGCCGCTGTGTTGTGGCCCGTCATAGAAGCAGTCGTCCGACGCCCGAAATCGGATCACTTGATCGAGCGCCTGGCCAAAATAGTGGGCAGCCAAGTGGTCTTCCGGACGAAAATGACCCTCTGGGCATCCGATCCACGGAAATCCACGGAAGGGCTGGCCATTTCAGCGCGACGGCCAGCAGGTTTGAGGTTTCGCAGGGCCCGATCAGTAGATCTTCCGTCGACCCGGAACCGATGGATCAATACGGGCTTCCTCGATAGATAACCCTTGATCGGTTCCCTGCATGCGTTTCTAATCGAGAGTCTGGGAATTACCGCAGCAGGAGCAAGCGAGTGATTGTTGGGGGTCTTCTTGCAGCTCGCATGCTGTGTGTCTTGCGGAAGATCGATAAACGGCGGCGTTCGGTTCGCTGCTGGCAAGTCATCGGCATCATTGCGTCCGTTGTGCTCTTCTCGCCGAACGCCCGGGCAGATTTTGCTTTCCCATTTGCAGAAGACTGGGAATCGGGCAGCATCGATCCTGCCCGCTGGAATAGTTGGGGGTCCCCGTTACCGGCGCTCCATAGCGGCGGCAATGCACTCGGTAATCATTCTCTCGATCCCAATGGAGACGGTTCGTATCACAGCGGCGTTGTCTCGGCAGACACATTTGCCCTCTCCGGTGGCGTTCGTGTTTCGATCGATGCCTACATCGAGTCTGCCTCCCAGTGGTCCGAGCTGACCTTCGGGCTTGCCAATACGACGGCGATCGACACGAATCCCAACCTGAATCTCTCTGCCCTGGCAGAGGTGACGATCGATGCAGACACCCAGGGGATCGGTCATAACTTTTACACGCGATTTGATGGCGATGGCGGAGTCGAGGTCGATTACCCCTCGGCTGAATCAGGTCTGACTCCCGCATCGGTTTTTGACGCGTGGCACACCTATGTCTTTGACTTTGCCGCGGATGGCTCGGCCCAGGTGCTGGTGGATGATGTCGTGGCCTTTGAAACGGCCGCCGGATTCTATGACTACAGCAGCGACGGGGAATTTTCGGTGTTGCTCGGCGGCCGCTCGTATGGTGCGACAGTCAATCTCTATGACTCGATCAGCGTCATTCAAGTTCCAGAGCCGGAAACATTTGTAACGGTGTTGTCTGGCGGTCTTGTGCTTTTGCTTTTCCGCCGCCGCGGCTCCCCGGGCGGAGTTGTCCCCACACGTCTGTCTACTGGTCCCATTCTCGGCACTCGGCAGCGCGCGGCTAGCGGCGGCCGCGGTGCTGGCATTCTTTCACATTCCACAAATCGAGCCGGGCGTCGCCGGCGAGGCGATCAATTCATGACCTCGTAGCGCGATGCTTTCAGCCAGTTCTTCCAGAACTTTGCGGTGAGCAGCACAGAGGTCAACGGAAGATCGCTCAGGGGAAGCCGGCGCCGGGCACCTCGACCCGAATGCACTCGATGCGCCCGTCCCGAGTGGGCTCGCTTGCGCCGGGCGAGTGGGTGTTGGCGGCGCAGATATACAGCGTGCGGCGATCGTCCCCGCCCAGCATGCACGCAACGGCCAGACCCTTCACCGGAATGCGTCGGGTGATCTCGCCTCCCTCGCGCACGCGCACGACCTCGGAAGCCACCGGCAGCGCGACCCAGATCGCACCCTCGGCGTCGAGACAGATGCCGTCCGGTACCGATCCGTCACCGAGATCCGCCCAGGTGCGCCCCTTGCCCAGCGATCCATCTTCGTGCACATCGAACGCGGTGAGCCGCGCACCGAACGACTCGGCCACGATCAGGGTGCGCCGGTCGGGGGTGATCACACAGCCGTTGGGTACCAGCAGAGCGTTCGCGGCGATCTGGGGCGGCCCGTCGGGAGGAACCAGGATCAGCTCGGCGGGGCGTGCTTTTTCGCCGGCGTTCACATCCGAGCCCAGGTTGCCCACGTACGCGCGGCCGAGGTCGTCGACGACCATGTCGTTGCAGTCGAACGACGCGATCTCGCTCAGGTCGGCGGCCTCGACCAGGCCGTCGGGGTCGAGCCGCAGCAAGCGGCGCCGATGCATCGAGACGATCAACAGGCGACCGTCGGGCAGCCAGCCCAGTCCGGAGGGCTCGTCGTCGGGAATCTCGACGACGACCTCGGCCCGGCCGCCGGGTGCGAAGCGCATGACCCGGCGCGCGTGCATGTCCGAGAAGTACAGCGCAGCATCGTGCCAGCGCGGTCCCTCGGGAAAGCACAATCCCTCTACAACGATCTCGGTCGAGGATTTCATGCCGTGATCATACGTCAGTGCGCGACGCGCTTGTCTGCTCTTCCTAGTGGGGCATGAAGTCGCCGCCGTTGACGTTGATTACCGCGCCACTCATGCCGGAGGCGGCGGAGCTGGCCAGAAAGACGATGGCCTCGGCGGTTTCTTCGGGCTCGAGCCATCGCCCCGCCATCAGCCCATCGGCCGCCGCATCGAGCGATCGTTGCGACATCTGTGCGCGGACGGTCTCTGACGCCGTGTGCCCTGGCGCGACGACGTTGACCCGAATGTGATACCTGGCCAGCTCGTGGGCGATCGTCCGGGTCATGGCGACGAGTCCACCCTTGGCCGCGGAGTAGGCCGACATGCCGGGTACGGGTCGGAAGGCGGCGCCCGAGGCCACGTTGACGATGGCTCCCCGGTTCTGCTCGATCATCTTTCGCGCCACCGCTTGCGTCAGGAAGAAGACGGCTTTGAGGTCGATGTCGATGATGCGATCCCAGGCGGTGGGGCTGGTCTTCATGAACGACGCTGACGGAAAGATGGCGGCGACATTGGCGAGGATATCGATTTGGCCGAATCGCTCCGCTGTCCGCTCCACCAGCGCCTCCAGATCACTCAACGAAGACAAATCGACGCGCTCAACGACGACCTCGCCACCGGCTGTCGCGATGGACTCGGCGACCCGCCGAGCCTTGCCCTCATCGACGTCGGCGATCACGACTCGCGCACCCTCGTTCGCAAAGAGCGAGGCGCTGGCTCGACCGATACCACTGGCGCCGCCCGTAACGATGGCGACCTCGCCGTCGAATCGCGTTCCTTCGCTCATAACATCTTCCATCCGCCGTCGACTCGCAGCAAGGCGCCGTTGACCATGCCCGCGCCGTCCGACGAGCACCAGACGATGACCTCGGCGATCTCCTCGGGTCGCATCCAGCGTTCGTTGGCGGGAACCGTGTCTCCAGTCTCGGGGATCGATCCACCTCGGGCGCGTAGGCCGGGAGTGTCGGTGCGTCCTGGAACGACAGTGTTCAAGCGAATCCCGTGCCGCGCCGCTTCGACGGCGACGACCCGCCCGACCGAGACGAGGCCTCCCTTTGCGGCGCTGTAGGCGGCGTGTTCCTCCAGGCCGTAAAAGGCGGTTCCTGAGGCCACGTTGACGATGACACCGCCGCCTTGTGCCTTCATTGCGCGCACCGCCGCCTGACAGGCGAAGAACGGACCCTTGAGGTCCACGGCCAGCACGCGGTCCAGGTGTTCTTCGGTCACCTTCTCCACGGGAGCGCGGGGATAGATTCCCGCGACATTGGCGAGGACGTCGAGGCGCGCAAAGAAGTCGACGGCGGCCTCGACCATGGAGTGCGCCTGGGCGCGACTGGAGAGGTCTACGTGGAAGGGTTCAGCCTCGCCTCCCGCGCCGCGAATCTTCTCGACCGTCTTGCCCGCGGAACCCTCGTCGATATCGGCGGCGAGAATCCGGGCCCCTTCTTTTCCGTACAACAGTGCCGTTGCCCGGCCCACACCGGAGCCTGCGCCGGTGACGATGACGACCTTGCCTGAGAAGCGCATTCGCGTTTCCGATGCCCTAGCCCGGGAGTGCCCCACGGCGTTGGTATTCCGTCAGCCACTCGAGGAACATCTCGGCGGTGTCGATGCAATCGTGGAAGCCGTGCCGGCGCGCCTTGATGGTGCTCACCAGAATCGATTCGGTGGTGGCGCCGTGACCCAGGGAGGGGTGGCTGCCCGACGCGAAGATCATGTCCGCGAACTCCCAGCTGGTGACGAGCTCCTCGTAGCCGTACTGCAAGCCGTGGCGCGCCATGATCCGCTCCCACACAGGGCCCTTGTCGGCCATCACCGATAGCAGTGAGATCGGATGAGGCGGCCCCAGCTCGAGCCCGAAGAACTCCGCGAACTGCGGCCAGAGGTCGGCCCAGACGAAGACGTCGCCGTTGGTGATGTTGTAGGACTCGTTGGCGCACGCGGGTGTCGTGCCTGCCCAGACCACCGCCCGCGCTAGCAGTCGCGCGTCGGTCGCCTCCAGGATCCGTGTGGCTCCTGCCGGGCAGCGCAGTGGAACGCCCATCTCCCTGCAGATCTCAGCGAAGACGCCGAGTGCGGCGATGCCGTTGTTTGGGCTGCCAAGAGCAAAGCCACACACGAGTTGGGGACGCAGCGCCGACCACACCCAGCTCTTCGAGCGCTGCCGCTCGCGCAGGAAGTCCTCCTGGGCGTAGTAGAAATTGGGTGGCAGGTAGCGCGGGTCGCTCTCCTTGGCGGGCGTCTTGCTGGGC
>JABSQW010000114.1 GCA_013215605.1 Myxococcales bacterium
TGGAACGCGATCTTCTGCGTCTCTGTGGTCCTCGGTTGCGTGACGCAGCTCGAGTCGGTGCTCGACTTCTCCGACGCCACCGTCTTCGCGATGGCGCTCGCGAACATCCTGGGTCTGTACATCCTCGCCCCGATCGTGAAGCGCGAGCTCGACACGTACCTCGCAAAGGTGCGCTCCGGCGAGATCTCACCGCGCCGCTGATTGCGCATACAATGGACACGAAATCGAGCGACTCGCGTTCGTACGGAGCAGGTCCATGACTGTCGAAGACATGATCTCGTCGGATTCCCACATCATCGAGCCGCCGGATCTCTGGGAGCGTCGCATCGATCGCAAATTTCGCGACCGCGCACCCCGCGTCGTGCATGAGGAGAACGGCGACTGGTGGACGATCGACGGAGAGCCCTCGATGTCGTTCCTGGGCGTCCAGACCGGGGACCGCTTCGAACGGGACGCCACGGAGCTGATCACCGAGGCACGCTTCGAGCAGGTGCGACCGGCGGCGTATGACCCGAGCGCCTACGTGGAGGAGAATGCGCTCGACGGCGTGATGGGCTCGGTCCTCTATCCGAGCGAGGCCCTGCTCGCGTTCGGCATTCCCGATTCCGCGCTCTGCTCTGCGACGATGCGCGCCTACAACGACTTCATCGCCGAGTTCTGCTCCGAAAATCGCGCCCGTCTGAAGGGCATCGCCCTGATCAACGTCGACGATCCGGTCGAGGCCACGAAGGAGATGGCGCGCTGCCGCGAGCTGGGCCTCGTCGGCGCGATGATCAGCGTGCTGCCACCCACGGACCGCGCCTACGACCAGCCCATGTACGAGCCCGTGTGGTCCGCAGCGGTGGACCTCGATCTTCCGCTCAGTATGCACGTCGCCACCGGGCGCAATGCCCTCTCGGTCGACGAGAAGCAGACGAGCGTTCGCAAGGTGTCCGAAGCGGCCTTCTACCTGCAGGATCACTTCGTCCGGAAGTCGATCGGCGAGATGATCTTCTCCGGCGTCTTCGAGCGCCACCCGAAGCTTCGGGTCGGCTCCGTCGAGCACGAGATCTCGTGGATCCCCTTCTTCCTGTTCCAGATGGACTATTGCTACACGGACCGCCCAGTGCGCGGGGAGTGGCACCGCTTCGCCGATCCCGACGTGCGCCCGAGCGACTTCTTCCGGAAGAACTGCTTCGTATCGTTCCAGGAGGACGCGGTCGGGATCCGCGAGCGCGACGTCGTCGGGATCGAATCGCTGATGTGGGGCTCCGACTACCCGCACACGGAGTCGACGTTTCCCCGCTCGCGCCAGATCACCAGCGAGATCCTCGCCGACGTCACCAGCGACGAGCGGGCGATGATTCTGCGTGACAACGTCGCGAAGCTCTACGACTTCGACATCGAGTCGTTGCGCCGTTGATGCGCGCGCTCGTCGTCGGCGGAACGGGTCCGACGGGTCACTTCATCGTCAACGGTCTGCGCGACCGCGGCTACTCCGTCGCGATCCTCCACACCGGACGCCACGAGCTCGACGAGATTCCCGACGACGTCGAGCACATCCACACCGACCCCTTCGACGAAGAGGCGGTGCGCAACGCGCTCGGCGATCGCACGTTCGACGTGTGCATCGTGACCTACGGACGACTGAGGCGCATGGCCGCCGTCACCGTTGGAAAAGTGGGGCGATTCCTCTCCGTCGGCGGGGTTCCTGCGTACCGCGGCTACATGAACCCGGAACTCTTTCGCCCAGCGGGGCTTCCCGTGCCCACCGCCGAGGACGCCCCCCTCGTGCGCGAGGAATCGGACGACACGAAGGGCTACCGCATCGTGCGCACCGAAGAGGCCGTGCTCGACTTCCACCCCACCGCCGCCCACTTCCGCTACCCGTACGTGTACGGGCCCTACCAGCTCGCACCGCGCGAGTGGTGTGTCGTGCGGCGTATCCTCGACGGACGCCCGTTCATCATCCTTCCCGACGACGGCCTGACGCTTCACAGCTTCGGCTACGCGGGCAACCTCGCGCACGCGGTGCTGCTCGCGGTCGACCAGCCCGACGCCTCCGCGGGACAGATCTACAACTGCGCCGACGAGGAGGTGCTGACACTGCACCAAGTGGCTCTGGTCATCGCGGACGCGCTCGAGTGCGACCTGGATATCGTGTCGATGCCGTGGGAGCTCGCCGTCCCGGCCCGACCGCTGCTCATGCAGCCGCTGCCCACCCACCGCGTGCTCGACCTCTCGAAGCTCAAGTCACAGCTCGGGTACCGCGACGTGGTGGCTCCGCGAGACGCGCTGGCGTTGACGGCGCGATGGCTGCGCGAGCACCCGCCGGAGCCGGGCGGGATGGAGGAGACCGTCCTCCAGGACCCGTTCGACTACGCGGCCGAGGACCGCCTCGTCGAATCGTGGAGGAAGGCGCTCGGGTCGATGGCCCCCGCCGAGTTCGCCGTCGAGCCGAGCTACGGGCTGGCGTACAGCGGACCGGGCGGCAGAACGCCATCCAAGCCCGAGTTCTCGTAGAAATCAGCTGATCTCCGGCCCTTTCTCGCCCGCGGGTGATCTGAAGCCTCCCCCCGCGCGACCTCTCGTCAACCTCGCGCCACCCCGTGGCGCCGACGAGAGGAGCTCCGAAGATGGCAGCGCTGAAGTGGACGGCGGCACAGCTCCACCACGCAGAACGCAGACACGGCTACCACGTCCGCCGGGTCGTGCTCGCGGTCGGCTTCTTCGGCTTCCACCTGCTGGCCGCCTTCAGCCACCCCGCCTGACCCAACTTCACCCAACCCCGGGGACGTTCCCTGGACGCAACTTGGAGACGTTCCTTGCCCACTTGGGGATGATCAAGAGCCGGCGAGGCTTTCGTAGACGCTGCCGACGAAGTCGTCGGGCTTGATGAATCCGCGCGCCCAGGCGCCGTCGAGGTCACGGGTGGGCTTCGCGGCGATCGTCTCCTCTCGGCTCCTTCCTGCCTTGTGCTCCGCCCCCACGCGCTCGATCACCGTCGCGAGCATGTTTCGGTATCGCCGCAGCTCAGCGCGGTTCGAGAGGGGACCGTGGCCCGGGATGATCTTCGTGCGATTGTTCGCGAGACCGAGCCCGAGGTTCACGGCACCGAGCATCCCTTCGACCGACCCGCCACTCGAGAGGTCGACGAACGGGTACATGCCGTTGAAGTACGTATCTCCCATGTGGATCACGTTGGCGTCGCGGAAGTGGATCACGGAGTCGCCATCGGTGTGGGCGGGGCCGACGTAGCGTACCTGCACCGTGTCCCCGTTCAGGTGAAACGTCACCTCATCGCCGTAGGTGAGGAGAGGAAGAGCGACCCGTGGCGACGGCGGAATCCGAAGGTTGCGACGTGCCATGAACTGCTCCGTGCTCATGCGCGCGCGCACGTTGTCGTGCGCGATGATCACGCTGCCGCTCGCGCCGAACACCTCGTTGCCGCCCGTGTGGTCGCCGTGCCAGTGCGTGTTGACGAGGAAGCGCAGCGTCCCCGGACGCAGTGCCGCTACCGCTGCGCTGATCTTGCCGGCGAGCGGGGCGAACTGGTCGTCGATCATGAGGATGCCATCGTCGCCGGTGGAGACTCCGATGTTCCCTCCCTGTCCCACCAGCATGGCGACTCCGCCGCCGAGCTTCCGGGTCTGGATCTCGACGTCGTCGAAGTTCTGCGCGTGGGACGACGCGGCCAGAAGCAGCGCCAGGGCCGCGGCGCCGACGTGAAGTACCGCGTAAGGTTCGGGGTGTCGGATCGTCATGGCCTGGGCGACCTCCGTGAAGTGCACTCGTCACGCGCGTGACGGCCCACGCTAGCATGCGACGAGACCCTGCCGAAAACCGACCGGGACCGCCCGCGCGCGGCTACCCTGGTTGCGCACCGACGAGCCGCGCGGGAGAAGCACGAAATGACGCAGCCCCTGACCGAACCTCGCCCCGTGGGCATCCTGGTGAACCCGAGTTCGGGGCGAGACGTGCGGCGCATCGCCGCGCGAGCGAGCGTCATGACCATCGAGTCGAAGCGCGACCAGGTGGCGCGTGCCGTGGTGGGCGCCGCAGCCAGTGGTGCGACGCGAATCCTCGTGGTTCGCGATCTCCTGCGAATCGCCGATCGCGCCGTCGAGAACCTGCGTCTTCACGCCAAGATCGAACTCCTGAAGATCTCCGCGAGCTACAAACCCCACGACACGACGGTGGCCGCCGAGGCGCTACGGCAGGCCGATTGCGGCGCCATCGTCGTTTTCGGTGGCGACGGCACGAGCCGCATCCTCGCGAAGGCCTGGGCCGATGCTCCTCTCATGCCGCTCTCCACGGGGACCAACAACGTGTTCCCCACGATGGTGGAAGCGGGCGTCGGCGGTGCAGCGGCCGGACTCGTGGCGTCGGGCCGCGTGGGAATTGACGAGGTCTCCCTGCGCGCGAAGGTGGTCCAGGTTTCGATCGACGGCGAAGACGACGACCTCGCACTGGTCGACGCGGCGTTCCTGGTCGACGACCACGTCGGCAACCTCATGCCGTTCGACGCGCAGCTCATCCGGCGGGCGGTGCTCGCTCGCGCCGAGCCGGCGGCGGTGGGTGTCTCGCCCATCGGTGGGCTTCTCGAGCCGTCGGGCGTCGACGATGACTTCGGTGTCGATGTCCGCTGTACCGGTCCGGAAGCCGCGTCCGCCCGACCGATGCTCGTGCCGATCTCACCGGGTCTCTACCGCACCGTCTACGTCGCCGGCGCCAATCGCCTGGCCCTCGGCGAAGACGTCGTCGTCGAGGGCCCTGGCATCCTCGCCTTCGACGGCGACCGGGAGCGAGTGCTCGCAGCGGGCCAGCAGGCCCGGCTGCGCGTGGTCCGAGAGGGTCCGCGGGTGATCGACGTCGGTCGCACGCTGGCCCTCGCGGCGGATCGTCATCTCTATCTCGACCCGCCCCACTGGCACGACACCTACGACTCGCCCAACAAGACATTCGACTGCTGCTGAACGTCGAAACTTGGGAAGTCCCTTCTTGCTCGCCCGGGGAACCAAGAGTGTCCCCAAGTTGTGCGGGATGTCTTCGACACCGCCGAGACCCGCGACCGGCGCCAGACGGTTCCCCACAGTAGGATTCCGGCTCGTCGCCCGATGCGCGGCAAGCGGAGGAGGTCCCTGATGACGGTGTTCGATCGCGGAGAAGTCGAAGAGGCCTATCGGAATTTCGTTGCCGTGGGCGACTCGGGCGACTGGAACGCCTGGGCGGATCTGCACACCATCGACGGCCTGTGGGTGGAGTGCCACCTCGGAACCTTCGAGGGTCGTGAGGCCATCCGCGAGGGCATCCTGAAGGTCATGGCCGCCGCTCCGCGGGAGATGTACTTCCCCACGCCGTGGCACGTCATCGAGGGCAACCGCGTCGTCTACTACCCCATTCAAGCCCTGCCCGACCCCACCGGCGGCGACGAGAAGTACGAATTCAGCTGCGTGACCATCCTCGACTACGCGGGCGACGGAGAGTTCTCCTATCAGGAAGACGTCTACAACCCGCGGGCGGGCGAGAAGGTCTTCGAGCGCTGGATCCGTGCGGGTGGGAAGCTGCCGACCGGGAGCGACTTGTTGAGATCGAGAAGCGACGGGTGAGTCCGACGGCTCAGGAGTAGAACTGGGCCGCCCAGCGCCGGAACTCTGGGATCGGTCCATCCTCTTCGCAGAGCAGCGGCTGCGGACGGAAGCGCTTGTTCTCGAAGATCGGAAAGTCCTCCTCGGCGACGACCCGGTGTTCGTCGATATAGGTGCGCAGCACCTGCTTCGTCGCCTCGTCACCGTCGTCGAGCTTCTCTCCGATCACACCCATGCGCATGTGCAGCGTTTCGCCGTCGATCGGTGTCATCCCGGTCGCGATGATCGTGTTGAACTGGTTTCCGGTCTGCCGGATGAAGCTGTATCCGAGGCCCCAGTTCTCGCCGGCGAGGAAGAGGTCGTCCGGCGTGTCACCAAGAGTCGATACGTCCTTGCTGACCCCCACGCTCCACGTGTAGACGTGCTCCGCGAAGTGATGGCTTCGATCCTCGGGCATCGTCATTCGGTGGACACTCTGGAAGTGCGGCCAGTCGATGCCATTCTCCGCCATCTCCTGCGGGTGGGTCTTCACGGTCCATTCGTAGCGCAGCCAGGGGGTCACGAAGCCCTCGTCGTGCCACTCGGCGATGTCCGGAACGTCGTAGTTCGGAGCGTCTCCGTTCTCGTGCCACCACGTGAAGATCATCCCGTTGCGCTCCACGGTGGGGTGCGCCCGGAGCTTCGCTCGCGACGGAATCCGCGCCGCATAGGGGATCTCGACGCAGTCCCCGGCCGCGTCGAACCGCCAACCGTGGAACGGACAACGCAGACTGTCGCCGACGACGCGGCCGCCGTGTCCGAGGTGCGCACCGAGGTGCGGGCAGAAGGCGTCGAACACGGCCACGGAACCACTCTCGCCGCGAAAAGCCACGAAGTCGCGTTCGAAGTAGTGGAGCGGGAGCACCTGACCCGCCGCAACTTCGTCGCTGTAGGCCATGAGGTACCAGCCGTTGGGGATGCCGAAGGGGAAGCGCGGCTCCATCGATTCTCCGATCCGCCAACGAAGCGCGGAGACCTGTAGGCTATCAACATTCTCAACCGCCGAAGGAATCATCGTGCCCGAGTCCACAGCCAGCGAGATCGGACTCCTCGAGGGAATCGCCACCACCCGAGCGATCCGCCGCTACACCGACGAGCCCGTCTCCGGCGAGGATCTGGCCGCCATCCTGTTTGCCGCAACCCGGGCGCCATCGGGGTCGAACCGTCAACCGTGGCGATTCATCGTTCTCCGGGACGATCCGAAGTCCCTCGAAGCGAAGCGGCTGCTGGGCGGCGCGGCGCGCAGGATGTGGGAGTTCAAGCGACGCGGCGATCGCTACGACGAGGGATCGGGGCAGCGGGAGGGCTCAGCCAAGGCCCGCATGGCTGGCGTGATGGAGCGTTTCGCCGAGCACTTCGAGGACGCTCCGATCGTGATCCTCCCGTGCTTTCTCCGCTATCGCGATCCCAGTCCACTGGAGGGCGCGTCGATCTACCCGTGCTGTCAGAACCTGCTCCTCGCCGCGCGGGCACGGGGTCTCGGTGGTGTCCTGACGGGATTCCAGAGCGGTGTCGAGAAGGAGCTCAAGCTGCTGCTCGACATCCCCGACTCCGCGGTGCTGTCGGCCTGCATCCCGCTCGGGCATCCCGAGGGCTCCCACGGACCCGTGCGGCGCCGACCGCTCGCCGAGTTCGTCTTCGAAGGTGGCTGGGGGAAGACACCGGCCTGGGCCGTCGACCCGCCCGGCACTCGATACGCCCGTGCCGGCCCGCCGGGTCACGAGAACGTCGACTGACGCTCGGATCTCAGCCGCGCTTCTCGAGCACCTCGAGCAGGTTGTCGAGCTCGGCTGTATCCGCGGTCGCGGAGTTGAGCATGCACTCCTCGACGCCGAGCTCCTCGTACGCGTCGAGCGACTCGCGCACCGCATCGGCACTCGAGCGGTCCACCACCGACGACATCGCCCGCGCGACGTCCTCGCCCATGATGCGCGTGTACTTGAAGACGTACTCCTTGAGCCTGCGATCGGCGTCCGGCGCGAGCGAGTACCAGAACCCGGCGACGTGCTGCGGCGCGGCTTCGCGCCCTTCGTCCGTCCAGGCCGCGCGGACTCTCTGCAGCTGGCCGTCGATCTCGGCCGGGTTGCCGGCACCCGACCACGAGTAGACGCCGTCCGCGTAGCGGGACGCCCGCTTGATGGCGCCCGGTCCCATCACCCCCGCCAGGATCGGCGGGCCTCCCGGCTGAACGGGCGCGGGACCGATGGCCTCCGTCCCCTCGAAGGGCAGCTCGCCCCGCCAGATGCTGCGGATCTGCGCGACCTGTTCCTCCATCCGCGCGTGCGGCTTGTCGCGCTCGCGCTCCATACAGCGGTAATCGTGATCGCGCCCTCCGACCCCTACCGTGATCGTGACGCGACCTCCCGACAGAACGTCGAGTGTCGCGGCCTGCTTCGCGACCCAGATCGCCGGGTGCATCGGCAGCACGTAGAGCGTGGGAACGATGCGGATCCGCTCCGTCACCGCCGCAGCACCCGCCAGGGTCGTGCTCATCTCGACGCTGTTGCCGATCATCCGCTCGCCGCAAGACAGGCTCGAGAAAGGTCCCTCCTCGACGCGCCGGTACCAGGTGAGCATCGTCTCGCGCGACATGTCGGGCTGGGTGTAGGGAAAGCACAAACCGATCTTCATGAGGGTCTCCGAGCGGGGCGTTGTTGCGGGTTGACTAGAGCGCGATCTCGTTGCCGTCGGCGTCGAGCACCGCGATCGCGAGGGCGGGACACTTGCGAGCGACGGCGACGAGCTCATCGCGGGAGAGCGCCGAGAGGCCCTCGGTCGCGTCACCGAGGTCGTCGTCGTCCCACGCGAACGCCGACGGATGCGCGTCGACGCAGTTCCCGGACGATTGGCAGCTCTGCTTGTCGATCTTCACCGTGTACTTCATGCGCCTGTTTCCGCGGAATCGCCGATGCCGTCGATTCTCGCCGATTTCGCGTGCGCTGGGGCAGCGGCCCGGTTCGCCCTAGACGATCGCCTTCGCGTCGCGCAGCTGCGCGATTTCGCCCGCCTCGAGTCCCCAGTCGACCAGCGCCTCGTCCGTGTGCTGGCCGGGGACGGGCGGCGGAAGCCCGAGCTCACCCGGAGTTCGGCTGAAGCGCGGTGCCGGGGCGGGCTGAAGTTTGCCGTCGTGGCTGACGAAGGTCTTGCGCGCGACGTTGTGGGGATGGGACGGCGCTTCGCTCATCGAGAGCACCGGCGCGAAGCAGACGTCGCTCCCCTCCATGATCTCGCACCACTCGTCGCGGGTCTTGCTGCGGAAGACCTCGACCATGCGCTGCTTCAGCGCCGGCCAGGCATCGCGGTCGCTCTGCGCGGGGAGGTCTTCCTCCGCGAGGCCGGTCTTCTCGAGGAGCTCGGCGTAGAACTGGGGCTCGATGGCACCGACCGACACGTACTTTCCGTCGCGGGTCTCGTAGGCGTCGTAGTAGTGCGAGCCACTGTCGATGACGTTCGAGCCCCGCTCTTCGCTCCAATGGCCGTGCTGGTGGATCGAGAACAGCACGGTCAGGAGCGTCGCCGAGCCGTCGACCATGGCGGCGTCGACCACCTGGCCCTTGCCGGATCGCGTCCGCTCGAACAGCGCGCTCACCATCCCGAAGGCGAGGAACATGCCGCCACCGCCGAAGTCTCCCACGACGTTGAGCGGGGGTACCGGCGGTTGTCCGCGCCGGCCGATGTGCGCGAGCACGCCCGACAGCGCGATGTAGTTGATGTCGTGTCCCGCGGCGTGAGCGAGCGGTCCGTCCTGACCGAAGCCTGTCATGCGACCGTACACGAGGGCGGGATTGCGCTCGAGACAGACGTCGGGACCGAGTCCGAGGCGCTCCATGACACCCGGGCGAAACCCCTCGATCAATCCGTCGGCCTTCTCGACGAGGCGCAGAAGCGTCTCGACGCCGGCCGCGTGCTTGAGATCGACGCCGATGCTGCGCCGTCCGCGAGCAAGGGTGTCGCCACCCGCGTGCGCAGCGTTTCCGGCGGCGACGGCCTGCGGACGCTCGATCCGCAACACCTCCGCCCCCATGTCGGCAAGCATCATTCCGCAGAAGGGGCCGGGGCCAATGCCCGCGATCTCGATGATCTTGAGGCCTTCGAGGGGTCCCACGTGTCGATCTCCTGTCAGTACGACGCGCGGAGCGCCGCTAGGGCGGCGAGCAGCGGACGCGCCTTGTCGCGTGTCTCGCGAAGCTCGGCTTCTGGCTCCGAGTCGGCGACGATTCCTCCGCCGGTGTGCACGTAGGCGCGACCATCTCGCAGGATCAGCGTTCGGATCACGACGGAGAGATCGGCGCCGCCGCGCACGTCGAAGTAGCCGATCGCTCCCGAGTAGATCCCGCGCCGCACCGGCTCGAGCCGGTCGAGCAGCTTCATCGCCGCGATCTTCGGCGCGCCGGTCATCGACCCGGGAGGGAAGCTCGCGCGCAGGACGTCGACGATGTCGAGATCGGCTCGGACGCGTCCCGTAACCGTCGACACCATCTGGAACACCGAGGCGTACGCCTCGATGGCCATGAACTCGGGCACTGCGACGCTCGCCGTCTCACACACGCGACCGAGATCGTTGCGGACGAGGTCCACGATCATGAGGTTCTCGGCGCGATCCTTCTGGGAAGTCTCGAGCGCGAAGCGGTTCGCGTCGTCTTCCGCCGGGTGGCGGCCGCGCGCGCGGGTGCCCTTGATGGGGCGACTTTCGACGGTCCGATCGGCCGAGAGTCGCAGGAAGCGCTCGGGGGAGCTGCTCGCAATGGTGAACCCGGGTAGCTCGAAGTAGCTCGCGAACGGAGCGGGATTCACCGCGCGCAGCTGCCGGTAGAGGGCCCAGCCATCGCGGTCGTCGTCGTCTTCGAAGGCGGTCTCGAGGCGCCGGGTCAGACACGCCTGGTAGACGTTCCCGGCGCCGATCTCCTCGAGCGCGGTGTCGATCGCCTTGCGGTAGCCGCTGTCGTCGAGATCCGACACGACGCCGAGGGGCTCGGGATCTCCCGCGTGGCGGCGCCGATTGCGGAGACGCCTTGCGCGCGGCGGAGGTGCCGCCACGGCGGCGACCAGCGCGTCGACGGCGAGGGCTGCGCGCCGCGCGGCCTCTTCTCGCTCCTCTCCGAAGCCGAGACCCCAGGCGCCGAGTGTGTCGTTGACGTGGTCGTAGACCAGCACACGATCGACGAACAGGAGGACGAGGTCGGGGAGACCCAGGTCGTCGAGCGCGCGGAGCCGCAGCGGCTCGATGTGGCGTGCGAGCTCGTATCCGAGGTAGCCCACGGCCCCGCCGATGAACGGCGGCGCACCGGGAACCGCGCGCGGCGGCTCGGGGAGCAGCGTGCGGATCAGCTCGAAGGGGTCGGCGTCGAACTCGAGCGCGCCCAGCCGGAGTCCGGGTCGCACCGGGCGGCGGCACTCGAGATCGATGCGGGACCCGTGGGCGCGTGCGACGAGATAGGGATCGGCGCCCGCGAACGAGTAGCGACCCAGATTCGCCGAGGGAAGAGAGCTGTCGAGCAGCCACGGATACGGCTGAGCGCGCAGGCTCTCGAACGCCTCGAGCGCGTTGCCACGCGTGGAGACTTCGCGGTAGTCGGCTGCGGCATGGCCCGGAAATGCGAGCACTGGGGGATACTCCGCCTCGAGGTCCGGCCGGAACTCGAGCGGGGAAGCTACCAGAGCCCGGGGATGGGTGTCAGCTCCGCTCGGATCAAACCTCTGCCCGCTGCGCCCGCGAGTGACGCGAACGCAGATCCGAAGTCTCCCGATCGTCCTGACTCTGGTCTACGTCCTCGACTTCCTCGACCGCAACATCCTCTCGATCCTCGCCGAGGACATCGAGGCCGACCTCGGCCTCGAGTAGGCGGCGTCCCACCTCCAGGGTTGAGCTAGGGTTCGGTCGTGCGACGCGTCCTCTACTACCACGCGGGTTGTCCAGACGGTTTCGGCGCGGCGTGGGCGGCGTGGCGGGCCTGGGGGAAAGACGGCGAATACCGGCCCCGCAGCCACGACGACCGCGTCGATCCGTCGGACGTGATGGATGATCACGTCGTCTTCGCCGACATCGCCCCTCACAACGACGAGCTCGAAGGCATCGCCGAGGCCGCCGCGCAGGTGGTGGTCCTCGATCACCACATCACCGCGCTCGAGCGCTTCCAGTCGGAGCCGGCGCTCGAGAACGTCCTCGCGGCGGACGGACACCGCGTGCACTTCGACCTCGAGCACTCCGGGGCGATGCTCTCGTGGCAGTACTTCCACCCGGGCAAGCCTTCGCCGCGGCTGCTCGAGTACGTGCAGGACCAGGACCTCTGGACCTGGGAGCTCCCGCAATCGGAAGAGGTGAATGCGGCAATCGGCTCGCACCCATTCGACCTCGAAGTCTGGGACGACCTCGCGGCACGCCCCATCCTGGATCTCGCGGCCCAGGGAGAGCCCATCGTCCGCCTCGCCCGGATCGAAGTGCAGCGCGCGCTGAAGACGGCGCGTCCTTTCGTGCTCGACGAGGGGCGGATCGAAGCCGTCAACTCACCGAGCAACCGCGCCAAGATCGGTCACGAGCTGGGGCGGCGCGCAGCCTATGGGACGGCTTGGGGACTCGTCTACCGCGTGACCGGCGACCGCGTCGACGCCTCGATCTACTCGATCGGCGACGTCGACGTCGCGAGCATCGCGCGCCGCCACGGCGGCGGCGGACACAAGAACGCGGCGGGCTTCACACTCACGTTGCGCGAGTGGATGGAGCGGGTGATCTAGTCTTCGGGGACCCGATCCGGGCGTAGCCCGGATCCACCCGAGCGCGCCCGCTGGGTGCTTGCGTCCGGGACCCGCACCTGCGAACTCACGGGTTGCGTGGGGACGCCCGGGTCAGTCCTTGGGAAGCCCGAGAATCCGCTCGGCGATGATGTTGCGTTGGATGTTCGGCGTACCGCCGCCGATCACCACCTCGGGCCAGTTCAGCGAGAACTTCTGCCAGCGTCCGCCGTCGAGCGCCGACTCGCCGTCGAGGGCGCCGCGCGAGCCCTGGATCTCGAGCGCCAGCTCGCCGAGCTCGATCTCGAGAAGCGCGCGGTGGAGCTTGTTGACAGAGCTCTCGCTCCCTACCGGCTCGCCCTTGAGCTGCTTCGTGAGAAAGCGCATGCCGTTGAGCCGCATGGCTTCGATGCGCGTGTCCGCGGACGCGATACGCCGGCGGATGCCGGGGTCTTGGCTCGCCGGGCGACCTCCGCGCCTGCAGCTGCGCGCGAGCTCCTTCACATCGGAGAGCGTGCGGACGAGGCCGTGCACCTCCGCGATGCCGGAGCGCTCGTTCGCGAGGGCAGAAACGGTGACCTGCCAGCCCTGCCCCTCCACGCCGAGGCGGTTCTCGACGGGAACGCGCACGTCGTCGAAGAAGACCTCGGCAAAGATCGACCCGCCCGACATGTTCTTGATGGGGCGCACCGTGATACCGGGCGTGTCCATCTCGACGAGCAGGCAGGTGATGCCGTCGTGCTTTACCTCGACGTTGGTGCTCGTGCGCACCAGGAGGATCATCCACTTCGACCACATCGCAATGGACGTCCAGATCTTCTGGCCATTCACCACGTACTCGTCACCCTCGCGCACGCAACGCGTCTTGAGCGAGGCGAGATCACTCCCCGAGTCGGGCTCGGAGTACCCCGTGCACCACTGGTAGGTGCCGTCGAGGATGTCGGGGATGAACTTCTGCTTCTGCTCCTCGGTGCCGTACTGGATGATGCCCGGTCCCACCCAGGCGAGGCCCATGAAGCAGCTGCCGAGCGGCGGCGCTTTGCGCTTTGCCATTTCGTCCTTGAGGATCACCTGCTGCATCAGGCTGCCGCCGCCGCCACCCACGTCGGCCGGCCACGAGAACCCGACCCAGCGCCTCTCGCGCACTTTGCGACTCCACTCCGCCATGAACTCGGCCGTGCGTTCGCCATCGGGCACGAGATTCTCGTCGAGAAACGCGCAGACCTCCGCGCGAAACGCCTCTTCTTCGGGCTCGAGGTTGAAATCCATCAGATTCCTCCGAGGCGGGCGACTCGCTCGTAGTGGTAGTCGGCGTCGCCGAATGTCGGTCTGCACCACTTGGCTCGCTTGAGGTAGAGGTGCGCGTCGTACTCCCACGTGTAGCCGATGCCGCCGTGCAGGCCGACGGTGTCGATACCGATACGCGGGAACGCCTCACTCGCGTACGCCTTTGCGCGCGATGCGGCGAGGGATGCCTCCTCGGGGAGGTTGTCGAGCGCCCAGGCCGCGTAATAGAGCAGCGACTTGAACGACTCGATGTCCACGTACATCTCGGCCAGCGGATGCTTGACGCCCTGGAAGCGCCCGATCGGTTGGTCGAATTGGACGCGCTGCTTCGCGTAGCTGGCGGTGAGCTCGAGCGCGGCTTCCGAGGCGCCGATGGCTTCGGCGGTGATGGCGACGGCTCCACAATCGAGCAGGCGTTCGAACAGCGGCGCGGCGCCCCCGGGCTCGCCGAGGATCGCATCCGTTTCGACGCGCACGCCGTCGAGCCGCAAACGGCCCTGTCGCTGGGTGACGTCGATCGACCCCGCGGGCTCGACGTCGAGACCGGCGGTGGCGCGTTCGATCACGGCGAGGGAGATGTCCTCCTCACCGGCTCCACTCTTGAAGGGAACGACGAACAAGTCGGCATTCGCGGCGTCGAGCACCATGTGCTTCCCGCCCGTGAGGAGGAAGGCATCGGCGTCGCGGCGGGCCAGGAGCTCGACGCCCGCACACCCGAGCACGTCGCTGTCCTCGAGGTGGGCGAGCGTACCGATCAGACTGCCGTCTGCGATTCCCGGGAGCCAGCGCGCCTGCTGGGCTTCGCTTCCCGCGGCCTGGATGGCAGCTGAGGCGAGGCTGGTGGCGATCAAGGGCGAGGGAAACAGCGTGCGTCCCGTCTCCTCGAGAACAACCACGAGGTCGACCCAACCGAGTCCGATGCCGCCGTGGACCTCGGGCACCCCGAGCCCCACCCAACCGAGCTCGGCGAAGCGGTCCCAGTAGCTGCGCGAGAATCCCTGGGGCGTCTCGCTGAGCTTGCGCACTTCTTCCAGCGGACAGTTCTGGTCCAGGAACTTGCGCACCTCGGCGCGGAGGAGCTCCTGTTCCTCCGAGAATCCGAAATTCATGTTGGGGATCTCCGTGACCAGGCGCCGAGGCGGCGCGTCCGGTGTCCGATTCCAGCGAGGAGAAGAAGCTATCTCATCGGAGTACCCCATACCGGGTGCCGCGTGCGGGAAGCCCGGCGACTTGCGGCGGGATCTGCGCGAGACTCCGGCACAGCGCCCGTGGAGGAGAATCGATGGCCAGCGCCAGCCGAGGGGGCGTGGTGACCCCCGGAATCGGAGAACGCGTCGCCGCGATCGACTGGGAAGGCGTGGGCGCCGATCTCGATGCGGTCGGGCACGCGCGGATCCGGGATCTGTTGACGGAGGGCGAGTGTCGCTCGCTCGCCGCCGACTTCGACGACGACGACCGCTTCCGCAGCACCATCGATATGGCGCGGCACTCGTTCGGCGAGGGGCGCTACCGCTACTTCGCCAATCCGCTCCCCAGCATCGTCTGCGAGCTCCGCGAGGAGTTGTACCGACCGCTCGCGTCCATCGCGAATGGCTGGCGAGAGCTCCTCGGATCCGACGAACGGTTTCCCGCGACACTCGAGGGCTTCAACGCCGTGTGTCACTCGGCGGGACAAGAGAGACCGACCCCCCTGCTCCTGCGCTACGAAACCGGCGGCTACAACTGCCTCCATCAGGATCTCTACGGAGACGTTGCCTTCCCGCTGCAGGTCGCCGTACTGCTGAGCACACCCGGCGAAGACTTTGACGGGGGCGAGTTCCTGCTCGTCGAGCAGCGTCCGCGCCGGCAGTCGCGCGGCGAAGCGATCGCACTGGCGATGGGAGAGGCCGTGGTGTTCCCGAACCGCGAGCGCCCTGTGCAGGGAAAGCGCGGCTTCCACAGAACACAGATGCGGCACGGAGTGAGCCGAGTACAGCGCGGAACGCGAACGACCCTCGGCATCATCTTCCACGACGCGACCTGAAGCGCCGTGCTGTCACTCTGGCGGCCGTCCCCGTTGCTTCCAAGCGAGCGGGCGGGCTGGATCGGCTCCAGCCCGCCCGGACTTCGTCTGACGATTCAGGAGCCGGTCACCGGGATGACACGCGCTCGCGACTTCTCTTCCGCGGGCTTGGCCACGGTGACTTCGAGAACGCCGTTCTTGTAGGACGCCGTCACGTCCTCGTCGGCGGCCTCGAAGGGCAGGCGAATCGCGCGATGGAAGCTGCCGCGCGTGGACTCGACGTGGTAGTAGCCCTCGCGATCCTCCTCGCGCTCGGCCGTTCGCTCGCCCTTGATCGTGATCACGTTTTCGTCGATCACGACCTCGACGTCGTTCGCGTCGAGGCCGGGGAGCTCGGCGCTCACGCGGACCTCCGTCGCTGATTCGTCGATATCGACGCGCGGCGCGTAGTCGACGTGATTCGGAGCGCTACCCGACGGTGTGACGAGCGTCGAGCTCCAGAGATCCTCGAGAAGCCGGTCCAGGGAACGCACCCGAAGTCGCCCGAAACCGGGACCAACGCCGCGGACGGATAGGCTGCGCGGTACGAATTGATGGCTGATCATGCTTGCTACCTCCTGTTGGTCCGAAGAAGTAGGCACCGTGAGCGAGTCGTCAACCGACGCAGACGATCTTTTTCCGTGCATCTCGGTCGCGGCCCCGTAGGGCCGCGCGCAGCATTCAGATCTTGCGAAGGGGCTCGATCACGTTCTCCGCGTACTGCTCGAGATGGTCGCACTCCTGCTCGAGCGTGGGCGACTCCGCTCCAATCGCGAGCGAGGGCGGATAGCTGAGCGTCGCCGTCATCCCCTTCTGCGCCATACGCGTGAAGAGCGCTTCATCGGGCTCACCCGCCAGCGGCACGAGACACTCGAAGCTGTCGCCAGCGCGACCCTCTTCCGCGCGCAGCCGCGCGAGTGTGTCGAGTACCGCGGATGCACTCTGCTCGTCGTGTCCATGACCGATCCAGCCCTGGGCGAGCCGCGCGGCGCGGCGCAACGCAATCTTGCTCGAGCCACCCACCCAGATCGGAATCTCGAACGAGGCCGCCGGACTCATGCTGATTTCCGGGAACTCGAAGAACTCCCCCTCGTGGGAGACCGGCTTCCCGGACCACAGCTTGCGGAGCACCTCGATCTGTTCGTTCATTCGGCGCCCTCGGGTCTCGAACGGGATGCCCTGGATGTCGAACTCCTCCTTCATCCAGCCGGTTCCGATGCCGAGCGCGAGCCGACCGCCCGAAATCGCGGCGACGGTGGACGTCTGTTTCGCGACCTCGATGGGATCGTGGAGCGGCAGGATATAGACGGCGACCGAGAACTTCAGGCGCTCGGTAACGGCCGCCATCGCACTGATCGCACACCACGGCTCGGGAAACGGCGTCGTCTTCGCGAACAGTGGCGTTCCGTCGGGCGAGTAGGGGTAGCTGGACTCGATGTCTTCCGGGTAGAAGAGATGGTCCGCCATCAGCACACCCTCGAACCCGACCTCCTCGGCCTTCCTCGCGAGGGGAACGAGATGCGCCGGATCCGTGAACGAGACCGAGATCCAGAACTTCATGGGAGGCGCGCTCCTAGGCGTGGAGAATTTCCGCGTAGTCTACAGACGCGCTCTTCGGGTGCGGAAGCTGAATCGACCGACGGCGGTCAGGCCAGCGCTCCAGCGAGCAGTCCGGAGAGGCCGCCGAAGAGTCGCCGGGTGTCGGCTGCGCCGCCGCCGATCACGCGCATCCCTCCGACCGGCATGCTAGATGATCTCGTCTTCGGCGAGGCGCTCGAGATCGGCCGGGCCGAGGCCAATCTCTGCAAAGATCTCCGCGTTGTGGGCGGCGAGGTCGGGCGCGAGGGCGCGCTCGCGCGGTTCGGCTCCGGAGAACTTGAGCGGGTTGCCGTGGAAGACGACCTCGCCGAGATCCGGGTGGGGGTGGCGCTCGATCATCTCGCGCGCCAGGAGCTGCGGGTCGTCGAGGAGCTCGTCGGGACGCACGACCTTCGCACACGGAAGCTCGGCGCCACCCCGACCCAGAACGCCCACCACCTCGTCACAGGTCCGCTCTGCCACCCACTCGCCGACGATCGCGTTGATGAGCGTGCGGTTGGCCGCGCGGCTCCTGTAACTCCTGAAGCGCTCGTCGCTGATGAGCTCCTGCTTGCCAATGGCGGCGGCCAGGATGCGGAAGAGCTTGTTGCTGCCGACGGCGATCGCCACGAATCCGTCACGGGCGGCGTACGCGTCGTACGGAGCCGTGTACGGGTGCTGGTTGCCGACGCGCGAAGCCTCCGCGCCGATGCCCGCGTGAATCGTGGCGGCGGAATCGGTGATGGCGAAGATCGCGTCCTGATTCGACACGTCGAGCACGCGCGCCACACCGGTGCGGTCGCGGTCGCGCAGCGCCACCACCACGCCGAGCGCGAGATAGAGACCGCCCACGTAGTCGCCGAGGGCGCCGCCACCACGCACGGGCGCCGCGTCTGGAAAACCCGTCATCGCCAGGAGGCCGCCCGTGGCCTGCGCAACGATGTCGTAGGAAGCCTCGCCGGCGCGGGGGCCCGTGTTGCCGAAGCCATTGAGTGAAGCCACCACGCAGCGCGGATTGCGCTCCTGAATCGCAGCCGCCGAGAGCCCCCGGGCGTCGAGCCAGCCGGCGCGGAAGTTCTCCACCACCGCGTCGGCGCGCTCCACGAGGCGCAGGAGGAGGTCGCGGCCCTCCGGCTTGCGCAAGTCGAGGGTGATCGAGCGTTTGCCGCGGTTCGTATTCTGAAAAGACAGAGAGGTTTGCCCCACCGCGGACGGGCCGTAGCGGTAGTCGTCGCCCGTGCGCGGGCGTTCGACCTTGACGACGTCGGCGCCGAGATCCGACAAGACGCTCGTCGCGAAGGGCCCCGCTACGACGCGCGTCAGATCGAGGATGCGCACGCCGTCGAGCAGTCGCCCCGTTACCACGAAACCCGACCTTTCCGCGCGTCCTGCGAGAACCGCTGACGAGCTAGAGACGCACGACCGCGACGATGGCGAGCAGACTTCCCACCGAGGCAATCCCGTAGAGGAACGTGGCCAGTTCGGTGTCGCGATCGGCGCCGCCGAAATCGATCGACAGAGAGCGGATGTGATGCGCACCCTTCCACAGCGGCAGCGCAATCAGCGCCACGAGGACGACGCGGCCGATCAGACTCGACGCCAGGCCGTGAGCGTGCTCGTAGCTGAGCGAATCGACCACTCCGAGCGGAGCCAGTACGCCCATCACGAGCACCCAGCCCGTGAGGAGCATCGTGCCGATCATGATCCCCTGACCGAACAGCAGCCAGATCACGGGCTCGACCTTGAGCAGGAACTGCTTCATCAGGAGATCCCTCCCATGAGAGCGGCCGACATCAACACGGTGATGCCGATCCACGCGGCGTAGAGCATGCCGACGATGACCGGCCCCGGAGGTGGCTTCAGGGGCCCGATGCGCGGCGGCTGGGCCTTGGGGAAGAGACCGAAGAAACGCACGGCCACGAAACACACGGCCGCGAGCGTGATCACGTGGAAGCCGATGTAGAGCGGATTGGCCAGCTGCTGCTGGATGTTCGCCCACGCCGCGGAGCCCGTACCGAGCGCCCAGACGACCCGCAGCGCGACGAACCCGACGAACAGGTACAGAAAGCCCGTGGCGTCGAAGAGCGTATAGGCGCGGTAGCGGCCCGTCATCGGAAACTGGGGCGGCATCGTCGGCGGCGCCGTCCGTGTCCGGCCGGGCTTCACCGGCTGCATGGCTTGGGGGTGTGCGGGGCGCGCCATGACTACTCCTTCTCTCCGCTCGGGAGCACCAGACCGGTCGCCCAATCGATCACCGCGTTGAACTTCGCCTGATTCACAGCCGCTGCCGGATCGACGTTCTTCGGGCAGACCTCACTGCACTCGTTGGCGAACGAGCAGGAGAAGACCGTGCCCTCGCCGCGGAAGATCGCATTGCGCTCGCTGGCGCCCTCGTCGCGGGAATCGACGTTGTAGCGGTGACCGAGGGCGATGGCCGCGGGCCCGAGGAACTCGGGCTCATTGCTGACGACCGGACACGCCGAGTAGCAGAGCATGCAGTTGATGCACATGCTGAACTGCTTGAACTCCTCGAGCTCCTCCGGCGACTGCCGCACCGGACCGTCTTCGGCGGCGAGCTCCTTCGCGCGGATGATCCAGGGCTTCACCTTCTTGAACTTGTCCATGAAGCCGTCCATCTCCACGACGAGATCGCGGATGACGGGAAAGTTCGAGAGGGGAGTGATCTCGACCGTGTCGCCGTACTGGCTCACCGAGTCCTTGCAGGTGAGGCGCGGTTCACCGTTCACCATCATGCCGCAGCTGCCGCACACCGCCATCCGGCACGACCAGCGGTGGGAGAGCGTGCCGTCGACTTCATCTTTGATGTAGTTGACGGCGTCGAGGACCTTCCAGTCGGGGTCGACGGCGATCTCGTAGCTCTGGGTCTTCGGCACTTCGTCCACGTCGGGATCGAAACGCGTGATCACGAAGGTCTTCTTCGGCGGGTCGCTCATCAGTACTTGCGCTCCTCAGGCTCCCACTTGCCCAACGTCACCGGCTTCGTACTCACCTTCGGCCCGGTGGAATCGAAATGGCACAGGGAGTGGTGCAGGAAGTTCTGGTCGTCGCGGTTCGGAAAGTCGCGCCGGGTATGCGCGCCGCGCGATTCCTTGCGCACGACGGCGCAGCTCGTGAGCGCCTCGGAGATGTCGATCATGTTCGACAGCTCGAGGACAGAGATCAGCTCGGTGTTGAACACCTTGCTGTGGTCCTGGATCTCGACGTCTTCGAAGCGGCGCTTGATTTCCTGCACCGTGTCGACGGACGCCTGAATCTGTACCTCCTCGCGGTAGACGCCGCAGCCCGATTCCATCGTGTCGTTGAGCGCGCGGCGCAGGCCAGAGATCTTCTCGGTGCCGCTCGTCTTCGCGCGCAAGGCGTCGACACGGCCGGCTTCATTGGCGCCCTCGGAACGCAGCGAGCTCTCGTCGCCCTCGCTCGCGCCCCTGGCGAACTCCAGCGCTTTTCGACCCGAACGCGCGCCGAACACGAGGCACTCGGTGAGTGAGTTGGAGCCGAGCCGATTGGCACCGTTCAGCGAGACCGACGCGCACTCGCCAGCGGCGTAGAGTCCGTCGATGCTGGTGCCGCCTTCGATGTCCGTGTCGATGCCACCCATCATGTAGTGGACCACGGGCCGGATCGGGATGGGATCGTGCACGGGGTCGACACCGACGTAGAGCTTCGAGAGCTCGCGGACCATCGGGATCCGGGACTGGATCTTCTCCTCGCCGAGGTGCGTGAGGTCGAGGTAGACGTGCTCCCCCCAATCGCCCTGCGTGACCGCACGGCCGGCTTCGATCTCCTGGATGATCGCGCGGGAGATCATGTCCCGCGGGCCGAGCTCGGCTTTCGTGCCGACGCCGTAGTCGCGCTCGACGAGGAAGCGCTCGCCGTCGGCATTGCGCAGGTACCCCCCCTCGCCGCGCGCCGCCTCGGTGATGAGGATGCCCGTGCCGGGGAGACCCGTCGGGTGGTATTGGACGAACTCCATGTCCTTCAGCGCCACGCCCGCACGGTAGGCGAGAGCCATTCCATCGCCCGTCTTGATGTTGCCGTTCGTCGTGAACGGGAAGGCCTTGCCCCCGCCCCCGGTGGCGAGCACCACGGCGCGGCCGAGGACGAGGCGCATCACGCCCTCGCGAATATCGAGGGCGGCCACGCCGCGGATGGTATTGCCGTCGACGAGGAGCTTCGTCACGAACTGCTCGTCATAACGGACGATCTGGTCGAAGCGCATCGAGTGCTGGAACAGCGCGTGCAGCATGTGGAAGCCGACCTTGTCGGTGGCGAACCAGGTGCGCTTCGTGCTCATCCCTCCGAAGGCACGGGTGGCCACCGTGCCGTCTTCGTTGCGGCTCCAGGGGCAGCCCCAGTGCTCGAGGAGCGCGAGCTCCTTCGGCGCCTCCTGGACGAAGTACTGGATCACGTCCTGATCGCCGAGAAAGTCCGATCCCTTCACGGTGTCGTACCCGTGCATCTCGAAGTCGTCGTCATCGCGCGCGACGGCGGCGGCCCCCCCCTCGGCGGAGACCGTGTGGCTCCGCATGGGATAGACCTTCGAGACCATTCCGATCGATACGCTCGGGTCGGCTTCTGCGACCGCGATCGCCGCGCGGAGGCCTGCGCCTCCACCACCGACGATCACGATGTCGTGACGTAGAACTTCGATTTCCATCGAGGTATGGGTCCTCTTCCCGGCCCGGCGACCGAGGTCGTCCCGGCGGTGACTGGCATCCTGGTTCCGGACCGTGCCAACGTCGCAGATCCCTCGATGTCGAACCGGGTCCATTCGGGTCGGGTCTCGACCCGGTTTTTCGCGAAAGCTGCGGGGCTCCGGAGGCGGAACAGCGCGGGCGAGCGGTGATGAGTCCCACCCTTCGCGATCCGAGCCTGTCGGGGCGTGCCGGCCACTCTGGTCCCGATGCTGCGGAATCGCGCAGGGGGTCTCGAGGCGCTCAATTTGTAACGAATCCCGAGGGGTTCGGAAAGGCGGAGAAGGCCTCCCAGCCGACGATCCCGGCTGAAATGGCGGGAGTTGGGAAGCGGCTTCGGGCGCTGTGACCGGACCCGTCACAGCCAGCGGCCATCCTGCACGGCGTTGGAACATCCCCCTGACTCGCGGGTCGTTGGCGTAGTGGTACCAGCGGCCCGCGGGTCTTCTCTCCCCGAGGTCGCGCCGAGCCTCGCGCCACAGGAGTCACTCGTGATTGCTCGTCCGTATTTCGCACCCCCGCCGGTTCAATCCCTGTCGCCATCAGCCGGCGTCAGATCGCCGTCCCCCCTGTGGCGAGGCTGTCTCGAGACGCTGTTCATCGTGGTCTCGTTCGTGGTGGGTGGAATCGTGGGGGCGGCCGGGCTAGAACGCGCCATCGGGTCCGGGCACGCCTATCCCGGGCTACGCCCCGTCCCGCACCTGGGCCTGGACGCACCCCGAGTCGGCACGGAGCGGCCGGAGACGCCTGCCTGAGGACGGGCCCAACCCGCGCTCTCGGAGGTCGCGCTCCCCGAGGGCACTCGTAGGGGAAAAGGGGCCCGCACGGCTCACGAAGCCCTCCGGAACGGTCGATGGGTTCATCGAGCATCGAGGTTTCTCAGGGGACCAGAGATTGAGCCAGCGCGCCCCCTCAGCAGGGGAAGACCCGATCCGCGTCCTCCTCGTGGACGGCAGCCCGAGTGAGGAGCGGCGGATCAGCCAGTTGCTCGCCAGCGGCTCCGGCTCAGTGCGGTTCTCGGTATTCGAGGCCCCCGGAATCGAGGCTGCCCTCGCACGTCTCGTCGACGAGCCCTTCGATGTCGTCGTGCTCGATCTCCGGCTGCCCGAGAGTGAAGGGCTCAACACCCTCGAACGCGCCAAAGCGGTGGCGACGAGCGTTCCGATCGTCGCTCTGGCGGACAGCGACGCGGAAGAAGAGGGGCTGCGAGCGCTGCGCCTCGGGGCGCAGGAATACCTCGTCAAGTCCAGGCTCGACGCCCACACGATGGCGCGGAGCGTGCAGTACGCAGTCGAGCGCCACCGGCTGATCGCACAGCTGCGCGCAACGCGAGAGCGCGAGCACTTCCTGGCGACCCACGACGCACTCACCCGGCTGCCCAATCGCTGCTACTTCCACGACCAGCTGATGAGTGCGATCTCGTACGCCGGCCGTCACAGCCGCAAGCTGGCCGTCCTGTATCTCGACCTCGACAGCTTCAAGGCGATCAATGACAACCTCGGCCACCCCGTGGGAGACACGCTGCTGATCGAGGTCGCGAATCGGTTGTCGAGCATCGTTCGCCGCAGCGACGTCGTCGCACGGCTCGGAGGCGACGAGTTCGTCCTGTTGCTTCAAGACGTGAAGCAGGATGCCGCGGCCGAAATGGTGGCACGCAAGGTCAACGAGGTTCTCGCGCAGCCCTACGTTCTCTCGGATCGCGAATACTGGGTAACCGCGAGTATCGGAATCTCGGTCTTTCCCCGCGACGCCTGCGACCCCGATGAGCTGGTCCGGGCCGCCGACATGGCGCTCTACCAGGCGAAGAGGATGGGGCGCAACAACTTCCAGTTCTACAGCGAGAAGATGAACGAAGCCGCTAAAGCTCGCCTTTCCATCCAGCGGAAGCTGCACGTCGCCCTGGAACGGAACGAGTTCCGCGTGTACTACCAGCCGAAGATCGAGGTCGCATCGGGGCGCATCGTCGGCATGGAGGCACTGCTGCGCTGGCGCGATCCCGACCGCGGTCTCGTCACACCCGCCGAGTTCATCCCCGCGGCCGAGGAGACCGGTCTGATCGTGCCGATCGGAGCCTGGGTGCTTCGCCAGGCGTGCGCCCAGACTCGGGCATGGCAGGAAGCCGGCCATACCGACCTCCGCGTGTCCGTGAATCTCTCGGCGTACCAGATCGATGACGGCAGCCTGCGCGAAACCGTCGTACGCACGCTGTGGGATTCGAACCTTCCGCCCACTTCTCTCGAGCTCGAGATCACCGAGAGTGCGCTGATGCACAACGAAGCGGCCGCGATCGAAACGCTGCGCGAGATCAACGAGATCGGCGTCCACCTCTCGCTCGACGACTTCGGTACGGGCTACTCGTCACTGAGCTACCTCAAGCGCTTTCCCGTCGATACGGTCAAGATCGACCGCTCGTTCATCGAGGAGATCGCGATCGATTCAGACGATCGCGCCATCGTCGGCGCCATTCTGAGTATCACCGAGCATCTGGGGCTGACGGCGGTTGCCGAAGGGGTCGAGACGCTGCAGCAGCGCGACCTGCTGTACGCGAGTGGCTGCCAGCAGCTTCAGGGCTTCCTCTACAGCCCTCCCGTCCCGGTGGACCTCGCCACCGACCTTCTGGGAGTGGGCTGCCTCGTGCCTGCGACGGACAAGGAAGACGCGTCGTAGTCCCAGCCCGGCCCGATCGCTTCCCGGGTTGCCAAGACGTTGTCGCGTGGGTCGCAGATCCGCAGATTCGGCGCCGGAAGTCGCTAGGCTGGCGACGTGAGCCAGACCGAGGAATCCGCAGATTGCCCTCCTCCCGACCGCTGGCTGGTCGACGGCTACAACGTCCTGCACGCCGGATTGCTGGGAAGCGATCGCGAGGAGTGGTGGCGCGAACACCGGCGCGAGGAGCTGATCGAGGTGAGCCGCCAGTTCGACCAGGCCGGTGCGGACATCTGGGTGGTCTTCGACGGGCCGCGGCCGGATCCAGAACCGCATGCCCCGCCGCCCGCGGAGTCTTCGAACGAGAGCGAAGCCGCCGAGTTCGCCACCGCGGGCGCAACCGTCCACCGGGTGTTCGCGCCCTCAGCCGACGACTGGCTCGTTGCCCGGGTCCGCGAGTCGGATGCGCCCTCTCGGTTCGCCGTAGTCAGCGCCGATCGAAAGGTCGGCGCGAGGGTTCGCCACCACGGCGGAAGGATCGTTCAGCCTCGACAGTTTCTCGAGCGCTGCTCGCGCCAGGGCGGCGTGGCGTGAACTCCCGGTCAACCCCCGGTGTCGCGGCGGGATGCTGGGATATCTGCATGATTTCGGGCATCTTCGGCCGGTTCGGCTTGACCGGAGGGTCGGCTGGAAATATGGTGCTGGCGTTCAGCGTCGGTTCGTCCCGAGGCCCGCGACGGCCGTCACCACCGATAGCCAGCAACGTGGCGCCCACCCCCCGCCTCCTTTCCGACCCTGCTCGCGGGAAGGCCACGCGATCACACATCGCGAAACAGTGTTTCGGAGCCTGAGGTACCCATGGCGGAAGCAGCCGGCCAAAGCAACGAGTCCAATTCGCTCAGATTCGCGCGATTCATCGTGCGAAACCGCGCCGTCGTGGCGTCGCTGCTGATCGCCGCCAGCCTCTTTTTCGTCTACCCGATCCTCAACATGATCTCGTCGGCGCTCGGAACCGAGCTGCCCGGCCCGATCGTGCGGATCGATACCAAAGCACGCGACCTCTTCCCCGACCATCCCTACATCCACGCCCAGGACAAGTACGCGAGCGAGTTCGGCGGCTCGTCGGCAGTCGCCGTCGCGGTGGTGGTCGAAGAGGGCACGATCTTCACGCCGGAGGTTCTGAAGGTCATCCGACAGGTCACTCGGCGGGTGGACGGCCAAGGCTTCGAGGGTTTCCAAGACGAGCGGGACGAGATGCGAGACATCCTCGAGGAGGACGAATCCCACACCGTTCAGGAGATCCGCGACAGGCTCGACCGAGCTTACCCCCCCTACCCCGTCAACCACGACCAGATCCGCTCGATCGCCCACGGCAGCACGCGCGTCATCCAGATCCAGCCCGACGGCAGCATCGAGGGCGACGTCCTGATGAAGAAGCTTCCAAAGACCCAGGAGGAAGCCGACGAGCTGCGCGAGCAGGTGCGCCAGAACCCGCCCATCATCTACGGACGCCTGGTGTCTCGTCCCGACGAAAAGGGCGCACTGATCACCGCGGGCTTCGTGACCGATCGCCTCTCGAGCCGAGAGGTCTACATGGCGGTGTTCAATCACCTCCAGCGAATGAAGGCGGACCTCGAGACCGACAACATCAAGATCTACGTCTCGGGCGAACCCATCCTCACCGGCTGGGTCATCACCCACGCGTTCGAGATCGTGCAGTACGTCGTGATGACGGTCGCGATGATCTTCTTCCTTCTCTGGCTCTACTTCCGCAGGTGGCACGGGGTACTCATTCCCGCGGTGGCCGCACTCATGACGGTGATCTGGGGGCTCGGCTTCACCGGGTGGGTGGGTATCACCTTCGACCCATTGATCCTCGTGATCCCGATGATCATCACGGCGCGGGCGGTATCGCACACCGTACAGATGGCGGAGCGCTTCTTCGAAGACTACGAGGTCATGCTGCCCCGCCTCGGTGATCCGCAACGCGCCAAGATCGAGGTGGCGACCGTCGCCATGGGTGAACTCGTCGTCCCCGGCACCCTCGGCATCATCACCGACGTCGCCGGCCTGCTGGTCATTCTCGTCACCACGATTCCGCAGATGCAGAACCTCGCGATATTCGGTGCGTTCTGGGTGCTCTCGATCATCGCGACGGTGGAGATCCTGCACCCGGTCCTGATCTGCTACTTGCCGGCGCCCAGCGAGCACGAGCACTTCCTGCCCGGCTTCATGGTGCGGTTCACGCGGGCGGTGGGCGACATCTGTACCCACCCGACGGGCAAGTACGTCGTGGCGGTCATCACCTTGACGCTGTTCACCGGGTCCACCTACATCGCGCTCTACCACTCGAAGATCGGAGAAGCGACGCCCGGCACTCCACTCCTGTGGCCGGATCACGAATTCAATGTGGCCACTGACGAGATCGCCACGCGCTTCGGTGGCGTCGACAGCTTCGTCGTCTTCTCCGACGGCGACCGACCCAAGGCCAGCGAGGACGCCGCGCCCATCAAGGCGATGGAGAACTTCGAGCGCTACCTGACAACCAACACGGACCTGGGCGCCTCCGTATCTGTCGCGCCGTTCCTGCGAAGCTCGTGGCGCATGAACCACTACGGAGATCCGAAGTGGTATTTCATTCCGAACAACACGGGAACGGTGCGGCAGATGATCTTCCAGCTGCGCCAGAACGGAGCCCCTGGTTTCATGCGGCCGTTCATGACGGACGACGGCCGCAGGGCGAGCATGTCGTTCTTCTTCCCCGACCACAAAGGCGACACGGTCCAGTACGCGCGGCACTTCGCGGAGAGGTTCGTCTCCGAAAACCCACTGGGCGAGATCTACGTGCGTCTCGACATGGACAAGGCCGAGCAGTTCGCCGGCTTCTTCGACACCGAGAACCTCAAGGACATGGGCTACTACATGTTCGGCCCGATGCTTCCGCCGCGGAACCACAGCCTGACTGTGCGCATTCGCCAGGACGACGGCAGCTACGAGGAAGTTTCGGTCATCCCGGCTTCCGAGGGCCTCCCCGAGTGGATCGAGGATTTCCGCGAACAGGCCGTCGAGGACTACTGGAACACGTTGGACGACACGGACGAGGACTCCATCTTCACGTGGCCGGACACCCTTCAGGAGTGGGAGATCAGCGATATCGACGCCTGGTGGGAGCACCACGATTCGGGCATCCGCGCGGTCGCCGTGAACACCAAGGACCTCATCGTCTCGGACACGAAGGCAGTCGACAGCACACCGAAGTACCAGCCCACGAACTCATTTACGCGCGGTGTGCAGTTCGTGCTGGCGGGCGGCAGCATGGGCATTCTCGCGGCCATCAACGACGAGGTCGAGCGCAGCCACGTCGCCAACATCTCGCTCATCTTCATCGTGATCTTCGTGCTTCACTCGGTCACGTACAAGTCGGTTCCGAGCGGGGCGATCATCCTGCTGCAGATCGCCACCGCCACGATGCTGTCGCTCGCCTACATGTCCCTGCGGAACATCGGTCTCAACATCAACACGCTGCCCGTGCAGTCAGTGGGTGTCGGAATCGGTGTCGACTACGCGATCTACATCGTGGACCGCATACGCCAGGAGGTGGCGGACACCGCGGACATCGACGAGGCAGTACGACGCGCGGTCCGCACCACCGGCATGGCAGTGAGCTTCACGGCCACCACGATCGTGGGAGGCATCTTCCTCTGGAGTTTCTCCAGTCTGCGCTTCCAGGCCGAGATGGCTCAGCTTCTGGTGATCCTCATGATCATCAACATGCTCGGCGCCATCACGGTAGTGCCCGCCTTCTACTCGATCCTGCGTCCGAAGGTGGCAACGGCGCTCCTGTCCGACGAGCAACGCGAGTCGATCCGAATCCAGAAGGACCGCGAGAAGAAGCTCGGCCTGCGCGACGAAGACGAATAGCCCGGGGTTCGGACACCACTTGCAACTTGGGGACGTTGACGGGTCCACCGGTCCCGGTACTGTTCTCCGGCATGCCCTACGATCCGAAGTCCCTCGAGCCGCATTGGCAGGCCTGGTGGGCCGAGTCCGGCATCTTCCGCGCCGAGATCGACCCATCCAAGCCGAAGTACTACGTGCTCGACATGTTTCCGTATCCGTCGGGTGCGGGGCTCCACGTAGGTCACCCCAAGGGCTACATCGCCACGGACGTGCTCTCGCGATACAAGCGCATGCGGGGCTTCAACGTCCTTCACCCGATGGGCTGGGACGCGTTCGGTCTACCGGCCGAGCAATACGCCATCGAGACGGGCACGCACCCGCGCGAGACCACCCAGAACAACATCGCGAACTTCAAGCGTCAGTTCGTGTCCCTCGGCATGGACTACGACTGGTCGCGCGAGATCGACACCACCGACCCGCGCTACGTGCGGTGGACGCAATGGATCTTCCACAAGCTCTACGAGCGCGATCTCGCCTACCTCGCCGAGGTGCCGGTGAACTGGTGCGCGGCACTCGGCACCGTCCTGGCGAACGAGGAGGTGATCGACGGCAAGAGCGAGCGCGGTGGCCACCCCGTCGTCCGCGTGCCGATGCGGCAGTGGATGCTGCGCATCACGGCGTATGCGGACCGCCTGATCGAGGATCTCGACGGTGTCGATTGGCCCGAAGCCATCAAGAAGATGCAGCGCGATTGGGTGGGGCGATCCGAGGGCGCGCACATCGAGTTCGCCCTCGACGGGGCGGACGGGAAGATCGATGTCTTCACGACTCGTCCAGACACGCTGTTCGGCGCCACGTACATGGTGCTCGCCCCGGAACACGACCTCGTGACGGAGATCACCACCGCCGATCGGCGCGCCGCGGTCGACGCTTATGTCGAGGAGGCGGCCCGGAAGAGTGAGCGGTCCCGCATGGCGGACGTCCTGGAGAAGACCGGCGTGTTCACCGGCGCGCACGCCCTGCACCCCGTCAGCGGCTCGAGAATCCCGATCTGGATCGCCGACTACGTGCTGGCCAGCTACGGGACCGGCGCGATCATGGCGGTCCCGGGCCACGACACTCGCGACTACGCATTTGCCACCGCCAAGAACCTCCCGATCGTCGAGGTGGTTTCCGGCGGCGATCTCGGCCGTGAGGCGTTCACCGGCGAAGGCGTGGCGCTGAACTCGGACTTCCTCGACGGACTCCCCACGGCCGAGGCCAAGACCCGGATGTCCGAGTGGCTCGCGGAGCACGGCTGCGGCGAAGCGACGGTCAACTACAAGCTGCGCGACTGGCTCTTCAGCCGTCAGCGCTACTGGGGCGAGCCCTTTCCCATCATCCACCTGCCCGATGGCTCCACGCGACTCATCGGCGAGGACGAGCTCCCGCTGCTGCTCCCCGAGCTGGACGACTTCCGGCCGAGCGGCGAGTTCGAGCCACCCCTCGGGCGCGTGCGCGAGTGGGTGGAGACGATCGATCCGGAGTCGAAGCAGGCCGTTCTCCGCGATACGAACACGATGCCCCAGTGGGCGGGCAGCTGCTGGTACTTCCTGCGCTTCACCGACCCGGACAACGACAACGAGCCGTGGTCGCAGGAGGCCGAGAACTACTGGATGCCCGTCGACCTGTACGTCGGCGGCGCCGAGCACGCGGTGCTCCACCTCCTCTACAGCCGCTTCTGGCACAAGGTCTTCTTCGACCTCGGGCTCGTCCACACCGTCGAGCCATTCCAAAAGCTTCTGAACCCCGGGATGATCCTCGGGTACAGCTACCGCTACTACGACGACAACCCCACCGACGCGGAGGACGCAGAGGTCCACGCCTACCCGGCGAGCCAGGTTCGCATGGACGGCGAAGCCTCAGTGCACGTCGAGACGGGAGCCGAACTGAAGGCCCGCTGGGTGCAGACGAGCAACGTCGTCTGGTCCGAAGACGGATCGCCGTTTCATCCCGAGATCGAGGGACTCCCCCTCGAAGAAGTGACGGAGAAGATGTCGAAGAGCCGTGGCAACGTGGTGAGCCCCGACGACGTCATCGCCGAGTTCGGCACCGACGCCATGCGTCTCTATGAGATGTTCATGGGTCCGCTCGAGAAGGGCGCCCCGTGGACCACCGACTCGATCCCCGGGATGTTCCGTTTCCTTCAAAGGGCGTACCGCCTGATCACGGGCGAGAACGACGAAGGCGAGGCAACGGCGCCGGCGGTCGCGGGCAGCGGCACGCCGGAGCAGCAGCGCATCACGGCCACCGCGATCCAGGGTGTCACCGACGACCTCGAGAACACGCGCTTCAACACCGCGATCTCGAAGCTCATGATCTTCGCGCGGGACGTCGCGAAGAGCGACCCCTTGCCCGTGGCGAGCGCCGAGGCCTTCGTCCTGCTGCTGAACCCGCTCGCACCCCACCTCGCCGAAGAGCTCTGGCGGACGCTCGGCCACACGAACTCCCCCGGCCTCGAAGCCTGGCCCGAGGCGGATCCCGCGATGCTGACGAGGGAGACGCTGAAGCTGGCTGTGCAGGTCAACGGCAAGCGACGCGACGAAATCGAGGTCGCGAGCGACGCGGACGAAGACACGCTGCGGCGCGCCGCGCTGGCCTCACCCCGGGTACAGAGCCACCTCGAGGGCCGCGAACCGAAAAAGGTGATCGTGGTTCCCGGCCGGCTGATCAACATCGTCGGCTGACTCCCCCTGCTGGGCGGCACTCCGCTCGAGTTGCTGTCGCGACACGGGTCAGAATCCCCATGTCGATTCTGGGTTTCCGTGATCGTGTTTCTGACAGCTTTCCGTGGCCTTTTTCGCCGATTCTGGAGTTTTCGAGCCCGTTGAAGCGTATTTCGAGTGAATTTCGAAGATACCCTTGCCTAAAACAGAAACTGTGCTATTATTTCAACAGCGTCACAAAAAAATAAAACCCGCCGCCCGGCGGGATTTTTTTTGCCTGGAATTCGCCTGGAATTTCGCTCCCTTCCGCGGTTCCCTGCCTACCTCTCGCGATTTCCCCTGAAGCTTCGCGATCCGATCGACCGATCCATAGGACCCACCTGATTCCGCGGACAACCGCGGGGAGGCCATCCCGTGGATCCGACGACCAAGGAAATGGAAGCCGCGGAAGCCGAAGCGCTTACGCCGGACGAAGAAGTCAGCACCGACAGTCCGCTCGAGACCACACGGATCAAGCCGATCCGGATGGTGGAGCGAGAGCTCACGCGCCCTGACGGGACCACGGTGAAGGTGGACGTCCCCGTGTATCCGCCGTTCGAGCTCGACAGCGTGCAATCGGTGGAGAAGAAGAAGAACTCGAAGTAGGGCTCGCTCGGCTTCGCGCGGTCCGCCTCGTCGCCCTTCAGGCCCCCGCCTCGATGAGCCTCCGCGCGTCTCTCAGCAGACTGACGGGCCCGTCCCCGCGGCTGCGGTAGAAGCCGCGGATGATTCCCTCACCGTCCACCAGAACGAAATGACTCCCATGGCGGATATTCCGGGGCTCGCCTTCCTTGACGGGAACTTCTTCCTGGGCCTGCTTGAACCCCTTGACCACCACTTCTTCGGTGATCTCCGGCGGACCGGTGAGGAACGACCAGTTGGTCTGGTCGACCCGGTGGTGACTGGCATACGCCTCGAGTACCTGCGGCGTATCGACCACAGGATCGACGGTAAACGACAGGAAGTGGACCGAGTCGGCGTTTTTCGAGAGGTCCTTCTGGATCCCCGCCATCGTGCTGGTGAGTAGCGGGCAGATGTCGGGGCACGACGTGAAGATGAAGTTTGCCACCCACACCTTGCCGAGGACCCTGTCGGAGCCGAACGTCGCCTGGCGTTGATCCGTGAGCTCGAAGACCGGCGCCTTGGAGATCCGGGGGAGCTCGGGTGCCGGTCCGCAGGCACTGGCGAGTACGAGCGCTGCCGGGCCCAGGCTTGCGAAGACGGCGATTCGGAACGCGATTCGCTTTGTGGAGTTCATCCGATCATCCGAGGTGTCGTGAGGATTGAGGCCACGCCAGCGCGAGCGTGTTGAACGCGGTGTCGGCGACCGGCAGCCGCGGCTGATCGGGTGGCGGCCACGCTATCGCGTTGATCCTGGAGATGCTGAAGGCGCTGATCAGGCCCGCGAACAACCGGTCTTCTCTAGCCGCTGAGGTGGCCGATTCCTTCCGGTGGCCTGGCGAGTCTGGACGCTCTGCGCATCCAGAAGATCAGTAGCGATGCCACCCCCACCAGGACCACGCTCACCACCCCCAGCAGGACGAGCACTCCCGCCTGAACGCCCAGGGCCATCGGAGAGCCCGGCTCGCCGTAGCAGACCGCGCAGGCCAGCGCGGGTTGCGCGCTCAGGAGCGCGACGACACCGATGAGCGCTGCAAGCGCTGCGTTCAACCGTCTGCGCCCGCTCACAGGTAGCTCACGTCCTTCAGCTTGCGGAGGAACCAGACGCCGTAGAACGCCAATGCGGCACTTCCGAGGAAGGATCCCACGCCGAGGGCCAGGTGAACGACGCTTCCAGACTGGGCGTAGTCCCGGGTCCCCCAGACCCCGAAGCCGAAAGCCAGCGCGATCGACATCACGATGAAGAAGATGTGAAAAGCCTTCAGCGACATCTCACGGCTCTAGAGCGGCCAGAGCGGGCCGTTCCCTATTTGCGTCCCCAAGGGCAGGATGAACAGTACGAAGAGGAACGCCGCGCAAAGGAGCAGGACCCAGAGGATCACCTTTTCCTCGGAGATCAGATGCATGAAGTAGCCGGCCACGAGGCCTGCCTTCACGGTGGCCACGACCATCGCCAAGGTGATGGCAAACCCGGTCGGCAGGTGCAGATACGAGATCCCGACCGTGACCACCGTCAAGACCGCCAGCGCGACGAAGACCGTCACGTATACCTTGATGTGCTGCCTTACGTGTTCGACGTCAGATTCGCTCATTGCTGATCCCTACAAAAGATAGAGTGTGGGAAAGAGAAAGATCCAGACCAGGTCCACGAAGTGCCAGTAGAGCCCCGCGATCTCGATCCGGCCGGTAAGCCGCTCTTTGTCGGTCTTCCACAGGGCGACACCGAAGAACAGCAGCCACAGGTTGACCAGGATCCCCAAGATGACGTGCAGCGCATGTAGCCCGGTCAACGTGAAATACAGACCGTAGAACACGGACGGATCGCCGGCCTCGGGCCAACCGGTGGCGGGGAAGATGTGGTGACCGAATTTGTCGCTGTACTCGAAGGCCTTGACCACCAGGAAGACCAGTCCCAGGGCGATCGTGGTTCCGAAATAGCGGCGGAACGCTGCGAGGTTGTCCATCTTGAGCGACGCCCACGCCATCACCATCGTGATGCTCGAGGTGATGAGCACGAGGGTGTTCGCGGTCCCGATGGGTACGTTCAGACCGGCTTCCACGCCGGTGGGCCAGTTCTCGACCGCCGCGCCCACGCGCAGGAGCACATAGGAGGAGAAGAGCGCGCCGAACAGCATGACCTCGGAAGCCAGGAACAACCAGATCCCGAGCTTTCCGCTGGTGACGCCCGTAACCGGATGCGGCTCGACCTGGTAGGGGATGACGACGGACACGGACTATGCCTCCTGCTTCACATATTGCGGGGAGAAGTCGCGATCGGCACCTGGCACACTGTATTCATACGGCCCGCGGTAGACCACGGGGGTCTCGGTAAAGTTCCCATGGGGCGGAGGTGTCGGTGTCGCCCATTCCAGGGTCGTCGCCTGCCAGGGATTCTCCTCGGCCCTCTCGGTCTTCCGCATGCTCCAGAAGAAGTTGATGATGAACGGAATCTGGGCAGCGGCGAGGCACCAGGCCGACCAGGAAGTCATCACGGTGAGGCCGTGTACCGCCGCTCCGTGGTCATAGATCGTAGGGTCGAACAGCCGGCGCGAGACCCCCGCCATGCCCTCGAACATCATGGGCATGAAGACGCCGTTCATGAAAATGAAAGAGAGCCAGAAGTGCACCTTTCCGAGAGTGACGTTCAGCGTCCGGCCCGTGGCCTTTGGATACCAGTAATAGATCCCCGCAAACATCGCGAAGATGGTGCCGGGTGCAACCACGTAGTGGAAGTGTCCGATCACGTAGTAGGTGTCGTGCAGGTGGGCGTCGGGAGCCGCCAATCCGAGGGGGAGTCCCGTGAGCCCGCCGATCCCGAACATGGGCAGGAACGCCAGCGCGAAGAGCATGGCGACGGAGAATCGGATCGAGGCGCCCCACAGGCTGATCACCAGGCACGTCAGGATGATCACCGAGGGAATCGAGATGATCATCGTGGTGATCTGGAAGAAGGTGCTCATGGTGGTTCCCATGCCGGTCATGTACATGTGGTGCGCCCACACGCCGAAGGACAGGAAACCGAGGACGAGGAGCGAGTACACCATCGGGCGGTAGCCCCACAGGGGCTTGCGCGTGTTGTTGGCGATCACCTCGGCGATGATCCCCATGCCCGGCAGGATCAGCACGTACACCTCGGGGTGGGCGAGGAACCAGAACAGGTGCTGCCAGAGCAGGGGGCTGCCGCCGCCGGCCGCGACGATCTGTTCCCCTCCCACGACCAGCCCGCTCGGAAGGAAGAAGCTCGTGCCGGCCAACCGGTCCATCAGCTGAAAGATGGCCGCGGCCTGGAGCGGGGGAAACGCCAGCAGCAGCAGGAAGGCGGTCACCAGCTGCGACCACACGAAGAACGGCAGGCGGAAGAACGTCAGGCCCTCCGCTCGGATATGGAGGATCGTGACGATGAAATTGAGCGCGCCGAGTAGCGACGACGCAATGAGGAAGATCATTCCGATCAACCAGAAGGTCTGACCCGTCGTCGCTGTGACGGCGAGAGGCGCGTACGAGGTCCAGCCTGAGCTCGCCGCGCCGCCCGGCAGGAAGAAGCTCGCCAGCATCACGATGCCGCCGATCACGAACGCCTGGTAGCTCATCATGTTGAGCCGCGGAAAGGCCATGTCCGGCGCGCCGATCTGCAGTGGAACCACGTAGTTTCCAAACGCTCCGACGGCGAGCGGGACGATGCCCATGAAGACCATGATGGTGCCGTGCATGGCGCCGAGCTGGTTGTAGAAATCGGGCAGCATGGCCCCCCGATCCACCAGGGTATCCGGAAGCAACCCTCCGATGATCGGGATCGCCGACCCCGGATAGGCGAGCTGCCAGCGCATCATCATCATCAGGGAGAAGCCGAAGAACAAGAAGACGAGAGCCGTTATGCCGTACTGGATCCCGATCGTCTTGTGATCCGTAGAAAACACATACTTGCGTAAGAATCCCAGATCCGAGTGTTCATCACTCATGCTCTATACCCTTCGTGCAGGCATGCGGGTTGCGGCCGCATGCGTTCGATAAACGGCTCGTCTGCGCCGGCTCGTCAGTAATCGTCCAGCCCCAGCGCCGCGTGCTCTTCATCCAACCAGCGCTGGTAGTCCTCCGGCGACTCGATGATGAGATCCGCCTTCATCTCGTAGTGGCCCAAGCCGCACAGCTGTGCGCACCCCACTTGGAACTTGCCCGTGGATTTCGCTTCGAACCAGATTGGGATCTCCATCCCCGGGATCAGATCCTGCGTGATGCGCATGACGGGCATCTTGAAGCTGTGGATCACGTCCTTGGCCGTGAGGCGCGCGATCACCGGCCTCCCCACCGGGAAGTGCAGACCCCGGACGGTGATGTCGTCGAACCCGTCCTCGTCGTCGAAATCCAAGCCGGCCGGGTTGTCGTCGGCGTAGAACTCCACGCCGGTCCTGCCGAATTTCCCGTCCTGCCCCGGGTAGTGGAACAGCCATTTGAACTGCTCCGCCACTACGCGTATGACGACCGGATTGTCCTGCGTGGGAAAGTCGTTCTTGATCTTGGCCCAGACGGGCATGGCGAAGAAGGCCAGGATGACCGCCTCCGCGACGGCCACCCCTACTTCCAGCCACTTGGAGAAGCCCGCCTTGATGGGCTTGTAGACCGCGACGTGGCCCGGTCGCTCTCGGAAGCGAACCAGACAAAACACCATGAAGGCCCCCCAGCCGACGAACAACGCCAGCATGAACCAGTGGATCACGTTGATCATGGTGTCGATGTCGTCGCCCTGCACCGAGACGTTCGGGGGCAACCACCAGCCGTATTCCGGTTCGTTCATGGCCCTAGATTCCTCTTTCGGGGATCATTCGGTCGGCGATTCCCTGATCTCCAGTTAGCTCTTCGTGGGGTACGTGAACTCGAGCGTCTGGGTCTCGCCGTCGCCGATCGTGACGGTCTGTTCCATCACGTCGTACTTCTCGTGCCAGGCTTCGATGGTGTAGGTGCCCGGGGGGAGGTTTGGCAGTTCGAACGAGCCGTCCGGCCCGGTCACCGCGAAATAGGGATGGGGGACCACGGCGACGAATGAGTTCATCCACGGATGAATGTCGCATTTGACTTTCATCGGCGGGCTCGCCTCGTCCCGTCTCATGCGGATCGCGACGTTTGAGGCGCCCGCCGGCTGGGACCGGTTGAAGGACCGGTTCTTCTTTCCGAAACCGTGGACGTTGTGGGCCGTGGGATCGCTGGTCTTGACCGAGAGCGACTGGCCCTGCCGCATGCCCTGCACGTGGGGGGTGTACATGCAGCCCTTCTGATCCAACAGGGCGTCGCCCTCGGGCATCGGGAACTTCCAGCCCTCGGCGCCCGTCTTGACCCAGACGAAGACGTTTCGCAGGGTCCCGTTCTCGTTGATGATGACCGTCTCCGGCTTCTGCCGCTCGCCGCCGTGCATCTCTGCGCACTTCGCGTCGGCGCCCGCCATGTCGATACGGCGCATTCGCGGTGCTTTGCCCTCGAACTTCACGCTGCCCGTGACCTTCGCCGTGCCCAGTGCCGGGTTCCACGGCTTGTCCTCGGCACCGCTCGCCGCGGCAAGAAAGAAAAGGCTGATCAACACGAGAAATAGACGCATGTCCAAGGACCTCCCTACCCAGGCGCGAAGAGATACTGCTATTGGCGCTCTCGGAAGCGCAAGGCGATTCCGATTCTCTTGACGGGGAAACATCGGTGAGAAAGCGCCGGCAAAATCCAGAGTACCTCTAGAAGATGCGGGCAGTTTTACCATATCATGCGCCAGTCTTCACCCGAATCGGAGGAGTGCATGGCTGGGGGCGGGGGGTGGCCGAAAGCGCTGGTAGGAGTCCGCGGCGGGATCCTGAAGATTTCGCTGATCCTGACGGCGGTCTATTGCCTCGTCTTCCTGCTCCCTCGGTTGTTCGAGACCGCCGACTATCGGCACTTTCCCCTGATCGGCAGCCGCGTGCTCGTGTGGGGCCTCGCCCAGGCGCACCTCATGTTCGCCGCCTTCGTGCTGGGCGTGCCGATCTTCGTGCTGATCGCCGAGGTGCTCGGCGTCGTTTCCAAGAACGAACGCTACGACGGTCTCGCCAAAGAGTTCACCCGCCTGCTCGCCATGAGTTACACGATCACCGCGACGCTGGGCGGGCTTCTCCTGGTGGCGCTGGTGGTCTTCTACCCGAAGTTCACCACGCACATGGAGAAGGTGTTCGATCCCACGTGGTCCTTCTACGTGGCGGTCATCTTCTGCGAGGCGCTGTTCGCGTACTCCTACTGGTACACCTGGGATCTGCTGCAGGGTTCGCGGAAGCGCTGGCACCTGCTCATCGGCGTCATGGTCAACGCGTTGGGCATCGCCATCCTCGCCATCACGAACGCCTGGACGGGATACATGATGACGCCAGGCGGTGTAGAGGGCACCGATCTGGCCATCACGGTCACGAGCCGATACGACGCCTTCGTGAACTACGCCTGGAATCCTCTCAACATTCATCGGCTGCTCGCCAATGTGTGTTTCGGCGGCGCCATCGTGGGCGCCTACGCGGCCTTCCGCTTTCTGGCCGCCACGAGCGACGAGGAGCGCGAACGCTTCGACTGGATGGGCTACATCGGCAGCTTCATCGCCGTGGCGGCCTTCATTCCTCTGCCGTTCGCCGGCTACTACCTGGGCCGCGAGATCTACGCCTACAGCCAGCAGATGGGCGTGTCCATGATGGGCGGTTCCTTCGCCCAACTGTGGATCCTCCAGGCCATCCTGATCGGCGCACTGTTCCTGGCCATCAATCTCTACCTCTGGCTCGCCATGGGTCGCATCCCCGGAGGCGAGCGCTATCGCAAGTACCAGGCGCCGGTGCTGTTCGTCCTGGCGACGGGCCTCGCCGTCTGGGCGACGCCGCACACCATCATCGCCACGTTCGCCGAGATGAAGGCCATGGGTTCGGCCCACCACCCGAGGCTGGGCGTTCTGGGCGTGATGTCGGCCAAGAACACCGCCGTCAACCTGATGATTCTCTCGACGTTCATCACGTTCATGCTCTACCGGCGAGGGAACAAGGAGGCGACGGCGTCGTTCGCCGTCCCGGGCAAGGGGATCCAGGGGCTCGCACTGCTGGCGACGATCGTGGGGATCGTCTGGATCGGCATCTACGGCTACTTCGTCCCCGCCGCGGTGCGGGTCGGGCTCTCGGCCTACCAGCCGCTGATGGTGGGCGCGTTCATGATCTTGTTCCTGGCGCTCGAGGTCCCGATTTTCCGGGGTGCGAATTCGCTCGGCGAGATCCAGTGGGGTCGGATGCCGCGGATCTCCCAGTACGTCCTGTTCTTCCTGGCCGTTACCTTCACCTGGCTCATGGGACTCATGGGATACATCCGCTCCGGCATCCGCCAGTACTGGCACGTCTACCAGGTCATGCGGGACACGAGCGAGGGGGCGTACATCCCGACCCACGGGTTCGCAACGATCGTCGTCTCGTTCATCGTGGTCCTCTTCTTCTTGTTCGTGTCGATGGTGTTCGCGCTGGCGATGCGCTCCGAGCGGAGAGAGCAAGCGGCCAAGTGAGAGCGGTCTTCCTCCGAATCCTGGGATTCGTGATCCTGATCGACCTCTTCTACATGTCGATCGGTCAGTTTTACCTGGCCCAGTCGGAAGAGCATCCGCCGGCCGAACTCGAAATTGCGCTCGATACCGACACCGACACCCTGGTCGGGATGGGCGAGACCCTGGTCCAGGCGAAGGGCGGCTGCCTCCTCTGCCACAAGATCACCGAGGTGGGGAACACGCGCGGGCCGGACCTGCGGGGGATCGGGGGACGGGCCGCGGCGCGACAGCCCGGTATGAGCGCCGAGGCCTACCTCACGGAATCGCTCGTCGACCCGGGCGCCTACGTGGTCGCGGAGTTCGCCACGGCCGGCGGCATGAGCATCATGCCGGCCGCTGACAAACCGCCGGCCGACTTCTCCCCGACGGAGCTCAAGGCTGTCGTCGCCTACCTCCAGTCCCTCGGCGGCGAGATCACGGTCGCGATCACGGCGCAGGACGTCGCCGCCGCCGAGGCCCGGAAGACCAAGCCAGCCGCGGTCGTGACCAGCAACCATCCGGGGTTCGCCCTCCTCACGTCGAAGGGCTGCGTGGCCTGCCACGACGTGAACGGCAGCGTGCGCCTCGTGGGGCCACCCCTCTCGAACGTCCAGGAGCGCCTGTCGGCCGCCGAGATTCGCGAGTCGATCGTCGATCCGAACGCCGTCATCGCCGAGGGCTTCCAGCCGGACCTGATGCTGCAGGACTTCGCCGATCAGCTG
>JABSQW010000115.1 GCA_013215605.1 Myxococcales bacterium
ACTCGCAAGTGCCGACTGTCAATTTTGACGGTTCGTCAAATAGGTACACCACGGGGACAGCGCCGTGTGAAAGAATCGAGGCGGAGCCGGTGGACGGGACCGAAACGCCACGCGCAAAATGGCTGCAGCGGATCCATCGGGGGAGGATACATGGCAGCGCGGCAGAACATCGACGGACCGGACTGGGTCTCAATGTCGCCGGGGGAGGAAACTCCGGTGTTCGAGAGAACCACCGATCTGCCGCATTGGAACCGCTACGCCGCGGTGAACGATGAGTTCATTCCCATTCACATGGACGCGGGCGCGGCGCGCGCCGCGGGTCAGCCGGACGTCTTCGGCATGGGGAATCTGCGGCTCGCCTATCTCCACAACGTCTTGCATGACTGGCTCGGTGGTGCCGGAGGGATCGTGGAACTCTCGTGTCAGTTCCGCGGTCTGAATTTCAAGGGGGATCGCCTGACCGCATTCGGTCGCGTCACCGGCAAGCGAGAGGAAGACGGTGCGAGGTTCGTCGATCTCGATATCGGAGTCGTCAACCAGGATGCAACGGAGACCACGCCCGGCAGTGCGTCGGTCCTCCTGTTCGAGGGAGCGAAGGGGCAGACGCCCGTTGCGCGTGAGCCGTCAGCCCTCCCCGAAGTCCTCGAGCCCGGCGTCTACCTCGACGAAGACACCATTGCGTGGTTGGGGCGCGCGACGCCGCCCGCCGACTCGCTGCCCGTCGGGGCCAACGATATTCGCCGCTGGGCTGTGGCCGTCTACTACCCCGAATCGCCGCCGATGGAGTTCTACGACGATGCGGCAGCGGCAGCGGGTCCGTGGGAAGGGCTCGTCGCGCCGCGCGATTTCAATCCGTTTGCGTGGATGATCGGACGGCCCAACGCCCAGCCGTGGATGCGGGCCATCGGGACCGAGCCCGGGACGCGAGTGCTCAACGGCGGCCAGCGCCGCTGGTATTTCGCACCCATCCGACCCGGAGACGTGATCACCTCGACCGGCTGTCTGGCGAACGCCTACGAACGGGACGGCAAGCTCGGAACGATGCTCTTCCTGATCAGCGAAACCCGATGGACGAACCAGCGCGGCGAACTCGTGCGCATCGGGAACGCGACGACGATCTACTACTGATCCCGGGGGCTTCCATGCGAATCGGCGTCATTGGACTCGGAAACATCGGCGGTCACCTGGCGGGAAACCTCGCCGCCGACGGACACGATGTCATGGTCTTCGACCGCGACGCCGACGCGCGCACGGCCGCCGAAGGGCGGGGCGCGACGCTGGCGAGCGACGCGGCGGGAGTCGCGAAGAGCACAGAGATCACACTGCTGTCGCTGCCGACTCCCGAGATCGTCTCGCAGGTGGCGTCGGAGTGGCAGATCGGCGCGGCGGCCGGGAGCATTCTCATCGACACGTCGACGAACGCGCCGGAGACCGTCACGGCACTCGGCGAGCAACTCGAGAAGCAGGGTTGCCAGCTGTTGGAGGCGCCGCTCACCGGTGGAGCGCCCGGTGCAAAGGCACGAATGCTCGTCTTCATGGTGGGGGGAGACCCGGCGGCCTTCGAACGCTGTCGGCCGGTGCTCGACGCGCTCTCGCGGGCCGTCTTCTACCTGGGCCCACTGGGAACGGGGAACACCGCGAAGCTCATCAACAGCCTGCTCGCGTTCACGAGCACCTGGGTGTCCCTCGAGGGCCTCGCCATGGCGAGCCGTCGGGGCGTCGACCTGCGGACGATGGTCGAAGTCGTTCGCACCGCCGGGGCGGGCAACTTCTTCATCGACCGCATGGTCGAGGGGATCAACGAGCGGGGGCGACCCGCCCAGTTCGCCCTCGAACTCGCGGCGAAGGACGCCCGGCTGATCGATGAGCTCGCATCGGGCTCGGAAGTGCCCGCGCCCGTGGCTTCGCAGCTGCGGGGGATCCTGGAGGCCGCCGTTGCGGGAGGCCTCGGCGGATGCGATTGGAGCGATCTCGTCGTTCACATGGAGCAGGCGGCCGGGGTCACCCTGCACCTCCCGCCCGCGAAGCCGGAAGACGCGTAGGAGCGCGTCCTCGGATCAATACCAGGGTCTCCGCGAACACGGAGCCACCAGCCAGGAGGAGCGAGGCGATGTCGCTCAAGGACGGTTTCGTCGCAGACAGCGACTTGCATGTCATGGAGCCCCCCGATCTGTGGGAGCGCTACATCGACCCCGCCTTCAAGCACGCCGCACCCACCGGGCTGTCGGAGATGCGGCGCGACATGCGCGTCAAGGTGAAGTCGCGCGTCATGCTGCGCACCGGCACCGTTCGTCCGGTCCGTCGCGCGCGTAAGGAGAGCGGCTGGCGGCCCGAACACGACGACGTCTACGCGTCGGCGGAGGCCCGTGGCTGGGACGCCGCCTCGCAGGTGGAGGCGATGGACCGGGAGGGGCTCGACCTCGCGGTGCTGTTTCCATCGCGGGGCCTGTTCGTACTGGGGCTCGACTCCGTCGAGATGATGGGAACGGACGGTCTCGAGCCGGATTTCGCGGCCGCGATCGCGCGCGCGTACAACGACTGGATGCACGACTTCACGAGCTACGCGTCCGACCGCATGTTCGGCGCGGGGATGGTGGCGCCGCACGACGTGGATTCGGCCGTGCTCGAGGCGCGGCGCTGTGTCGAGGAGTACGGCTTCAAGACGGTCTTCCTCGCGCCCGGCTGCGTGAATCGCCGGCCCTGGCACGATCAGCACTACGACCCGCTCTGGGCGGAGTGCGAGCGCCTCGGCATTCCGGTCTCGTTCCACGGCGGCGGCCAGACCTACCTCAAGCCCGACTTCTCGCTCGAGATCTTCGACAGCCTGATGATGTGGCACACCTTCTCGCAGCCGCTCGGAATCATGACGGCGGCGGTGAGCCTCACGTCGGGCGGTGTGCTCGAGCGGTTCCCGGACCTTCGCGTGGCCCTGCTCGAGGGCAACTGTGCCTGGGCGCCCTGGCTCTTCCACCGCCTCGACGAGCACTACGAGTGGGTGGGTTTCGCGGAGGCGCCGGAGCTGACGAAGAAGCCGTCCGAGTACTTCCGCTCGAACTGCTTTCTCTCGGTGGAGGTCGACGAGGAGCCCGCACGCCAGTACGTCGAATGGTTTGGCGACGAGAACCTCGTGTTCTCGACGGACTATCCCCACGGCGATTCAAAGTTCCCCAACTCGCTCGACGCGCTCTCGAAGCTCCCCATCGCGGAGGAGTCGCTGCAGAGAATCGTCGGCGAGAACTGGTGTCGACTCTACGACATCCCCGCGAAGAAGCTGGCGCCGCGGGACCGACCGGCGGAGGAATCGTGAGCGCAACCGGACGCGAACGGGTACCGATCGAGAGCGGCTACTTCAGCGTTCCCGAGAGCGATGCCGAGGCTCCGCTGCTTTTCGGCTCGCGCTGCAAGAAGTGCCAGGAGACCTTCTTCCCGCGGCGCGAGGTCTGTGCGAGCTGTCTCCACCGCGAGACGACGGACGTGTCCATCGGGCCCCGCGGAACGCTCTACACCTGGACCTATCTCTACGTGCCCCTTTTTAACTCACAGCGCGCCGACGACGGCGGCTACGCGGTGGGGCAGGTGGATCTGCCCGAGGGCCCGCGGATCCAGGCGGTCCTGCGCGGCGGACCCGACGACTTCGCGATCGGCATGGAGATGCAGCTCGAACTCGAGACCCTTCGCCAGGACGACGAAGGGAGGGACGTCGTCGTCTATCGCTTTCGTCCCCGCTCCGAGGGGGGCTCGGAATGAGTTTCGACGACGTCGCGGTGCTCGGTGTCGGAATGACGCGATTCGGTGTCTATCCCGACCTCTCGCCGCTGGATCTCGCGAGGGAGGCCGGCTTTCTGGCCCTCGACGACGCCGCGCTCGGCTTCGGCGACGTCGCGGAGGCGTTCGTCGGCTACCTCTTCGGGGGTCCGATGACCGGCGTGCGAGCCATGAAGGAGTTCGGACTCACGGGGCTTCCGGTCACGCACGTCGAGAACGCATCGGCCACCGGCCTCGTCTGCTTCCGGGACGCCGCCTGGGCGGTGGCCAGCGGGCGCTCGCCGATTGCCATGGCGATCGGCTTCGACAAGATGACCGAGGCGGCGGGAAGCACGCCGCGGGCCGGTGGCGGAGGCCGCGACGCGATCGACAACGTGATCCTGCCTACGGCCTACTTCTCGCTCTGGGCGATGCGCCGCATGCACGAGCGCGGGACGAAGCCCGAGCACTTCGCGAGAATCGCCGCGAAAAACTGGAACAACGGCGCGCTCACGCCGAAGAGCCACCGCCAGCCGGATCACCGTATTACGGTGGAGGAGGTGCTCGCGGCCAGGACCCTGGCGGAGCCGATGACCGCCATGATGACTTGTCCGGTCGACGACGGCGCGGCGTGCGCGATTCTCGGCTCGGTCGAGCTGGCGCGGAAGCTCAATCCGGGGCGCCCGGTGGTCCGCGTGAAGGCCGCGGTTCTGCAATCCGAGACCTACACCCCGGGGCACACGTTCCTGGGACCGGTGGTCGGTCCGGCCAGCATGACGCGGGATACGGCGAATCAGGCCTACGAACAGAGCGGCATCGATCCCAGGGACGTGGACGTCGCACTTTGCCACGACGCCTTCGCCGTCGAGGAGCTCCAGTACTACGAGCTGCTCGGGTTCTGTGCCGAGGGAGATGCGGAGAAGCTTCTGGTCGACGGCGAGACGGAGATTGGCGGGAGGATCCCGTTCAATACCGACGGCGGGCTGATCGCGCGCGGGCATCCCGGCGGACCGACGGGGCTGGCGCAGATCCACGAGTTGACCGTGCAGCTTCGACGTGAGGCCGGACGCCGACAGGTCGAGGGGGCACGCACGGGGCTCGCCCATCTCGTGGGCGGCGGCAGCGTGTGCACGGTCTGTCTGCTCCAGCGGGTTTGAAACAACCAAACGGCCCACCGGGTGCGTTTTCAAAGGAGGGGATGAAATGGCGGACGACCGAGCGCTTCTCGACCGCGGGCTCGAAGTGACGAAGCAGCTGTGGGGTGAGCGCTCCGGCGGCGGCGGAATGCCCGCGCAGAAGCTCGCTCCCGACTTCTTCAAGATGGTCACCGAGTTCTGCTTCGGCGGGTTCTGGTCCCGTCCGGGGCTCGACCTCCGGAGCCGCAGTCTGTGCACGGTCGCGCAGCTCGCCGCACTGGGAAAGACCAACGAGCTCAAGGGCCACCTGATGGGTGCGCTCAATCTCGGAATCAAGCGGGAAGAGCTGATCGAGGTCCTGATGCAGACCTCGCAGTACGCGGGAATTCCCGCAGCCGTTCAGGCGCTGTCGGCCGCCGCCGAGGTGCTCGGCGAGGACGGCTGAACGCCAATGGCGCAGCGCGAAACCGCTCCGACGGGTCGGACGCTCGGGCCTCGTGCGCTCAGGACCCGCCAACGCCTGCTCGACGCCACGGCGGAGCTCCTCGAGGAGCGGGGCGTCCTGGAGCTGACGGTCGCCGACATCGCCCGCAAGGCCGAGACCTCCCCCGGACTGTTCTACCACTACTTTCGCGAAGTCGAAGAGGCGGCCCTGGTTCTGGCACAACAGGCGGCCGACGAGATGTCGACGCTGCTCGAGCTGTTCGACGGCGTCTGGATCGGACGCACGGGGCTCGAGCGTGCGCGGGCGCTGGCGCGGGGATTCGTCGAGCACTGGGAGAGCCACCGGGCGGTTCTCCTGCTGCGCAACCACTCGGCAGATCGCGGCGATCGCAGATTCCATCGCGTTCGGCGTCGGGCGCTCGGGCCACTGATCGAGTCGATCGAGACGCAGATCCGCATCTCGAAGGACGCGGGCCGCCTGCCGGACGATCTTCACCCCTACCTGGCCGCGTCGGCCCTCGTCCAGATCCTCGAGGGCCTGTCCGCCTACGCGCGGGAGGTTCACCGCTTCCACGCGACGCGCAACGAGCTCATCGAGACGTGTGCGCGAATGATCCACGGAACACTGAACGGCTACCGCACGCGCTAGCGGTTCGTGGGGTGGTCTGCGGAGCGGCGGCCACATAGTCTCCTAGGGCATGTTCGAGAGCTACCACGGCCCCCGGGATACGTTCGCGCTGCACGACAAGCGCGCCATTCAGCTCCAGGCGGACGGGATCTACCACCCGCGCTCGAATCGCAGCGCGATATCCACCTTCACCCCCTATGAGGACGTCACGCACGTCGCGGGCACGAGTCGCGCCATCTGGCTCGGCACACGGCGCTCGGTCTACGTGATTCCGCGCAAGATGTTCGCGAACGAGACGGGGCCAGAGGACTTCGCCCGTGCGCTCTTCGCGATTCTCGCGAATCGGCCCGGTGGCGACGTACAGCTCGCCCAGATGGCGGAGGTGGATGCTCTCGCGCGCAATCCGGCCCCGGTGATCACGACGTGGATCTTCGTCGCGATCTGCATCGCCGTCTTCGCGCTCCATCTCGCGGTGGGCGAGCGGATCTGGAACGTCGGCTACTTCAGTCTGCCGTTCGTGCAGGACGGCGACCTATGGCGCCTCGTGACGGGGAATCTCCTGCACGGAGTCCCGCAGTTCCCGCTCCACATGGTGCTGAACCTGTTCGCACTGACGGCGCTCGGGAATCTCGTCGAGCGCGTTCTGGGTCCAGCGCGCACGGCGTGCATCATGGGGCTCGCCGGAGTCGCCGCCATGGCCGCCGGCGGTGTCGCCGCGCCCAGCGCCCTCGTGGGCTCGTCGGGCATCGTGTTCGGCCTCGCGGCGGCGTGCCTGTGGCTCGAGCTCTACTGCACCGAACGACTGCCGGCCTGGCTGCGGATCCCGCGGCGCTCGATGTTCTTCTTCCTCGGCGTGAACGGCATCCTGATGCTCGCCATCCCGTTCGTCTCGGCGAGCGCGCACATCGGTGGCTTCCTGGCCGGCTTCGTCGGGACCGCCCTGTTGACCGGACTCGACATCGGGCGCGCGAGACCCGGCACCGCGATTCGCGGGCTCGCCGCGCTCGTGGCGGCAATCACCGTAGCGGCGGTGGGGGCGGCGGGCTTCGTGGCCTTTGCGAATCCCCACTTCCAGGCCGATTTCAACCGGAGACTCGCGGGACTCCCGAATGTCTCTCCCTTCGATCTCAACGATCGCGCGTGGACGATCGCCATCGATCCGGACTCGTCGGACCAAGACCGTCAGGCGGCACTGGAGATGGCACAACGCGCGGTCCTCGAGACCAACCGCGCCTCCCCCCAGATCCTCGACACCCTCGCGGAGATCCTGTTTCAGCTCGGCCACCCCGAACTGGCAGCCGAGACGATTCGCGAGGCGATTGCCCGGGCGCCCAGGGACTCCTACTACCGCGAACAGCTCCGCCGTTTCATCGGCGAGCGCGGGGACCGGCCCGACGATTCTCCATTCCGCCGTTTCGAACGCGAGGAGCCGCGCCGCGAATGGGTGCCCGGTCCCGGCTTGACGGTTTAGCGGGGTGAGCCCAGCGGCAGCCGCCGGACTTCGCACCCGGGTCACTGGAGGTCGCCGGCGCCGTGCCGGGAGCGGTTTCGCGACGACCGCTACCCGCCGTGCTGTCCGACGTCCCACCCCTGTCTCGCGAGGCGCTTCTCCGCGAAGGCCAGGGGTCCGCTCTCGAGTTCGGTGGCCATCGTGTCGTTCCAGCGGTTGAGCCAGCCGAAGAGCGAGATCACCGCGACGATCTCGACGATCTGCTTGTCGTCGAAGTGGCGCCGAAGCTCCGTGAAGTGGTCGTCGGACGTCGCGTTCGGGACCAGGGCCGCGTCGCGGGCGAGGCGCAGGGCCGCGCGTTCGGCGTCGCTGAAGTGGGGGCTCGAGTCGAACTCGAACGCCGCTTCGAGCTTCTCCGGGGGAACGCCCAGGTGATCGCCGCTGTGGCTCGTGTGGGCCTGGCAGTAGCGGCAGCCCGCCGCCGTGCTCGCGACGAAGGCGACGAGCTGGCGAAGGCCGGGATCGAGGCTGGTGCCCCCGAGAACGGCGCCCGAGAGCCCCGCGAAGGCGCGCAGCAGCTCGGGCGAGCGACCCAGCGTGAGCATGCTGTTGGGCACGAAGCCCATGACGCCTTCGATCATCTCGAAGAAAGCTTCGAACTCGGCGAGCTCGTCTCTTGCCAGGGGGGCGACTCTCGGCACGCTGGAGCTCCTCGTTGGGGGGACCCGATCTTACCGGGTCTGCGTCGGGGAGAGCAGGGGACGGAGCCCGCGCAGGCCCGATCAGCGAGACGCTTTCGCGCTCAGACGAGGAGTTCGGCGATCTCCACGACGCGACTCTCGGTGACGGACAACTCGGCGGCAGCGCCCATGACGACGGCCCGAAGCCCGTCCGAAGCACTGACGGCCGGGCCGCTGCCCCCTACGATCGCCGCGCGAAAGCGCTCGTGCTCGACGTACGTCGAGCCGTGGTGGCCTCCCGCCGCCTCGATCTCGGCGTCGACCGCGAGCTGCTCGATCTCCAGCGAACGCGGGCTGCGGCGTCCGACCACCACAGTCGATTCCGGGAGGAAGCACTCGACCTTTCCGGCGTCCCCCGTAGCGGCGATCTCCTGTTCGTTGCGTCCCGCCTCCGCGAACATGCACAGGTCGAGGAGCCCGCGGGCGCCGCTCTCGAAGTCGACCACCACGTAGCCGTTGTCGAGGATGTCGGGCACCTCGCCAGCGTATTCTTCGTCGAGATGGTTCACGTCCTGGGCCGCGGACGCGAAGACGCGAACGGGTTCGGAGTCGGTGATCAGGCGCATGAGGTCGAAGAAATGGCAGCACTTTTCGACGAAGGTTCCGCCGGTGTGGCGCGCGAAGCGATTCCAATCGCCGACTTTCGGAAGAAACGGGAAGCGGTGCTCGCGGATGGCCAGCATCCGAAGCCGACCGACGCTACCGGCTCGCACCTCCTCGAGGAGCCGCGCGATCGGCGCCAGGTAGCGGTACTCCATGCCCACCCACACGACGCCCGCGTGGGCCTCGGCGCGCTCGACCACGAAGCGCGCATCGTCGACGGTGGTGCAGAGTGGTTTCTCGACGAGTACGTGCATGTCGGTATCGAAGACGTGCTCGAGCACCTCGCGGTGGGTGTGGTTCGGCGACGAGATCACGATCGCGTCGACCGAAGCCTGCTTCAGGAGGTCGCGATAGTCGGCGTATTCGTCGGCTTCGGATCCGATGAGCTGCCGCGTCCACCAGCGCGAGCTCGACTCGGGATCGGCGTAGGCCACGACCTCGGCTCCCGGCAGCAGCGCCAGATTGCGGACGTGCTCGTGCCCCATCATTCCGGTGCCAATGATCCCGTAGCGCACGGTGTGTTCCACCAATCGCACCTCCTGTTGAGCGGACTCGTGGAGTGTACTCTGGGTGCCGACGCCGGAAGCTTGGGATCCTCGGCGGGGGAGGGCGAACCGCAGTGATCGGCAAAGAGCTCAGCGTCGAAACCGTGAACCACCCGGAGGCACGGACGTTCGACGGTGAGCCCTTCCCGCCGGCGCTCGCCTGTCGAAGTCCACGCGCGACCCTCGTCGAGGTGTGTCGTTGGGTCGTGCGCGAGCGCGACGAGTTGATCCAACGCAGCTCCGCGCACGGCGCCCTGCTGTTTCGCGGCTTCCCCCTCGGTTCCGCCGCCGACTTCGATGCATTCGTCGCGGCCTTCGGATTCGAGTCGTTCTCCTACGACGAATCGCTGTCCAACGCGGTGCGCGTGAACCTCACCGAACGTGTCTTCACGGCGAACGAGGCGCCTCCGAGCGCGACCATCCGCCTCCACCACGAGATGGCCCAGACCCCGGTCTGTCCGAGTCGCCTGTTCTTCTTCTGTCACCGGCCGGCGGATCGCGGCGGCGCGACGTCGCTGTGTCGTTCCGACCTGCTGTTTCGAAGACTCAGCGAGCGGGCGCCCGACTTCGCGGTCGACTGCGAGCGCAGGGGCCTGCGCTACACGAACGTCCTGCCCGACGAGGACGATCCCGATTCGGCGCTCGGCCGAAGCTGGCGCAGCACGTTGGGTGTCGCGACGCGGGAGCGAGCCGAGACGAAGCTCCGGAGTCTCGGGTACACGTGGGAGTGGCGCGACGACGGCTGCCTCTGCGCCACCAGCCCCACGCTTCCCGCGGTCCACCGCGACGAGTCCGGTCGCAAGGCGTTCTTCAACCAGCTGATTGCGACGCGCGGCTGGCGGGACGTCCGCAACGACCCCGCAACCGCTGTGACGTTCGGCGACGGAACTCCGGTTCACGCCGCCGATATCGAACTCGCCGAGTCGCTGGCGGAGGAGATGGCGGTCGATGTCGTCTGGCAGGCCGGGGACGTCGCGCTCGTCGACAACTTCGTCGTGATGCACGGGCGTCGAAGCTTCAGCGGAGAGCGAAGCGTCTATGCGTCCCTCGTTCGAGCACCTGCCTGGGCTGCCGCGGACTGACCGACGCCATGTCTCCCGCCGCCGCCGAGGCCGCCACGCAGAGGCCCGGGAATCCCTGGTGGATTCCGCCGATTCTCGGGCGGGTGCCCCCCGAGGTGGATGCGCGCCAGCTGAGCCTGATCGGCGCCGTCGCCTTGGCGATCTACTTCGAGGGCTACGACATCACCATGGCCGCGCAGGCCATCAAGTACATTCGCGAGGACTTCGGGCTTCCCCAATCGGAGATCGGTCGCGTCTCGGCCTGGTTCCGGCTCGGGGCGATCCCCGCGTTCTTCCTCATCCCCTTCGGTGACGTCTTCGGGCGCCGCCGCGTCTTTCTGCTGTGCATCGTCGGCTCGAGCTTCGCGACGCTCGCGACCGCGTTCACGCAGAGCATCGAACAGTTCATCCTGGTCCAGATCTTCGCCCGGACGTTTCTCATCACCGGGGTGGCACAGGCCTACGTGATCGTGGCCGAGGAGGTCCCGGCCGCGCACCGCGGCTGGTCGATCGGGATTCTCGGGGCGTTCAGCGCCCTGGGAGTCGGGCTGGGCGCGCTGCTCTTCTCGATGATCGAGTGGCTGCCGTATGGATGGCGGTCGCTCTACGTCGTGGGTGTCGTACCGCTCGCGCTGATGCCGTACTTCCGCGCCCGCGTACGCGAGACCGCCCGCTTCACCCGGGAGCGGGCGACGGGAGCACGCGCCGCCTTCGCGCTGGGCGAATGGATCGGGCCGATCGTCGCGCTCTCGACGAGGCATCCGGTGCGCACGCTGTGCGTCATCGGCATCGCGGCGTTCAGTTCCGCCGCCACGGGACCGGTGCACGCGCTCGCTGCAGACTACGTACTGACCGATCACGGCTGGGCGCCGTGGGAGTTTTCGCTGATGTACCTCACGGGCGGGGTCGTGGGCGTCATCGGGAACACCCTCACCGGGCGCCTCGGCGATCGCTTCGGCCGTCGGATCGTCGGCTGCGCGATCTTCGCAACGATGCCGTTGTTCGGCCTCGCGTTCTACAACGGCGGTAGCGCCTGGCTGCTGATCGTCGCGTGGCCACTCCTGGCCTTTACCACCACCGGGGGGTCGATGATCGTTCGGGCTCTCGCAACCGAGCTCTTCCCGACGTCGTCGCGGGGCACGGCGACGGGAGTGCTCATCCTCGTCGAGACCCTCGGTTCCGCCGCTGCGCTCTGGCTCATCACCTGGTTCACGCCGATGGGGACGTCCATCGCGGTGGCCGTGCGCGCCGTGGTGTTCGTCTCCGCGGCGGCGGCGGTGCTCGCGCTGTGTCTTCCGGAAACCGCCCGCCGAGATCTCGAGGACATCTCCGGCGGCGGCGGATCCGGATAGTCGAGCGGGCTCAGGGCACGAGGTCTTCGCCGTCCTCGGGAATCAGGATGGTGCCGCCGTACGACTCGGCGACGACGCCGGAATACTGCGACTCGAACACCGGCGGCGGACGCAGGCGGACGAGGGCGAGGGCGCCCACCCCGGCGCGGTGAGCGAGGGCACCGATCGCCTCGAGCGGTGTGTGGAGCTTCGCCTCGTGAGCGAGGCGGGAGGCTTCCGCTTCGGTGAGTTCGAGCTGGGCGGCCGCGACCTCGCCTTCGGGGACGCTGACCGCTTCGGCCACGAGGAGGTCCGCCCCCTTCGCGAACTCGATGAGCGCCTCGCCCGCGCGACCCGGGCCGGCCACGACGATGCTGCGATCGCCGCCGTAGATGCGCCACGCGAGCGTATCGGTGGGCAGCCCCGGCATCGCTCCGGCGACGACCTGCATACCGCCGATCGCGATCTGAAAGCCATCGTTGGCCTCGCGCACGTCGAGCGGGCCGGGAGGGTCGACCCCGAGGCCCTCGCCCATGGCGGCGAGGCCGCCGCCGTGGGTCTCGAGTAGCAACCGCGCGAACTCGGCGGTGCCGGGGGGCCCGATCAGCAGGAGCGGTGCGCTCCTCGGGTCGAGCCAGCGGGTGAAAAGGAGATCGTCCAGGCCGATTGTGTTCTCGGGCAACAGGCTCGTGAGCAACACGGCCTCGGGCTGTGAAACGGGGACTTCCGCCGCGCGCAGCGCATCCGCCACCCCGCGGCCCGCGTCCACCAGCAGCATCCTCCGCTCGATCGCGACGGCTGTCGACGGACCGAGCCGCGCCTTGTTCTCGTACGCACCCCCGGTGCCGATGGTGACGACGGTGAGGTGGTTGAAGTAGCGCGCGTCGAGGGGGCGCACGCCGGCGGCCACCTCGTCGAACTGATACGCGGCGCACGTTGCGAGCCAGCTGACTGCTGCCACGAGAAACACGACGATGAGTCCCGCGACGCGGAAGTCGATCACGCGAAGACCACTGTCTTGTTGCCGTAGACGACGACACGGTCCTCGAGGTGCCAGCGTACGGCGCGCGACAGGACGTTGCGTTCGACGTCGCGACCCTTGCGCGTCAGATCGGCGACGGAGTCGCGGTGAGACGTCGGGACGACGTCCTGCTCGATGATCGGTCCCTCGTCGAGTTCGCTCGTGACGTAGTGGGCCGTGGCCCCGACGCGCTTGACGCCACGCGCCTGAGCCTGGTGGTAGGGGCTCCCGCCGCTGAAGGCGGGGAGGAAGGAGTGATGGATGTTGATGATCCGCGCCGGGAAGTGCGCGATGAACTTATCGGTGAGCACCTGCATGTACCGGGCGAGTACGACGAGGTCGACGTTCTCCGTCTCGAGCAGCTCGATCTCCGAGCCCTCCTGAGCGGCCTTCGTCTCGCGAGTGATGGGGAAGACGTGGTAGGGGATGGCGAACTGCTCCGCGACGGCCTCGAGATTGGCGTGGTTGCTCACGATCAGCGCGATGTCGCACACGAGTTCGCCCGCGCGGTGTCGGAGCAGCAGGTCGTACAGGCAGTGGTCGGTCTTCGAGACGAAGATGGCCACGCGTTTGCGGCGAGCGTCGTCCGAGATCTGCCAGCGCATGCCGAGCCGGTCGGCGACCTCGGCGATGGCGGACTCGAGGGTCGCGCGGTCGGTGCGCAGCTCAGCCGTGTCGAAGCGGATGCGCTGGAAGAACACCCCCGCCTCGCTGTCGGTGTGCTGGTCCGCGTCGAGGATGTTGGCACCGTGTTCGAACAGGACCTGGGCGAGTGCGGCGACGATGCCGCGCTGATCGGAGCAGGTGACGAGGAGGGTGCTGGTGGCCATGGGGTCGCTGCCTCGGTCGCGGGACCGCAGAATCGCCGCAGAGTACACGATCCCCCCCGCGGGCATCCCCGATACGGCCTGTGGTCCCCACAGCGACCATCCGATACGTTTCCGTATAAGGGAGCCTCACTCGCTCCCGAGTCTGTCCCTCCAGGCCATTGGGGTCGGGTAGGGGTGGGCGACCCGGAGGGGCGGGCTCGGCGACCACCCTGGAAACCGGGGCCGAAGCGGGGTCTGGGCCTCGCTGGAAGTGCTCTACGCCGGGATGGAGGTAATTCGGTGCATCATCAACGTTCTACGGCGAGTGAGGTGGCGGCGTCCTAACGCCCCGAATTGCTTGATTCATTTCGGCGACCGGGATGCAAGTTCCCAGCGCCACCGCCCCGGGAGTGCGGACGCCGTAGCCGCGTAATTCGCTCCCGGGGCTTTTTTTTCTTCCTTGCGCGCTCCTCGCGCACTCGCTGCGGGCTTCCCGCCCGAGCGACACGGAATCGTTCGCCCCCCACGCCTCCTCGTGACGGGCGACACACGACCGGGAAATTCAGCGTCGATCAGTTCAGAGGACGTGGACATCTGCAGCGCATCGCGCGCCCCCGCGTCCTGCGAGTGTCCGAAGCCGCGATCTCAGGTCGCCGGACCGGTTGCCGATCCAAGAGGCGTCAGAGCCGCTGCGTCCCGCGGGTCGCTCCGGCCCGGAGGGAAGACCATGCGCACGCACGTCCTGATGATCGTGCTGTCCGCCAACCTGCTGACGAGCTGTACCGACGACGGCGCTCCGAGCGAGGCCGCCGGCGCCACCGCGGCCGAGGCCTGCGCGGAGCCGCCGTGCGAGGAGAAGCCGAACTGGTGGGCGAGCGCCCGGACGGTCACGTCCGACGAGATGAACGCCGAAATCGTGAGCTGCCAGGTTGGCGCTAGCAGGCTGTTCTCGACGCTCTCCGCCTGCCTGTCGCGCGGCGGTGTGCCCCGGTAGGGCGAGGATATCCTGCTGCGGAAGCACGCGACAGAATCCGGACGGCTTCTACCGCGCGCACTCCATGGTGGGCCCCTCTCTACTTGATCGCGATCGGATTCACCGGCGACCCGACGGCCCGCAGGAACGGCAACGGCGGTGCGCTGAAGAGAAACGCGTAGCCGTGGTCCTCGGCGCACGCGCTCGCGAGCGGGTCGAGGTCGAACATCTCACCGAGCGACATGCCCATGTCGCGGATGGCGATCATGTGGAAGGGAATCAAACATTCGGGCACCTCGCTGGGGATGACCTCGAGCGCCGCCGTGTCGGTGGCCACGGCGGCGACTTCGCGCTCGTAGAGCCAGCGCGCGCAGTGGACCGATAGTCCGGGGGCCGGGCCGTTCGCGTAGCCGTGCAGACTTCCCGCTGCGCGGGTGCGCGCCATGTGCCCGGTTCGCACGAGAAGTACGTCACCGGGCTCGACCGTGACGCCGCAGCGCTCCGCGCTCGTGTCGAGCATGTCGGGCGTGACGGGCGTTCCGGGATCGAGCCCCGCCACACCGAGGACCCGGGGCAGGTCGAGCAGCACCCCGCGCGCGACGAACGAGTCGGCCACCCGATCGATCGAGTTTGCCTCGGCGCCCTGCTCGGTGATCCCCGACGAGGGGCGATCGTTGTACATCCGACCGTCATAGAAGACGTGCGCCAGCGAATCCCACTGTGTGGCGCACTGCAGGGGCATGTCGACGGCGTCGTCCGCGAACTCGACGCCGCCGTCGAGAGTCTGACCGCCCGTGGTGAGCATCCGGTGCGCGGGGTTCGCGCGGCCCGGCGGTCCGGATTGCGGACCCTCGGCGTGGAAGGGCAGACCACACGAGATCACCCGGCCGCTGCGGGGGAGGGCGCACGCTGCGAGGACCCTTTCGCGCGTGATGAAGTTCAGGGTGCCGCGCTGGTCGTCGGGTCCCCAGCGGCCCCAATTCGAGAAGCGGCGGCCCCATTCCCGGACGGTGTCGGCGGTCAGGTGGGTCTCCATCGGTTCCTCCGTGTGGGGCACGACGCGCGCCCCAGGTCTCGTTCAAGATGTGGGATTTTCGTCCCGGTCAGCACCGGCCGCTCTCGCGTAGGCGAGCCTCGGCGCGGGCGACATCGGCGGGGATGTCGACTGGGACGCTGCGGTACCCCTCGAGGACGGCGCAGCGGATCCGGCAACCGTGCTCGAGGGCGCGCAGCTGCTCGAGGCCCTCTGCGCGTTCTGCGGGAGTCGGAGGCAGCTCGGCGAGCTCGAGGAGAAAGGCGCGTCGGTACGCGTACAGGCCCACGTGCTGCCAGTAACGGGGCGGTACGCCCCCCGAGCGCACCGCGGGGATCACGCTGCGTGAGAAGTAGAGGGCGTTGCCGCTCGTATCGAGGGCGACCTTTACGCGGTGGGGGTCGGCGACATCGGTATCCGTGACCGCGTGCACGACGGTCGACATCGCTGCGTCCGGCGCCTCTCGGAGGGCGTCCACGGCCGCGTCGATCGCGAAGCCCTCGATGAGGGGCTCGTCGCCCTGGATATTGACCACGATCTCGTGATCGGTCGCCACGGCCACCTCGGCGGTTCGGTCGGTGCCCGTGCGGTGATCGTCTCGCGTGAGCGCGACCTCTGCACCGAACGCGCGACAGACGTCGGCGATGCGCTCGTCGTCCGTCGCCACCACCACCCGCGCCAGGGTCTTCGCCGCCCGGGCGCCTCGCCACACCCACTCGATCATGGGCCGCCCGCAGAGCGGCGTCAGCGCCTTGCCGGGAAAGCGCGAGGAGTTGTAGCGGGCGGGGATCACGCCGAGGGCCGTCACGGATTCATGCTACCGGACCCGACGGGGGCAGTGGTATCTTCGCCGCGATGGACGCCCCCTCCGACCGCGCCATTCGCCCCTGGGTGCTCGCCGTTTCCTGCAACAAGGGTGGCGTCGGCAAGACCACTGTCGCGTCGAATCTCGCGATCTACCTGCGCGCACTGCGCGAAGACCTGCCCATCCTCATCGTGAGTCTCGACGATCAGCGCACGCTCGATCGCATGTTTTCGATCGGCGCGCTCGACCGCGGCGCGAAGAACCTGAAGCACGCCTGGGCGGAGCGGAGCTTTTCGAGCGTCATCCGACTCGGGGAGTACGGCGTCCACTACGTACCCGCGCCCACCGATGTGTCGCGCCTCAAGGCGCGCGCGGGCGATCCGCACGCGCTGCGACGCCTGATCGATCACACCGAGTGGGGCGGCATCGTCATCCTCGACACGAAGAGTGATCTCGAAGCGCTCACGAAGAACGCCTTCCAGGCGGCCGATCGCATCCTCGTGCCGATCGCCGACCACGCGTCGCTCGACGAAGCGGCGAAGGTGATGCGCATCCTCGAGCAGTCGCGGATCGGCGCGGACAAAGCTCGCGTTCTGCTGACGCTCGTCGACCGACGCACCAAGCTCGGGGACCCCGCCCGACCGCTCGTCGAGACCCTCGAGGCCGCCGTCGCCGAGAACGGATGGTCGCGCTACGAGACCACCATCTCGCGCAGCCCGCGCGTCGAGATGCTCAATTCGGGAACGGACAAGCCGAAGTCGATCCTCCACCACGGGCGCGGGACCGCCGTGCACGGCCAACTGCGCGCGCTCGCCGAGGAGGTGCTCGTCGAGCTGGACGCAAGTGGCCGGCTGGCGGCGCCCCGACCGACGCGGCGCGCCGCTGCTCCGCGGCTGAAGCCGTCGGCGCGTACGCGCAAGCCGAAGCCCAAGCCGCCGAAGTCCTGGGCCGACGAGCTGTTCGGCGTATTCTTCAACCGCTGAGCCACGTCCACTCCATCGGATTCGCTGAGCGAGATTCAAGCAGGGGGGATCATGAGTACGTTCGCCATCATTGTGGGCGGGGGGCCCGCACCGGGCATCAACGGCGTGATCGGCGCGGCCGCCGTTCACGCCCTGAATCGCGGCCACCGCGTCATCGGCGTCCTGGACGGCTTCAAGTGGATCATGGAGGGCGACACATCCCACGTGGTCGAGCTGCAGAAGTCGCAGGTTGCGCGCATTCATCTCGAGGGGGGCTCGATTCTTCGCACCGCGCGCTCGAATCCGACGAAGCAGCCGGAGCACCTGTCGAACACCGTGAAATCCCTCACCGAGCTCGGCGTCGACTACCTCATCACGATCGGTGGGGACGACACCGCGTCGTCGGCAAACCGCGTCTCGGAAGCCGGCGGCGGCGGCCTCGAAGTGGTGCACGTTCCCAAGACCATCGACAACGATCTGCCGCTACCGCCCGGGATCCCCACGTTCGGGTTCGAGACCGCGCGCGAACACGCCACCACGGTCGTCGAGCGGATCCAGGAGGACATGCGCACCACGAGCCGCTGGTTCTTCATCGTGATGATGGGGCGCTCGGCGGGGCACCTGGCACTCGGTGCCGGCAAGGCGGCCGGGGCACCGGTGGTGGTGATTCCCGAGGAGTTCCCGTCGCGGCCGCTGCGTCTCGACGATGTCGTCCGCGTGCTCGAGGGGGCCATCGTCAAGCGGCTGTCGGAGGGTCGGCCCGACGGTGTCGCCGTGATCGCCGAAGGAGTCATGGAGTACTTCGATCCCGACGACCCGATCCTGGCCGACGTGCCCCGCGACGAACACGGCAATTTGAGCCTCGCCCAGATGCCCATCGCGAAGATCCTGAAGGACGCGGTCACCGAGAGCTTCGCAGCGCGCGGGGTCAAGGTGACGATCGGCGAAAAGGATGTGGGCTACGAGCTTCGTTGTGGCAGTCCGACCGCCTTCGATCGCGACTACACGCGCGACCTCGGCGTCGGCGCCGTGCAGACGCTGCTCGACGGTACGTCGAGCTGTCTGATCACACGGCAGCGCGGGGAGATCGTGCCGATTCCGTTCTCCGAGATCGTCGATCCCGCGACGGGCAAGGCGCGCGTGCGCGGCGTCGACGTGAAGTCGGCGAGCTACGCCACGGCCCTGGCACTTCAGGAGAGAATCCGCCGCGAGGACCTCGAGGACGCGGCAACACTCGCGAGGATCGCCGAGGTGTCGGGGCTCACGCCCGAGCAGGCGACCGAGCGGTACGGTCCGCAGTAGCAGATTCGACACGCGCACCGTGCTCGACCCCCTGGAGATGCTCGGCTGATGTTCGCGACCGTCGGCCGCGTCGGCGCTGCCCTCACGCGCATCACCGAGCGCTTTGTGCCCGACGCGTGGGTGGTGTGCATGCTCCTCACTGCGACGGCGCTGGTCCTCGCCGTGGTCGGAGCGGGGGCTGGTGTAGAAGAGGCCGTTCTCGCCTGGGGCGACGGAGTCTGGGGGCTGCTGGCGCTCGCGATGCAGTTCACGATCGCGATGGTTGCGGCGCACGCGTGCGTGTCGTCGCGGCCGGTCTTCCGGTTGCTCGACCGGGTCGCATCGCTCCCGGACCCGGAGCGTCCCACCCAGGCCGTCCTGCTCGCCGGCCTGTTCTCCCTCGTCACGGGCTACGTCAACTGGGCGCTGTGTCTGGTGGCCTGTGCGCTGTTCGTCCCGTTCGTGTGTCGCCGCAATCCGCGGGCCGACATCCGCGTGGTGGTCGCCGCCGCCTACCTCGGACTCGGAACCGTGTGGCACGGTGGTCTCTCCGGCTCGGCGCCGCTCATCCTCGCGACCCCGGGCAACCCGCTCCTCGATCCGGCGAATGGGGCGGCGGTGGTCGATCGCCTCTACCCGGTGACGGAGACGCTCTTCAACACGTTCAACCTCGCCTATCTGTTCGTCATCGCGGCGGTGGGGCTCGCCATGGTGGTTGCGCTCCACCCGCGCGAGAACCCGATTACGTTCAGTGACGAACAGCTCGCCGCAATCCTGCCGACGCCGCCGGATTCCGGTGGCACGCCCGAAACGCCGGCCGACCGCATCGACGCCTTCCGCGGCTGGATCTGGCTCGCGGCGATCCTGCTCGTGTATCCCCTCGGACACTCGATCGCGACCCGCGGCTTCGGCACCAGCTGGACCATCAACGCGTACAACGCGCTGTTTCTCGGAGCCGCGCTCGTTCTACACGGTCATCCCGTGTCGTTCCTGCGCGCGTGTCGCCAGGGCGTCGACGCCGCCTGGGGAATCATCGTCCAGTTCCCGTTTTACGCGGGCATCTTCGGGCTGATGCAGAACACCGGGCTCGGGACCTGGATCGGCAGCCTTTTCGCGCAGATCTCGACCCAGCAGACCTATCCGTTCGTCGTGTATGTCTACTCCGCCGTGATGAACCTCTTCGTGCCGTCCGCGGGTTCGAAGTGGCTCATCGAGGCGCCCTACCTGATCCCGGCGGGTGCGCAGCTCGACGTCTCCGTCGTTACCGTTCTGCTCTCCTACGCGTACGGCGACTCCACGACGAATCTCATCCAGCCGTTCTTTGCGATCCCGATCCTCGCCGTGACTCGGCTGCGCTTCGGCGACGTCGTGGGCTATACGTTTCTCATCGCCGTTGCGTGCTTCGCGGTGAGCTCGATCGCCATGGCCGTGATTCCCGCGCACTTCTCCTGATCCACGGGAATCAGTACCCTCCCGCCATCTGATTCCGGCGCAGCGGCCGACCCGAGGGGGGAAATGAAAATCGTCATCGTCGGCGGTGGACTCGTAGGGACGACCCTCGCCGAGCGTCTCACGCGTGACCAGCACGACATCACCCTGGTCGACGACGACGTTGAGCGCGCCCGCAAGCTCTCCGAGACACTCGACGTTCACGTCATTGGAGGGAACGGCGCGGTCGTTGGTGTGCTGCGGCGCGCCGGCGCGGAGACCGCCGATCTCGTGATCGCCATGTCCAATTCCGACGAGGCGAACATGATCGTGGGCATGTTGTCCCTGCAGCTGTTCGACGTACCGCGCATCGTCGTGCGTCTGCAGGATCCCGGGATGAAGGAGTGCTTCGACTTCATGGCGAAGGACCGGACGGAGCGCTGCGTCTACGTCAATCCCGACCAGGCGGCGGCCGACCGCATTGCGCAGCTGCTCGAGGTGCCCGGCGCGATGGACGTGGTTTCGTTCATGGACGGTCAGCTTCTCGTCGCCGGATTCCGCATCGGCGAGAGCTCCGACCTCGCCGGTCTGCGGGTGGAGGACATGAATCTCGTGTTGTTCGCCAAGAATCCGACGAAGGCGGTCGCCATCCACCGCATGGACGACTGGATCATTCCGCACGGCAACGATCAGATCGAAGTCGACGATCTCGTCTACTTCGCGATCGACCGCGAGCACCTCGAGGGCATGCTCGCGCTGGTGGACGTCCACCACGACGATCGGCGCGACCTGATGATCGCCGGCGCCGGCGCCATTGGACAGGAACTCGTCCGCCGTCTCGGGACGGGGGAGCGGCGCGAGGTCCTGATCGAGGAGAACGAGGCGATCGCAAAGCAGGCGGCCGAAACGCTCCCGGGTGCGATCGTGCTCCACGGTCGGGTCACCGACCAGGCGCTTCTCGAGGAAGAAGACATCCAGAATGTCTCGACGTTCGTCGCGGTCACTCCCGACCACGAGACGAATCTGGTGGCGGGCTTCCTCGCGAAGCGACTCGGAGCGGGGCGCGTGGTCGCGCTGGTCGACAACCCGGACCTCGTGCCGCTCGTCAGCCAGATCGGCATCGACGCGATCATCTCGCCGCGCGTTCTGGTCATCGGGCTGACGCTCGAACAGATTCGCGGCGGGCGCATTCGCTCGGTGGCGCAGCTCCTCGAGGACCGCATCGAGATCGTCGATGTCGAGGCCTCCCCACGAACCGTGCTCACCAGCGGTACCCTCTCCGAGATCAAGCTGCCCAGCGGGGTTCTCGTTGCCGCGCTGCTCCGAGACGAGAAGCTGCTCCTACCCGGCGGTTCCGATCGCATCGAACCCGGCGACCGGGTGCTCCTCATCACCACGACGGAGAACGCGCCGAAACTCGACGACTTCCTCGCCGAGTGACGGGGCGCTGTCAGCCGAGCTCTTTTTTTCGCTGGGCGTCGGCAGGAAGCCGGACCCGACCTTCGATTTCTGCCGCTGCGCACCTCGTGGCTCGGCAGCATCGGATCGAGTCCTCGAGGAAAGCCGCGCCGAGACGGATGCGCATCGACAGGACGCGCTCTGGAAGGTGCCTCGCTACGGCAAGTAGCCCAGAGCGCGCAGCGCCGCCTTTTCCTCCTCGGTCAGGGGATTCGGCGCATCGTCAGATGTGCGAGGTCGAGGCAGCGATTCGAGGATCTTCTTCAGGTCGGCGGGGGCGGGCCGCGGGGTCCGCTCGAGGCGATCGTCGGGTCCGAAGTAGCGAGCCGATCCCGTGTCGCGATTCAGGATCAAGGTACCGGAGTCGCTGCGTACCGAGAGCAGATCGCCGGTCCATAGACTCCCTTCCGCGATGCTGTACGGCGCTGCTTTGCCGCCCAAGGGCCGGCCCGGCAGCGCATCCGCCAGCGCGATTCCCGCGAACTCGAGCAGTGTGGGCGCGACGTCCATTTGACGCACTCGTTCGCCGACGACACGCCCCCGAGGTCCGTTGGGCCGGCGTACGATCAACGGCACGTGCAATAGCTCCCGGTAGTGGCTGTGGCCGTGTTCGAAACCGCCGTGGTCCCAGAACTCCTCTCCGTGATCGCCTACCGCGACGATCAGGGCGTCGTCCCAGCGACCCATCTCCTCCAACCCCTCCCTCAGGCGCTCGAACTGCTCGTCGATGAACCGCAACTCGCCGTCGTATCGAGCGATCAACGCAGCCCGTTGCTCCGGGCTGAGAGGAAGCGTTCCATCGCGGATCTCCTGTACCTGACCGGCGCTGCCGAAGCCCGTGGGCACCCGGGAGGAAGGGCCGGATTCGAACAGGGTGTCGTAGGGAGCGGGCGGGTCGTAGGTCAGGTGAGCATCGAAATAATGGACGACCAGGAACACCGGGTCCCGGCCGAGGCCGCGCAGCCAGCTCAACGCCGCGTCGGTGGTGGCCCGGGCGTCGCGGTGTCCCAGGTTCGTGGGGTTCGTGTTGGCGAAATCGTAGTGCTCGAAGCCGCGGTCCAAGGACGAGATCCTGGGATTGCACCAGACCACGTTGATGATCGCGCCGGTGCGGTAGCCGTGTTCGGCGAATCGTTCCGCCAGCGTTGGCACCGACTCGCGGATACCGAAAATGCTGTCTCCCGCCCGTCCGGCTCCGTGACGGTGCGGGGGTTCGCCGGTGAGCAGAGTGGCGACGCTGGGCAACGTCCAGTTGGACTGGGCGAACGCCAGTTCGTATCGCTCGCCTTCCAGTGCGAGGCGATCCAGATTGGGAGTGGTCTCACGCTCATAGCCGTACGAGGAGAGATGGTCCGCGCGGGTCGTATCCAGGATGACCAGAACGACGTCGGGTCGCCGTTCCTCGGGCGCACCACATCCTGCGCTCTCCAGCAGCAGCGTCGACAACACGAGGACCGGGATGAGCCTGATCGCCCGAATCAATGACCTACCTCTCGGCGTACGGCGCCGGGTCGCTGGAACGGTCGAGCCATAGCACGAACTTCATACTCGTGCGCGCGGTCGTTCGCGTGGACGGATGCGCGACTTGCGCTCTGCCACGGCCTGTTCGGGTGGTTCCCGTCCTCCGCAGGTCGTTTACCCGGAACGCGCGTGAAGTGGGTGGACACGGTGCTCTGCAGCCTGAAGAATGTCGGAGAGAAGCATGCGCGGGTTTCACGGGTTCCGAGACCGTTGATCAATCTCGAGAACGGGTTGAGCCTCTCGAGCCGCGCAGCCTCTCGAGCGAAACCGGCGCACCGGAGCGCGCCGAGGGAGGATCCAATGAGCGGTCGCATCAACCTTCCCCCGTACCCGCGCGGCTGGTTCGCGGTCGACGTGTCGGCCGCGCTCGCTCCCGGAGAGGTGAAGCCGTGTCGGTACTTCGGTCGCGACCTCGTGTTGTTCCGCACCACAGCGGGTGAGGCCACTCTCTTCGACGCCCACTGCCCACACCTCGGCGCTCACCTCGGTCACGGTGGGACGGTGGAGGGGGAGAATCTCGTGTGCCCGTTCCACGGTTGGTCCTTCGGCCGCGACGGCGCGTGCACGGGGATGCCCTATGGAAAGCGCATTCCCGCCACGGCCACTGCTCGTGCCTGGTCGGTGCGGGAGCAGAGCGGCGTGATCCTGGCGTGGCACGATCTCGAGGGGGGCGACCCCGACTGGGAGATGCCGCTATTCGATGACGAGGAACTCACGGAGCCCATGGCGATGCGCCGCACGATCCATGGCCATCCCCAGGAGGTGATGGAGAACAGCGCCGACTTCGGACACTTTCGCTTCATCCACCAGACGCACCTGGTGCGCGCCGTCGGCGAGACGCGGAACGAGGGCCCGGTGCTCGAATTCCAGATCGAATCCGATCCCGAGGCACTCGTTCCCGAGCTGCGCCTGGATCAATCCGTCATGGAGGGGCTCAGTATCTGCCACGGTCCGGGCCTCTCCGCGGCGACCCTCGTTCCCAAGGGCTCGGGTCTGAAAGCCCTGCAGCGCCTGTACGTGACACCCATCGACGAGGAGCGCATCGAGCTGCGCGGTCTGGTGAGTGTCGGCAAGCTCGATGATCCCGCCGCCGCCGAGACCTTCGCGAGCACCCTCACGGAAGCCGTGTTCGCGCAGTGGGACAACGACATTCCGATCTGGGAGCACAAGGTCTACCGCGAGAAACCGGCGCTCAACGAGGTGGACTCTCGAATCCCCGAGTTCCGCCGCTGGTACAGCCAGTTCTACACGTCGCCGACCGGGTAGGGCCGGCCGAACCCCCTCAGGCGTTCTTCGGCAGCCGCAGTGGAAGATCCCGCAGCCGCTCGCCCGTGGCCGCGAAGACGGCGTTCGCGACGGCCGCGGCGATCGGTGGAGTTCCGGGCTCTCCCACGCCGGTGGGCGGCGCGTCGGAGTCGACGAACGCCACCTCGACCCGCGGCGCTTCGCGCATGCGCAGCATCTCGTAATCGTGGAAGTTGCTCTGCTGGGCAGCGCCGTTCTCGAACGTGATCGGTCCCTTCAGAGCGGCGGTCAGACCGTAGAAGATACCGCCCTCCATCTGTGCGCGGACGATGTCCGGGTTGACGACGGTGCCGCAGTCGACCGCACACACGATGCGCTCGACGTGGATCTCCCGGTCGTCGTCGATGCGAACCTCGACCACCTGCGCGACTACCGAGTTGAACGATTCGTGCACGGCGAGGCCGCGGTGACGGCCCTCGTCGGACGCCGACTGGGATGTCGACCAGCCCGACGTCTCGAGGGCGAGGTCGAGGACGGCGCGGTGACGCGGGTGATCGTCGCCGAGCAGATCGCGGCGGAAGGCAGCGGGGTCGCGGCCCGCCTGGTGGGCGAGTTCGTCGACGAAACTCTCGACCACGAAACCGTTGTGGGAGTGGCCGACCGAGCGCCAGATGCCGACGGGAATGCCAGGATCGTGAAAGAGGTCGTCGAAACGGTGCTTCTCAACCCGGTATGGGAGCTCCGACGCGCCCTCGGTGGCGAGGATCGGCCCTATCAACCGCGGGACGAGGCCCGCCACCGACTCAGCCACCGCGTCGACCGCGCCGGCCATCCACTCCGGGGCCAGCACGCCGCCCATCCCCTTCGCCATGTAGGGAATGAGGGAGGGGGCCACCATGCGGTGGTCCCAACGCGCGACGTTTCCGTCGGCGTCGACCTCGCCGCGGATGCGGTGGGTGGTTGCCGGGCGGTAGTAGTCGTTCGCGAGATCGTCCTCTCGCGACCACACGAGCTGCACCGGGGCGTCGACCTGCTTCGCGATCTCGGCGGCCTCGATGGCGACGTCGGGGAAGGCGCGCCGGCCGAAGCCGCCGCCGAGAAACGCGTTGTGGATGATCACCTCGCGCCGGGGCCTGCCGAGGACGCGCGACACGGCGTGCTGGATCACGTCGGGCGCCTGGGTGCCGAGGGTTACATCGACGCGGTCTTCGCGAATGTCGATCGCGCAGTTGAGCGGCTCCATCGTGACGTGTGCGACGTGGGGGATCGTGTAGACGACGTCGAGGGAGCGCGACAGATCCTCGGGGTTGCTCGGTTCGACGGTTCCGCCCGACCCGGTGACCGGTGCGCCGAAGGCGTCGTCGAGCATGCGCCGATGCTCGGCGCGGATCGACTCCGTGCTGATGCCCCGACTCTCGCTGAGGTCGTATTTGCACACCACGGCGTCCGCGGCCCGGAGCGCGCGCCAGGTTCGGTCGGCCACCACCGCGACGCCGTTCGAGATCTCGAAGACCGAGTGCACTCCGGGCATGCCGAGCGCTTGGCTCGCGTCGAAGCTCGAGAGTCGGCCCTTCGCGTGTGGGCAGCGCACGACCACGGCGCGCAGCATGCCCGGGATCCTCGTGTCGATCCCGTAGCGGGCCTCGCCGCGCAGCTTCGTCGGCCCGTCGACCCGAGCGAACTCGCGTCCGATCCAGCGGTACTGCTCGCGGGGCTTGAGCTCGATGTCGCCGGGCACGGGTTGGCGCGCAGCAGCCTCGGCCAGGGCGCCGTAGGAGAGCGTGTTGCCGCTCGCCGGGTCGACGATCGCACCGTTGCGCGCTTCGAGTTGCACCGACTCGACGCCCCAGCGCTCGGCGGCCGCGCTCTTCAACATCTCCCTGGCACGCGCACCGCTCTCGCGCAGCGTTTGCCAACGCCCGGCCATGCTGTTGCTGCCGCCGGTTATCTGAAGCGGGGTCTGGAACGCCGGGTTCGCGTTGGGGTGCACGAGTTCGATGCGGTGCGGCTCGATGTCGAGTTCCTCGGCCACGAGGGTGGCCATGCCCGTCATCGTGCCCTGACCCATCTCGACCTTGTCGACCTGAAGGATGATGCGGTCGTCGGAGGTGATCTTCAGGAAGGCGTCGAAGCTCATGCCCTCGCTTCCCGCGAAGTCAGCCGGCGCTGTGTTTCGCGTGGCCCCGCACCCGATCACGAGGCCGCCCGCGGCAACCGCGCTGCCCTGGAGGAAGGCGCGTCGGGAGATCTCCGTCATGCCGGTTTCTCCCCGCGAAGCTCTTCGGCGGCGCGCTGGATGGCCGCGCGAATGCGCACGTACGTTCCGCAGCGACAGATGTTGCCGGACATCGCCGCATCAATGGCGTTGTCGTCCGGAGCCGGATTGCGCGCGAGGAGTGCGGCCGCCGACATGATCTGGCCGGACTGGCAGTAGCCACACTGGGGCACGCTGAGCTCCGAGAAGGTCCGCTGCAGGACGTGGTCGCCGCGCAGGCCCTCGATGGTGGTCACCGAGCGCCCGGCCGCGGCCGAAACGGGCGTGAGGCAACCGCGGACCGGCACGCCGTCGAGGTGCACCGTGCACGCGCCGCACTGGCCGATCCCACAACCGAACTTGGTTCCCGTGAGGTCGAGCTCGTCGCGGATCACCCAGAGGAGCGGCATGTCCGGCTCGACGTCGACCCGTCGCGGTTCGGCATTGAGGGTGAATTCGATCATGGTGGGTTCTCCTCGGGTGCGCACGGCATCGGGGACTGTAGCCGCCATCCTCGGGGATGTAGCTTCGGCGATCGCTCCGGCCTGCCGTTGAGATGATACGATCCCGCACAGGCGGGAGGAACAGCCGATGTTCGACTACGAGCCCTATTCGAACGCCCACGAGGACGATCCCTATCCGGTGTACGCTCGGCTTCGCGCCAGTGCGCCGGTCCACTACGCACCCGAGTCCGACGTCTGGTGCGTCTCGCGCTACGACGACGTTCAAGCGGTGCTCTCGAACAGCGAAGTCTTCAAGTCCAAGACCCAGGGGTTTCAGCAGCGGCAGCTGCGGGAGCGCGGGAGCCGCTTGAGCCAGCTGCGGATGGCTGCGCGCTTCATGATCAAGACCCGGATCCCGCCCTGGAAGATGTTGAACTCCCGGATGCTCATCATGGAGGACGGTCCGATCCATCGCGACATGCGGAATACCGTCAACCGCGGATTCACCCCGCGGCGAATCCAGGCGTGGGAGAAGCGGATCCGCGAGCTGGTCGACGGCTGCATGGCCCAGGCGCGAGAGAAGCAGCGCTTCGACCTGGTGGAAGAGCTCGCGATTCCGCTGCCTGTGACCGTCATCGCCGAGATGCTGGGCGTCGAGTCCGAGCGGTTCCTCGACTTCAAGCGTTGGAGCGACACGATCATCAGCGGCGCCACCGGTCCTGCGGCGTTCGGCGAGGGCGGCGAGCGGGTCGCAGCGGCGCTGGGCGAGATGCGCGCGTACCTCGCCCCCATCGTGCGAGCCCGGCGGGCGTCTCCGCGCGACGACCTGGTGAGCGTGCTCGTGGCGGCCGAGCACGCCGATCGCCCCCTCGACGACCACGAGATCTTCCTCTTCTTCCTGCTGCTGCTCGTGGCCGGGAACGAGACCACCACGAACCTCCTGGGCAACGCCACCGACGCGCTGCTCGACAACGAAGACCAACTCGCGAAGGTGGTGCGCGACCCGGCGCTCGTGAAGGGGGTCGTGGAGGAGACCCTGCGCTTCGACTCGCCGGTGCAGTTCATCTCGCGTTTGACGGCGGTCGACGCCGAACTCCGCGGTGTCTCGATTCCCGCGAACTCCATCGTGCTGGTCATGCTCGCCGCCGCGAACCGCGACCCCGAGCGCTTCGAGAACCCCGACTGCTTCGACATCGAGCGCGACACCCGCGGCCACCTGGGCCTGGGCTTCGGCGAGCACTTCTGTCTGGGGGCGTCGCTGGCCCGCCTCGAAGCGACCGCAGCCCTCGACGCGCTGATTCCCGCGCTACCGAACCTGGAGCGCGTCACTCCCCAACGTGAATTCCTCGACTCGTACTTGATCCGCGGGCGGTCTCGCCTCGAACTCGGCCCGCGAAGCGCCGGCTGACACGCGAGTTTCGGAATCAGTCGTCGGCCCCGCTTGCCGACGACCACCGCGCCGCGCCCCGGAAGGCGAGGAGCAGAACCGTGCCCATGATGGCGAACCACGCGGCCGCGGTGAACGTCGAGCCGTAGCCCGCCGTCGCTGCGAGTGCTCCGAACGCGAACGAGCTGAAGGCGTGGCCGATGTTGAAGCCCCCGCTCAGGAGCGCGAGGATTCGCCCGCGTTCGAGCGCCGGTGCGCCAACCAGGCTCATCGCGTTGAACGTCGGAATGAAGAATCCGTGGACGAGCCCGAAGAGGCAGCCGAGGAGCGGCAGCGTCGAGACGCTGATGCGCGGGGCGAGTAGCAGCAGAGCGGCGTAGATCGCCATTGCCGACGTGCAAACGACCCAGCGGTTCACCCGGTCCATCCATGCGCCGAGAACGACCCGCACGATCATCACCGTGATCGAGAAGGCGAGGAAGAAGCCGCCGACGCGAACGATCCCGCGTTCGAGCGCGTAGGGCTGGATGAACGTCGTGAGCGTGGCCAGGACGGTGCCGGCGCAGAGCGATACCAGCATGATCCTCTGCACCGGGCCGCGGCGCAGCATCGAGAGGAGCCTCGACGGTGGCGACGCCGGGTCGTCGCGCGGGGAGCTGCGGACGCCGAGAGCGATCGCGGCGGCGACCGCGGCTGCCACGGCCGAGGTGATGAAGACGGGGTTCCAGCCGACCTTTTCGCTCGCGAGCTCGACGACCATCGGAACCACCGCGTTGGTTCCGTGCATCGTCGCGCCGAGGAGTGCCAAGCCCTGGCCGAGTCGTTCGGGGGGAGCGCTGTCGGTCACGAGCGTGGCCGACGAGAGCCACACGAACGCGAACGAGCTTCCCTGCAGCGCCCGCAGCAGGTAGAGCGTGGGCCCCATCTCGTCGATGAACACGAAGCCGAGCGCCGAGACTCCCATCGCGAAGAGGCCCATCAAGATGAACGTACGGCGACCGAAGCGATCGACTCCGATGCCCACGAGGGGCACGGTCAACACGTTGGCGACGCCAAAGATCGCCATGGCGTTGCCCACCTCCGTTGGTGAGGCGCCAAGCTGCGTAACCACGTACTTGGGAAACAGCAGGAAGGTTGCGAGGGAGATCCCGTAGCAGGTGTGGAGGGCGAGCACCCGAGCGTATGCGGCGGTGAACAGCGCAGGGCGGGGAGCGGAGGCCGACACGGCGCGGAGATAGCGCATGCGTGCGTGCCGAGCCCGCGTTGGATCAGTCTTCGCGCGCCAGGTCCGCGCGCAGCGTCCGTGCCGCACGCAGGTTCATGACCGCGGCAACGAGGTGGGGGAGCCCGATGATGAGGAGCGAGTAGCGGATCGCCTCGGTGCCGAAGCGCGGGCCGAGCGTGTCGTTCATGAAGCCGATCACGAAGGGTCCGAGCCCCATCCCGAGGAGATTCATCGAGAAGAGCACCGTGGCGGCGGAGAGCGTCCGCATGCGGGGCTTCGCGAGGGCCTGGGCCATGGCGAAGGTAGCCCCCGTGTAGCAGTTGCCGAAGAACGCGGCCGGCAGCGAGAAGTAGATCCCCGGGAAGAGCGAGGGCCAGAGGACGAACGCGTAGGTGAGTGGCATCGCACAAAGAGTGCCGATCACCGGGAGCCACATGTACCAGCGGGCGTCGCGCGTCCCGAGGCGGTCGGCGAGTCGGCCGAACACGAGCGCACCCGCCGTGGCGAAGGCACCGTGGATCGGCCCGAGCCAGAGACCGATCTCGTTGAGGGGCATGCCGTGGATGCGAATCAGGAACGAGGCGTACCAGTTGCTCGCTCCAAAGCCGGCGAACACGTGCAGCGTCGCCGCGAGCGTGAGCCAGCGATAGGACGGCCGGCTCCAGAGGTGTGCGAAGACCTCGCGGGTCGAGGCGGGTTCGGGGGGCGTCCCGCCGTCGAAGCGGCCACGGACGGGCTCGCGAACCGTGAGCCGCACGAGCAGCGCGACGAGCAACCCGGGAATGCCCAGCGCGAAGAAGGCGACTCGCCAGCCGTAGTGGAATCCGAGGTACCCGCCGAGCCACATGCCGAGCATGATTCCCACCGTGCCACCGGTGGAGTACAGGGCGAGGGCGGTTGCGCGCTGGCTCGGGGGGAAGTAGTCCGAGATCAGCGAGTGCCCCGGCGCGCCACCCGCCGCTTCGCCGACGCCCACGAAGATGCGGGCCACGAGAATCTGCGCGTAGCTGCGCGAGAAGCCGGTCAGCACCGTCATCACGCTCCACACGGTGACGCCCGCCGCGATGATCGAGCGCCGCACACTGCGATCCGCGAGACGCGCGATCGGGATGCCCATGATGGCGTAGAAGATCGCGAACGCTACGCCCGTCAGGATGCCCATCTCCGTGTCCGTGGCGTGGAGTTCGATCTTGATGGGCTCGAGGAGCACGCTCATCAACTGGCGGTCGATGTAGCTGATGACGTAGACGAGGAAGAGGACGCCCATCACGTAGCGCGTGTAGGGGTCCTGGAAACCGACCCGCTCCGCGGGCGACGTCTCCGCTTCGGTTCCGCCAGAAGGAGTCGGTTCGGTCATCGCCCGATTATCGGCCGATGGCGCGGTAGGAATCAACGATGAGGGATCACCGGCGCAGGAAGCCGCTCGAGTGGGGGTGGCGGATTTTCGAGCGGGCGCGATCCGGTTTCGTCCGCGCGAGCGGATCGCGTACACTGCCGAATCGCGGCGACGAGGGTTGCGTCACCGTTTCCCACTCAGCGCGACATCCGTCCGCCGGGGCCGGTGAGGGTCCACGGCGTGGTTTCGCCCAAAGGAGCAATCCGACGTGTCCCATTCCCATCCGGAGCCGCTCGGCGAGTCCCGCAAGCTCCGGGGCCTGATCGAAAAGGAGGCCGACGCGAGCGACCGTGACCTCACGCTCACCGCGCCGCTCATCGAGGCGTTCACGAACAACGGCTTCTTTCACCTCATGGTGCCGGAGGACTTCGGTGGTCTCGAGTGCGACCCGGGCACGCTCCTCGAGGTGTTCGACGAACTCGCCTACGCCGATGGCTCGGTGGGCTGGACGCTCATGGCCAACGCCGCAGCAACGGCCTACGTCTCGTACCTCGACCCGGGCGTCGCCGCCGAGATGGTGAAGGGGCGGCCGGAATCCGTGACGGCCGGTCAGTTCAGTCCCTTCGCCAAGGTGAACCGCAAGAACGGTGGCTTCGAGGTGTCGGGTCACTTCCAGTTCGGGAGCGGCAGCCCTCACGCCAGCTACGTCGGCGGGGCGGGCTTCGTCACCGACGCCGACGGCACGGTCGAGACCGCTGCCGACTGTCTTCCGCTCTACATGTGTTTCTTCGTCCCCCAGAGCGGAATCAAGTTCAAGTTCAAGGGCAACTGGGACGTCATGGGCCTGCGCGGCACGGGGAGCTTCGACTACGAGGTGC
>JABSQW010000116.1 GCA_013215605.1 Myxococcales bacterium
GTCGCCGGAGCGGCCGCCATTGCCGCTCTCGTCGCCGTCGCCTACTGGCCTTCGCTGTCGGGCGACTTTCTCGTCGACGACTACAGCTACATCATCCTCAACCCCATCATCGCGGCTTCGGACGGCTGGCTGCGGATCTGGACAGAGACCCGCTTCGACGACTACTACGCCCTGACCCACTCGACGTTCTGGATCGACTGGCGCTTGTGGGGTCGGGACGCGTCGGGCTACCACGCGGTGAACATCGGGCTGCACGTCGTGAACGCGCTCCTGCTCTGGCGCGTGACCTCTCGGTTTCGGCTGCCGTGGGCCTTCGCAGCCGCCCTCCTGTTCGCCCTCCACCCGGCGAACGTGCAGGCCGTCGCGTGGATCTCGCAGCGCAAGACACTGCTGGCGGGGACGTTTCTGCTCATCTCGCTGCTCGCGGGGCTCCGCTACGACGAGGAGCGTGATCGCCACGAGCGGTACGCGGCCCTGCTGCTGGCCTTCCTGCTCGCGCTCTTGAGCAAGATCTCCGCGGCGGTGCTGCCGGTGCTGTTGCCGCTGGTCGTGTGGTGGCGGCGCGGACGCGTCACCTGGAGGGACGTCTGGCCCATCGCACCGCTCTTCCTGCTCGCCCTGCTCTTCGGACTGCAGGGAGTGCTCTTCGAGAGCGTGAATCCGGTCTCCGGATCGGCGGGGGTCTCCGACCCGAGTCTGATCGAGCGCGCCGCGAGCGCGGGCCGTGCGCTCTGGTTCTATCTCGCCACCGCGCTGTGGCCGCACCCCCTCGTATTCTTCTATCCGCCGTTCCCGGCCGCGCGCCCGCTCGCGGTGGCGCTCGCGGCGTGGCTCGCCTTCGCCGGCGTCGTCGCCATCGCGTGGCGTTTTCGCGCGAGCTGGGGGCGTCCGGTCTTCGCGACGCTCGTGTGGTTCGCCGTCGCGATCGCTCCGACGCTCGGCTTTCTCGACTTCGGCCATCTGCGCTTCGCGCCCGTCGCCGACCCGTACCTCTATCTCTCGCTGTTTGCGGTGTGCGCGCTCGCGGGCGGCGCACTCCATCAGGCCGCCCTTCGCTTCGGCAGGCCCGCGTCGATAGCGCTCGGCAGCGTGGCGCTCGTGGCCTTCGGGCTCACGCGCGCCCAGGCCGGTCTCTACGCCGATCGAGAGACGCTCTACCTCCACACCCTCGCCGCCAATCCCGGTTCGTGGCCTTCGCACAACAACCTCGGAACGCTCTACTACCGGCGCGACCAGTTCGACCGGGCCGAACACCACTACCGCGCTGCGCTCGCCATCGACCGCGACGCCGAGACGGTCGCAAACCTCGGCATGATCCTCGCGGCTCGCGGCGCCTACCGCGAGGCGATCGACGCGTACACCGAGGCCATCGCCCTCGACCGCTCGCACGCGGGTGTGCGGGTCGGGCTCGGCAAGGTCCACCTCGACTTCGGCGACGCCCCGACCGCGGAGCAGCACTTTCGCGACGCCCTCGCGCGCGACCCCGGCAACAGCGAGGCCCACGCGTTCCTCACGGAAATCCTGCGCGCGTCCGGGCGCGAAGACGAGGCCTTCGAGCACATGGCCCGTGCGATCGAGCACGCAACGCTCCAGCAGATGGACCCGCGCGAGCTGGCCGCCGCGCGCACCGAACTCGCCGGGCGCTACGCGCAGAGCGGTCGCATCGACCTCGCCATCGAGCATTTCCGCGAAGCTGCGCGCCTCGCGCCGGGTGACGCCTCCAAGCACTCGAACCTCGGCATCGCGCTCGCGCAACGCGGCGCCGACGGCGATCGCGACGCCGCCCGCGGTGCGTTCGAGCGCGCGATCGCGACCGATGCCACCTACGCACCAGCGCGCGCGCACCTGCGAAACCTGGAAGCGCGCGACGAACCGACGACGGACCCCGCCCCGTGAGCGAGCGGCGGCGTTTCATCGCACTGTGGCTGGGCCTGCTCGCGCTCCACCTGCTTCACTCCGCGCGCTTCGTTCTCGACAGCGCGCCGGACACGGACGCCGCATGGACTGGTTTTCCGCTCGACGACGCGTTCATCCACCTCGTCTACGCGAAGAGCCTCTCGCTCTTCCAGGGCTTCGACTACAACCCGGGACAGCCCGAAGCCGGCTTTACGAGCCCACTCTGGACGATCCTCCTCGCACCGGTCTTCTGGGTGACGACGGGTCTCGATGGGACGCTCGTCCTCGGCGTGAAGCTCGTCGGCGTCGCGGTCGCCACCGCCTGCAGCGGACTCGTCGCGCTGATCACGGGGCGGCTCACGGGGAGCTTCGCCGCGGCCGTGGCCGCGGGCGTGCTGGTCGCCGTCGAGCCCTACGTCGCCTTCGCCGGAGTGTCGGGCATGGAGGTGGCGCTCGCGTCGTTCACATTGCTGTTGCCGCTATGGCTGCTCGCCTGCGATCGCACCCACGCAGCACTGGCGGCCCTCGCCCTCGCGCCGCTGGCGCGACCCGAGAGCACGATCGTGGTCATCGCCATGGCGCCCATCCTCGTCGAACGGCACTTCGCCGAGCGCGAACCGTTCGCGCGCTTGCTTCGCGCCCTCGCGCCGATGGTCTGCGCCGGCTCAGCGTGGCTCCTCTACTGCCAGCTGGTCACGGGGCACCCACTGCCCAGCACCTTCTACGTGAAGAGCCTCGACGCCGCGAGCATTTCCCTGCTTCGGGGCATCACGTGGAACGCCCAGTCCATCGCCGCGATCCTCGCTTCGTCTCCACTGTTCGGATACGGCGCGGGTGCGCTTGCAACGGGGCTCGGTGCGATCGCGCTGCTGCGGACGTTCGGTTCCCACGGCGATCCGGCCATCCGCGCGGCCGCCCTCGGGGCCGTCGTGGCTCCGCTCGCGTGGCTTGCCGGCATCACATTCTCGCACCGTCTCGCCGACCCCGGCTTCTACTACTGGTCGCGCTACGTCCATCCGGTGCTGCCTCTGCTCGCCGTACTCCTCGCCGTGGGCTTGCACGCGCTGTGCGCAACCCATCGGGGCGGAGACGCTGCGAGGAGGTGGCGTCACGCTCGCGTCGCGGCTGGCGGACTCGTCGTCGCCCTGGTCGCGATCACCGCGGCGTTCCGCAGCAGCGAACAGGCGGAGGTATACGCCTGGAACTGCCAGAACATGAACGAGGTGCAGGTGGCGCTCGGACGCTGGGTCGAGACTCACGCGGAATCCGACGACGTGGTCGCCACCGTGGACGCCGGCGCCATCCGCTTCGTCGGAGGCCGGCACACCGTCGACATGGGCGGTCTCAACAGCCACGAGATCCTGACCGGCGGACGCGACGCACTGGTTCGCGCCGATCCGCGATTCGTCGCGGCGTTCCGGGGAACCATCGAGCCCGCCCTGGCGGTGCGGTGGCAGCTCGTCGAGCGCGCGGTTGCTACGTCGAAACACTACACGGTGTCCCCCGCCCCGGTGCAGGCGGCGATGGCGATCTACGAGGTCACCAATCGAGGGGCCGGCGCTCGAGCTGAATCTCCCGAACGCTGAAGCTCCTGCGCGCTCCCCCGACCCGCACGCGCAGATCGATTCTGCTGGGCTCGTCGCCCTCCAGGAACAGCGTCGCGCTGCCGCGTTCCGATGCCACGATCCATCCTTCGCGCGCTGTGGGCGTCACGCTCAGATGCACCTCGGGCGCAGGCTGCGCGGTCACCACCGTGACCTCCCACGACCCCGACGGCAGCTCGAGAGCGGAGTACCCGGCCGGTGTGTCGCCGTCGACCCGAACCTCGAGGCCCCCGAGCCTCGACCAGCTCGCCACACTCGCGGGGTTGGCGGTCAGAAGGTGTGCCGGGATCCGGACGCGGTCCCTCCCCCGCTCGATCCCGATGGGCCCCTCGATACGCCCCCAAATGCGACTGCGAAACACGTAGGGCTCGTCTCCCTCGAGGTGGAGCAGTCGGTAGCCGGAGCGAAACGCCGGCGTGCGATCGAGATCCAGCCCGCTGCGGAAGCACGGTTGCCCGCCGCCCGCTGGCGAGCAGAACAGCACGAGATCGGGCTTCTGGGACAACACGTAGGCGCCGTCACCGAGCTCGTGTCCGAGCCAGCCACGTCCGAACTCGGCGGGCGGATTCAACGCGATGTGGCGATCGGAAAGACCGAGCATGTCGAGCGAAGGAAGCCGCGAGAAGTACGGCACGCTGCCCGACGGATCGACAGCGAGAAGCGGCTGCCGAGCGCCGAACGCCTTGGCGAGCAGGCGGCCGAGCACCTCGCCGTCCCACTCCCAACGCTCGGCGCGCGCGCGCTGCGTCTCCGCGCTGGTCTCCTGGAGCACGAAGAGCCCGCCGAGCAGAAGGGCGGCGGCCGACCAACCGGCGAGCACCGGTCGCGGCCAGCGCTCCACCGCGGCCCGCACACCTTCCACCGCCATGAGTGCGAGCAGCGCGACGATCGGGGCGAAGTGGCGATACGCGGGAAACGTGTCACCCCCGACGGCGACGACGTACGCCGACCATGCCGCGGTTGGCACTGCGAGGAGCAGGAGGCGGCGCGTCGACCGCTCGTCGCCGATGCACAGCAGCGCGGCGAAGGCCGCCATGAGGAACAGCGGCAAGTGCACGGCGACGCCCGAGCCCAGGTAGACCGCGCCCTCCAATAGACGCACCGGGGAGATCGCGAGCTTCGCGTGGGCGGTGTTCGGCAGCCACGCTCCGTAGTAGACGACGCGAAAAGCGAGCTGTGCGAGAAACGCGAGGAGGGGCAGCGCCGCAATGCTCACTGTGGCTTCGAAGGACCCGCGGTCGAAACGTCGCGCGAGCACTGTACCGGCGCACAGCGCGGCGGTGAAGAGCGCTCCGTCCGGGCGCGTCCAGCAGAGGATCGCCAGTGGCACTCCCACGCGAAGCACGACCGCAACCGGCGGCGGCGGGACGACGTCCGGATCGACGCACGTGTACGCCCCCACGGCGGCCCACGCGAGTAGCGCCGCCACGAGCGGCTGCTCGAGACCCCCCACCGTCCACACCGCGACCGTGCTCGACAGTGCGACCGCCAGCGCGGCGGTAGCGCCGGGCAGCAAGTCGTCGAAACCGCGGGGTCGCGCCGCTGCGACCACGGCCGCGAGCAGGGCGGCTGCACACGCGAAGCCGAGACCGCGCGCTGCGTCGATGAGGTCCGCGCCGAGCGCACCCGCACCCGCACACAGCAGCAACCACGCGAGGTTCGAATACCCCTCGACCCGGGGTCCATCGGTCCACGTCAATCCGTGGCCCTCGAGCAGACGCCCCGCGTAGCGCAGGGTGATCAGCGCGTCGTCGGACAGGAAGGGGAGATGACTGCCGGCGTGAACCCCGAGCACCGCGAACGACGCGACAAAGACGCACGCGGCGGGCGCGAGCCTCATCGGGGACGCATCACCGTGAGCTATGCTACGCGCGCTCCGCATCGGGACCCAGTGTATGACCTGTCGGGATTTCGCACGCAAGGGTGCGCTGTGCGCCGCCCTGCTCGTCGCGGTGGGGTCGGGCGTGTTCGCCTGCGGCGATGCGGGAGGCGGCCCCGCTGTGGCTGAGCCACTGCCCCGCGACACGGTCCGCGTCGAGGTGGAGCCGCGCGTTCCCGAGCCCCATGTGATCGATCCGGGCGCTCTCCCCGAGCCATTCGCCACCGAGTCGACGCACAGCGACCCCATCGTGGATCCCGGCGAGACCGAGGTTCACCTCCGCGCACCGCCCGGCTTCCGCATCGAACTCTGGGCCGGCGGTCTCCGCGGTCCACGCCGCGCGCTCGAGCTCGACAACGGCGACCTCCTGGTCGCGGAGTCGTTCGGTCTGCGCGTTTCGCTCCTGCGCGACGCGAGTGGCGACGGCCGACCGGACGTCCGCTACTCGATCGTGGAAGGAGAAACGCGTCCCTTTGGGCTCGTCGTACACGACGGATGGCTCTACGCCGGCTTCGAAGACGCGGTGGTGCGGGCGCGCTTCCGGGTCGGCGACACGCAGCTGTCGTCCGATCCAGAGATCGTGACGAGACTGACCGGCGGGGGGCACTGGACCCGCGATCTCGTGCTCTCGGACGACGGGGAGACGCTCTTCGTGGGCGTGGGCTCTCAGTCGAACTACAACGGCAAGGGCAACGAGCCGCCGAGGCGCGCGCTGATCCTCGCGATGGATCCCGATGGTTCGAACGAACGCGTCTACGCGAGTGGTCTGCGCAACCCCGCGGCCCTCGCCCTCCACCCGATCACTGGCTCGCTCTGGACCGCGGTCTCCGAACGCGACGGTCTCGGCGACGATCTCCCGCCCGACTTCGCCACGTCCGTACGCGAGGGGGGCTTCTACGGCTGGCCCTACGCCTATATCGGTCCCCACCCCGAACCACGCCTCGCTGAGCAGCGTCCGGATCTCGTCGCGATTTCGCTCGTTCCCGATGTGCTCCTGCAGCCTCACCTCACGCCACTCGGGATGGCGTTCTACAACGGCGACCAGTTTCCCGAGGAATACCGGGGCGATCTGTTCGTCGCGTCGCACGGCTCCTACAACCGCGCGACGCGCATCGGGTACGAGGTGGTGCGCATTCCGATGGACGACACCGGCCACCCCGGCCCCGGCTACACCGACTTCATCGACGGCTGGAGGGGAAGCGGCGGGACGCGCCGCGTCACCGGCCGCCCGACGGGCCTGCTCGAACTCGCCGACGGCTCTCTGCTCGTGCTCGACGGCGGAGCGGGACGGCTCTGGCGTGTCAGCTACGGCGCTCCGGGATCCTGAGGCCAATTGACGGACACCGACACGCATCCGGCGACCCCGTCGAGCGACGCGCCCGAGGCACTGCGCCCGCGCTTTCGCGACGCGCTCGTGCTCGCGGGCGCGGCGATGCTTGGGCTCCTGCTGCTTGCGAGCCTGCTCGATTACGGGTACGGGCGCGACCAGGGAATCTACGCGGTGGTCGCCGACGCGATGCTGCGCGGCGAAGCGCCGTACCGGGACGCCTGGGATTTCAAGCCGCCGGGGATCTACCTGGTATTCGCCGCTACGGAGATCCTGTTCGGCGCGGACCAGGGGGCGATCCGAATCCTCGAAGCGCTGCTGCTCGCGTCGCTCTTTCCCGCCTTCGCGCTCTTCGCGAAGCGACACGTGGGCGACGCGCGTGCGGGGGTTTTCGGTGCGGCGGTGGCCCTCCTCGCCGTCGTTCCCCTCGAGTACTGGAACACCGCGCAACCCGAAACGTTCGGCGGGGTGCTGCTCGCGTGGGCGCTCGTCTGCGCCACACGGTCGGACCTGGATTCTGGCGGTCACCCCCCGCCAAAACCCCGTCTGCGCTCGCCCGCCGTGGCCGCCGGCGCCCTGTACTGCGCGGCGGCCCTCCTCAAGCCGCCGCTCGGAGGCGGCATCCTCGTGAGCGCGATACTGCTCACGTCGGAGCGGCGCCGGCTGCTCGGGAACGGCTTCATGCGCGCGTCGTGGGTACCCGTGACGGAACTCGCGATCGGCGGCGCGATTCCGCTCATTGCGACCCTCGGCTACTTCGCGGCCCACGGCGCGCTCGGCGACCTCGCCGATGTCCTGTTCAGCTACGCGCCGCAATACGTTTCGCTCGATTTCTCGGTTTCGCGCCTGCCCTTCCTCCTGCGCCACGCCATCGGCGACTGGCTCTTCTCGTACACACCCTTCACCTTGATGGGCCTCGCACCCCTCGTGATCCTCCCGGCGCTCGCCAAACGCGAGCGCTCCGGTTGTGCCCACGCGCTCGGCGTCATCGCGATGTCCCTGATCGGTGTCGCGTTGCAGGGTAAGTTCTTCAAGTACCACTACGCGTCGGCC
>JABSQW010000117.1 GCA_013215605.1 Myxococcales bacterium
GTTCAAGATCGATCGAACCCCCAACGACCACCTCACCTTCGGCTTCGGCGCCCACTACTGCCTCGGCGCGAACCTCGCCAGGATGGAGATCGCCGTCGTGCTCGACCGCCTCCTCGATCGGCTGCCCGATCTACGTCTGGCACCGGGGGCCGAGGTGACGCGAGGGGAGAGCGGGCTCAGCGAGACGGTCCTGTCGGTGTCGGTCGAGTTCTAGACTCGGCTTCCGTTCTGCTGCTCGCCGCGCGGGGCGTCCTCCCGTCAACACCACCGCCCCGTCCGCCGCGTTTGTCTCTAGACTGAAGTACCTGAAGAGGAGAAGTGGATGAGCAGGCTGAATGCTGAGATACCGGAGTCTCATTACGACATCGTCGAGGGCAAGAACTTTGCTCAGGTAGCCGCGGTAATGCCCAATGGTTCACTGGCCAACAATGTCGTTGCGTTCACCTGGGACGGTGAGTACGTGCGCTTCAGCACCATCAAATCCCGTCAAAAGTACAAGAACCTGGTCAATGACCAGCGCGTTGCCCTGTGCATCGTAGACCCCGACAACGCCTGGCGTTACTTGGAGATTCGCGGCCACGTGGAACTGGAAGACGATGAAGACCGCGCCTTCATCAACTCCATTGCCAAGAAGTACATGAACATGGATGAGTATCCTTTTGATCAACCTGGCGATGAGCGGGTGACGTTTACGGTGAACCCCACCCGGGTTCGTGCCGAGTACGTGCACCGTGCTGATGGCAAGCCAGAGAATATCGGGGTTACCCGGGACTAGGCTTGCTCCCGAGCCGGCGACCAGGTTCGCAACGCTCGAGATACCGAGTGTGGCGTAGTCGGGTAGGATTGCGTGAAACCCGCGCCATCGCGCGATCGACACGAGAGGCTTCGCCCCGCAATGAGTACTCCCCAGGCCAGCCACGACCAGAGCCCGACCTACGATTGGGTGATCGACAACGACACCCACATCTCCGAGCCGCCCGACCTGTTCTCGAGCCGTCTGCCGAAGAAGTGGCACGACAAGGCTCCGCGCGTGGTCCGCAATGAGGAGAGCGGGTTCGAAATGTGGGTCGTCGGCGAACAGAGCCAAGCGGGCCTGACGATCGGTCACACGGCGGTGGCGGGGTGGCCCGAGCCCTTCCCGGCCGCGCCGTCCGGCTTCGACGAAATTCCGAAGGCTGCCCACGACGTTCACGCGCGTCTCGAGTACATGGACTCGCTCCGGATCTGGGCGATGGCGGTGTACCCGAACGTTGGAGGCTTCGGGTCGCAGGCCTTCTTGAACCTGGCTGAGCCGGAGTTGATGCTCGCCTGCGTGCGCGCGTACAACGATTTCCTGACCGACTGGTGCGAGCCGGCGCGTGAACGGTTCATTGCGATCGCGGCGATGCCCTTCTGGGACGTCGAGGCCTCAGTGAAGGAGATCGAGCGGACCGCGAAGGCCGGGCACAAGGGTGTGCTCTTCAGCGGTGCACCCCAGGACCACGGCATGCCCTCTCTGGCGAGTCCGCACTGGAACCCCCTGTGGGAATGCGCGCAGGCCCACGACCTGCCGATCAGCTTCCACATCGGGTCCGGAGAGTTCACCGGCAGTGACTGGACGCCTGAACGCATCAAGCTCTACGGGCCGGGGGGCATCAATGCCCAGACTTCGATCGGCCTCTTCCTCGAGAACGGCCGGCAGATCGTCGATCTGCTCTTCTCGGGCGTTCTTCCGCGCTACCCCGATCTGAAGTTCGTCTCGGTCGAGAGCGGCATCGGCTTCATTCCCTTCCTGCTCGAAGCCGCCGACCACACCTTCGCCTACGGGCAGGTAGCCGCGCAGCGCCCCGAGTTCAAGATGAAGCCGAGCGAGTACTTCGCGCGCCAGGTCTACGGCTGTTACTGGTTCGAGGAGTACGCGCCGGCCCACATGCTCGACAAGATCCCCGCGGACAACATCCTGTTCGAGACCGATTACCCGCATCCGGTGTGTCTGTACGGCGACGTGCGCGAGAAGATCGAAGCCGGTCTGGGCGACGCGTCGCCCGAGCTGCGCCGCAAGCTGCTGTTCGACAACGCGGCGAAGCTCTACAAGGTGGAGGCGCCACCGGCCTGACCGCTCCGAGTTCCGGGGAGCAGAGGCCGAGTCCACCCGCCGCATGTCGGGGGCGCCTGGATGCGGCGGGCGAGAGGTTCGAGCGTCTCGGAGCCTGACCTTCGTCTCTACGCGGTCGGCGTCTCCGTGATGTCCGCGTCGAGATCCAACCCGTAGTAGCTGGCCGGGTTCTCGAGCAGCATCTTGCGCCGCAAGCCGTCGTCGAGGCCGTCGAAGCACTCGTCGAGGAAGCGCATCGTGTTCGGGAACGAGCCGACCGAGTGCGGGAAGTCCGAGCCGAACATCAGCCGGTCGAAGGGCAGGTGCTCGTGCATCGAGATCGCCTTCGGATCGCGGATGATGCCGAAGTAGCACTGGTCGAGGATGTACTCGCTGGGCTTGCGCTCGAGCTTCCGATCGTAGGCGCCACGGAAGATCTCGTAATTGTCGTCGAGCACGAAGAGTCCCCAGGGCAGCCAGCTGGCGTTGGTCTCGGCAAAATAGAACTCGAGATCCGGGAAGCGGTCCCAGACGCCAGCGCACATCAGCTGACACATCGTGTAGAGGGGCGGGATGGCGTTGACGCGCTGGGGCAGGGTGGCTGCAAAGGGATCGCCACCCAGGCCGAGGCCCACGCTGTTCATCGGTGGCGAGAAGGCGCCGAAGCCGAAGTGCGGCGACATCTTCACGCCGAGCTCGAGGCCTCGTTTCCAGAACTGGTCGTCCTCGGGCGCTGAGAAGCCACTGCCGTTCGGGAACATGTGGAACGAGACCGAGGTCAGTCCTTCGTCCGCGATGAACTCGAGCTCCGCCACGGCGTCGTCGATCCCGGAGCACGGGATCACGGCGTTGCCGATCAGCCGATCCGGCGCGACCGAACAATAGTCGCGAGCGAGGAAGATGTTGTAGGCGCGAACGAGTGCGCAATAGACTTCGCGGTCCGAGACGTCCGCGATCGCGCGAGTCGCGAAGACCGGCGGGAACAGCACCTCGGCGTCGATCCCGTCGAGGTCCTGTTCGCGCAGACGCTGTGCGGCGTCTCCCGCGCCCTCCGCGGCCGATCCGTCCTCGTTGAAGTAGCTACCGCCCGAAATCTTCACCGGGCCGCGCCCCGTGATGTTCTGCCCGTTCGGGATCAGTGGCTGGCCTTCGATCAGCCAGGCCTCGCCGCCCTTCGGCAGCTTGATCAGACGGGGAGCCCGCTCCCTGTGCTCTTCCGGTACGTACTGTATCCACGATTCCGGCGGAGTTTCGACGTGTCCGTCGCCGGAGATGATCTTATATTTGCGTCCCATGCTTGCTGCTCCTTCCGCTCGTAGCGACCGTCCTGCGGGCGCACTGGCTCGCGCTCCGGTTCATTCCATGCATATGTTCTAACACGGTCGGGAGACGGTTGAAAGCGGCTCCGATGATCAGCGACGGACCTTCCGTAACTCNNGCGCTCAGTGGCNGGCGCGGCATCTAGAGATCGATCTCGACGCCCTCGGGCATCGGATCCTGGCTGTCGGCAACCAGCAGGGGGTGTTTGCCCTCCACGGCCCTGAACACGCGCCCGCTACTCACATCAATGTCGGACTCGACGAGATCCGCGACCTTGCAAGCCGGCACCGACGGATCGTGGGCGTCGGATGCGTCGAGGCCGGCGGTCTGGGCGGTCTGCTCCACCAGGACGGTTCGGGTGTAGCTCGGGTCGATGGCGAAGACGGCGATGCCATCGGGGCGAAGATCCCGAGCCAGCAGCGTCGACAGGCGATTCAAGGCCGCTTTGGTGGTGCCGTACGTGATCCCGGGGACCGCGTACTCGCCGATGAGCCCGGACCCAGAGGTGATGTTCACGATCACCCCACCACCGACTTCCCGCATCGAGGGGACCAGCAGCTTCGCCAGGAGGAACGGAGCCGTGAGGTTGACCGTCAGTTGGCGCGTCCAATTCTTGAGGTCCGTCTCGTCGAGTGAGAAGTAGGCAGCGCGGCCGAGGAATGCCGCGTTGTTGACCAGGATGTCGACGCGACCACGCCACGCCAGGGCATCTTCGGCCAACTGGGCCACCGATGCGGCGTCGGTGAGGTCGGTCCTCACGATATGAGCCTGCCCACCGAGTTCCCGGACTTTGGCTGCAGTCTCGGCCAATGTGCCCGGCATGCCCTCGGTGGCCTTCTCGACCGTTCGCGCGGCGAGAATGCAATCTGCTCCGCGACGAGCCAGCTCGTAGGCGATCGCCTGACCCACGCCTCGACTCGCCCCGGTGACCAGCGCAACCTTGCCTTTGAGCCTCATGTTGAGTCCTCGTCCTTCAGCCAAAGGGACGCTATCACTTTGCAGAAACCACCGTGCCTCGACCCCGAACCGACGCGACGGAGGAGATCTCATGGCTTCCGCTTTCAGTCTCGAAGAGCTTGGCCTCATCGATCCCTCGCGCTTCGTTCGCGACGGCTATCCCCACGAAGCGTGGACGCGCTTGCGGCGCGAGGCGCCGGTCTGCTGGTTCGACCAGACGCCCGGAGAGCACTTCTGGGCGATCACGAAACACGAGGACATCGTCTTCATCGGGAAGCGGCCCGATCTCTTCATCAGCGATCCCACGCTCGTCGTACAACCGACGCCGCTCTCCGAGCGCGATTACAGCTTCCCGAAGAACCTGATCCAGTTCGATCCGCCGAAGCACGGTCCGCAGCGCAAGATCATCAGCAAGGGCTTCACTCCCCGGGCCCTCAAACGCTGGCACGCCGACATCGAGCGCATCGCACGCGGAGTCGTGAACGACCTCTTCGAAGCGGGCGACGAGGGCGAGTGCGACTTCGTGGAGAAGATCTCGGCGCCGCTTCCCATCGCCGTCATCGGCTGGCTGCTCGGCGTGCCCGAACCGGACTGGCCGAAGCTCTTCCACTGGACCAACCGCATCCTCGGCGCTTCGGATCCCGAATACCGGGATGAGCGATCGACTCTCAGCGAGACCGTGCAGGCCGCGCAGGAGGAGCTCTTCGAGTACTTCAGCCATCTCGTGTCCGAACGCAAGCGTGAACCGAAGGACGACCTGGTGAGCCTCTTCGCACACGCGGAGGTCGAGGGCCAGCCGCTCACGCAGATGGAGGTGCTGCTCTGGTGCAACCTGATCGTGGCCGCCGGCAACGAGACGACGCGCAACGCGACCAGCGGCGGCATGCTCGCGCTCATCGAGCATCAACACGAGCTCCGACGACTCCAGTCCGATCCGAGCCTGCTCGAGAGCGGAGTGGAAGAGATCCTCCGCTGGACCAGTCCGATCGTCCAATTTTCGCGCACCGCCACGCAGGACACCGAGCTGCGCGGCCAGAAGATTGCGGAAGGCGAGATCGTCGCGCTCTTCTACCCATCGGCGAACCGCGATGAAGAGATCTTCGATGCGCCTTTCGAGTTTCGCGTCGATCGCAAGCCGAATCGTCACGTTGCGTTCGGAATCGGCGAGCATTTCTGTGCTGGGGCGCATGTCGCGCGGCTCGAGATCGAATACGCGATGCGATTCCTGCTCCCGCGCATCGAGGAGATCGAGCTCACCGGTCCGCCTGCGCTCCTCCGCTCGCACTTCCTCGGCGGGATCAAGCGTCTTCCGATCCGCTACAAGCTCCGGCCGGAGCACTAGCCCGTCCGGCTGCGCCTCGGCGTCGGCCTCGTGCGCGAGTGGCCGCAGGGGACGGCTCGGCTACGCCTCCTCCGCCCCCCATAGCTTGGGGTCGAAGTGGAAGTAGTCGCGCCAGGCCGTGATCTTTCCGTCCGCCGCCTCGAAGACCCCCATCGCCGGCAGCTCGAAGGAGCCGGAGCCGTCCAGCTTGGTGAAACTCTCGGTGCGCTCCACCATCACGAGATCCGCGGTCGCGACGAT
>JABSQW010000118.1 GCA_013215605.1 Myxococcales bacterium
CACGCGCACCGCGTTGATGCCCACCGTTCCAGCGCCCAGCACGGTGACGCGTCCACGCATCACACCCGGTACGCCTCCGAGCAGCAGCCCTTTCCCGCCGCGGTCCTTCTGGAGCAGCGTGACGCCGATCTGGACCGCGAGGCGCCCCGCGACCTCGCTCATTGGCGCGAGCACGGGAAATGCGCCGTCGGGCTGTTGGATCGTCTCGTACGCGATCCCCACCACGCCCGCGTCGCACAGGCTCCGCGCCAGATCGGGCGCCGCCGCGAGGTGGAGGTAGGTGAAGATCACCTGACCCTCGCGAAAGTGGGCTACCTCGGTGGGCTGCGGCTCCTTCACCTTTACGATCAGGTCGGGCTCCGCGAGCACCGCGGCGACATCGACGATGCGGGCCCCGGCGACCTGGTAGTCGCCGTCGTCGAACCCGCTGCCGAGGCCCGCCCCGTGCTCGACCCAGACCTCGTGCCCGTTCGCCGTGAGCTGGCGCACGCCGTCGGGGACCATGCCCACGCGAAACTCCATGTCCTTGCTTTCGCGCGGGACGCCAATCCTCACTGTGACCCCCTCCGCTGGCAGTCCGCTCAGCCGTAGACCATCGTGATGTCGAGGCCATTGAGCTCGAAGACCTCGGACAGGCCGCAGCCTGGCTCCTGCCAGAGCGGCAGGATGTGGTCGACCGGCTCGTCGAGATCACCGTGTACGGGGACCCGGCCGCGATTCTTGTCACTCAATGCTTTTTCCTTCGTTCCCCAGAGAGCTGAATGAGGTCCAGAGTTTCGGAGAAGCCCATCGCGCCATCCGGCGGGCACCGTTCCTGCGGGATCGATTGCGGCTCCGGCCGAATGGGTCGAGGTTCGGCGACGCACCTACCAGATCGGGCCCAGCGCTGCCCCGTGATTGAAGAGAATGCGTTCGCCCGACCCGTCGATGCGTCGGACGTACAACGTGTTGTGCAGATCGGCGTCGATTCCGACGAACGCCACGATCCGCCCGTCCGGCGACACTGTGGGCTCGACCTCGTCGATCGACCCCGTTCCAAATCCTCCTCGACCCAGTCCGGACACCCGCGCCCTTCTCAACCGCCATCGCGTCTCCACTCCGCGCTCACTGGTGACCCGCTGCGGCGCCGAGTAAAGGATCTGCCTACTGTCGGGCGTGAACGACGGATCGATCCCGGGTCCCACGATCGCCGACTCGCCGCCGGTCTCTGGAGCCCGCACGACGATCTGCGGTCTCTGCTCGCGTGTTCCCTGGCGACGCTTGGCGCTCGCTGGAGTGGCGAACCGGGATTTGGAAACATAAGCGATCGCGCTGCCGTTCGGGGCACAGGAGGGCCGGGAATCCGCTGGCCCGGGGGTCAGTTCCTGGAAACGACCTCCGCCCGGCGACGAGATCTCGATCAGCGACCGAAAGCCGCGCTCGCGGTAGTGGTGGGTCTCGACCACGATGCGTCCTTCGGGTCCGTAGCAGCCCCAGGGATGGGCGCCGGGCTCATGGGTCAGCGGCCGCACCTCGCGGCTCTCGAGATCGATCTCGAAAAGCTGGGGGTAGCCGCGCTGAATCTGTCCGAACATGAGGCGCTGGCGGTCGGCCGACCAGGCGACGGGGATCGATCCGGGCCGCGCCTCGGGCATCAGTTCCAGGGTTCCGGTGCGGGGGTCGATCAGCGCGAGACGCGGTGAGCGTTCGTCGGGCTCGCGGCGGTTGCGCCACTTCGAGACGCCACGATCCGGCCCGAGCGAGCCGCGGAAGAATTGCTCGATGTCCCGCAGTACCGCCACGCCGCGTCGTGTGTCGGGAAGTCCGCCGTCTCGGCGCTGTCTCGACGCCTCGCGCCGATCGGCCAGGGCCTGACGGGCCCGGCGATCCTGTTCCGGATCGAGGTAGCGGATCGCGATCGGCGACGCGGGCATCTCGGAGAGCGACAGGCCCGCGCAGCCAATCGAGAACAAGAGGGCGGTAGCGAGCGCCGCGGCGCCTGCCCTCGCGCTCAAGGAGTGCCCAGAATGATCGAGCGCCCGCGGAAAGCCTGTCCATCCCCCTCCCGCGAGAACAGGCCGATCCCCGCCACCTTCTCGTTGCACACGGCAACCACGAGCTGGTCGGAGTCCGGAAACGGGAAGAAGGCATTCTCGGCGTACTCGAGATCCATTTCGGAGAGGTAGGCGCCAGCTCCGACGTGGGAGTGGTAGACCACCGTCACCCGCTCGCTGCTCGCGTGCGCGGTTTCCTGGACTCGCAGGTAGTCGAGCTCGTTCATGTAGAAAGCGTGCTCACCCGTGCGCGGATACGTGACGGGATCGGCCCGGTGCTTCGACGTCATCTCGTTGCGACAGCGCCTGAGTTCCCCGTAGCGCCGCTGGTCGCTCCCCACGATCAGCCCGCAGCATTCCTCGGGGAGCGTCTCCAGCGCGTGGGAACACAGCTCGTTGAGGATCCTCCCGGGGATCTCTACGGGCTCCAGATTCTCGTCGACCTCGATACGTCGGCTCACCGCCCTCGCTCCACTCGCATGGCACGGGAACCCGTGTCATTCCATGGACCTTGCGTGAAATGCTCGAGGGGAATCGCAGGGTATGGTGGCGGCATTCTACGCGACGACCGAGGCCTCTGCGAGCGACGATTCCGAGATTTCGATGGGGCTGCACCCCGGAGCGCGGGCCGCTCGGCGCTCTCATTGCAAGTAGCCGAGGGCGCGAACCGGGGACCGGACCCAATCTAGATAAAGTACATCGGCCCGTCGCCGTCGGTGCGCGGTACGCCATTGCGCTCCGCCTCTTCACACAGACCTTCGAGCGTGGTCTCGTCGAGGGCGCGGGCCAGCCGCCGGGCCAACACCGCCCACAGAAAATCCGGGCGGTGGGGCGCGGGCCCGAGGTCAGCATTTCGAGGGCCACCGGGGTGGGCGTTCGCGAGCGGCCCCTCCACCGCCTCGACGATTTCGCGAAGCGTGATCTGCGAGGCCTCGCGCGCGAGGGCGTAGCCCCCGCCGGGGCCTCGCTTGCTCGTCACGAGGTCGGCCTTGCGCAGGCGCTGGAAGATCTGCTCGAGGTAACGCGCGGGGATGGCCTGACGTTCGCTGATGGTCTGGATCGAGACGCGTTCGCCCTGGCCGTTGTACGCCAGGTCGAAGACCCCGCAGATCGCGTAGTGGACTTGCTGCGAGAAGCGCATCTCGGCGCGGAGCATGCAGGAACGTGATAGCCTCCGCGAGCCCTCCCCGTTTTCATCCCCGGTCGGTCTCTCCTCCCCGCACCGGACCACCCAAGACCCGTCCCCCTCCGGCCATCAGGCTTCACGCCGACCGGAACGGTGCCGTGGTTCGCGGGAGACGCTCGCGTGAGCGACATCCGGGGCTTCCTCGGAGCCTTGCGTTCCGATCACGACTTCAGCGGCCCCCTCGCGCACCACGAATCGCTGCCCGCCCGCGAGGCCTCCTACGCGAGCGGGTTGCCGCCGGGCTTCGAGCTCGTGAAGCCGTTGCTCGAATACCGCGGCATCAACGGCCTCTACACCCACCAGGCGCGAGCGCTCGCCCACCTCGACGCCGGCCGCAACGTCGTGCTCGCCACGCCCACCGCGAGCGGAAAGACCCTCGTCTACAACCTTCCCGTCATACGTCGGGCCCTCGAGGACGAGATGTCCAGGGCGCTCTACATCTTCCCCCTCAAGGCCCTCGCGCGCGACCAGCGACAGCGACTCGAAGAAGACCTCGCGTCGCTCGGCGGCCAGCGCGAGCTGCGCGTCGCGATCTACGACGGCGACACGCCGACGGCGGAGCGCAAGAAGCTCCGCAGCCACCCCCCGAACGTCCTGATCACCACGCCGGACATGCTCCACGCCGGGATCCTGCCCCACCACGCCACCTGGCAGAAGTTCTTCCAGGGGCTCCAGATGGTGGTCATCGACGAGCTCCACACGTACCGGGGCATCTTCGGCTCGCACGTCGCACAGGTGTTGCGACGCCTCGACCGCGTCGCCCGCTTCCACGGCGCGGAGCCCCAGATCGTCGCCGCTTCGGCCACGATTGCGAATCCGGGCGAGCTCGCGAGCGCGCTGACCGCGCAGCCCTTCGAAGTCGTGCAGGCGAACGGGGCCCCGCGATCGGGTCGGGAGGTGCTGCTGTTCCGCCCCGAGGCCTCGACGTACACCCTCGCCGCTCGCCTTTTCCGGCTGGCCGTCGGCAGGGGACTCCGGACGATCGCCTTCACGAAGGCGCGGGTGATCACGGAGCTCATGCACACGTGGATCGTCGAAGCCGACCCGGGCCTCGCACAGCGCATCTCGTCGTACCGCGCGGGCTTCCTCCCGGAAGAGCGGCGCGAGATCGAGCAGCGGCTGTTCTCCGGCGATCTGCTCGGCGTGATCTCCACCTCGGCGCTGGAGATGGGCATCGACGTGGGCGGTCTCGATGTCTGCATCCTGGTGGGATATCCCGGCAGCCAGGTGGCGACGTGGCAGCGCGGCGGCCGCGTGGGTCGGACGGGCGAGGCCGCCATCGCGCTCGTCGCACAGCCTGACGCTCTCGACCAGTACCTCGTCTCGCACCCGCGGGTCTTCTTCGAGCGCGAGTTCGAGAACGCCGTCGTCGACCCGCACAACTCCGAAGTCGCGGCGGCTCACCTTCCCTGCGCGGCTGCCGAGGTTCCGCTGCGCGTCGGTGAACGCTGGCTCCTCGACGCGTCCGCCCGGGCAAACGTCGACCGCCTCGAAGCCGACGCGAAGCTCCTGCGCAGCGAGGCCGGCGGCGAGTGGTTCGCCTCGGCCCGCCGCCCCCACCGCGACGTATCGCTGCGACAGATTGGCGCGAGCTACACGATCGTCCTGGACGGCCAGCGCGAGGAGCGCCCGCGCGTGGTCGGCTCGATCGGCTCGGGACGCGTGTTCGCCGAGTGTCACGAGGGCGCGATCTACCTGCACCGGGGACGCCAGTACATCGTTCAGGAGCTCGACACCGACGCCCACACGGTCTGGGTGAAGGCGCTGAACGCTCCCTACTACACCCGCGCGGTGTCGGAGAAGGAGACCGAGGTCCTCTCGCGGGACCGCACGCGGCCCACCGGAAACTGCCGCGTCGTGCAGGGTCGCATCAAGGTCACCACCCGCATCACGGGCTTCGAGCGACGCCGCGTGCAGGGGCAGGACCTCCTCTCCACCGAGCCCCTCGACCTGCCGCCGAGCACGTTCGAAACGGTGGGAATCTGGCTCGAGTTCCCCGACGAAATCCCCCACGCCATCAAGGCTGCCGGACGCCATCCGATGGGCGGGATCCACGCCTCCGAACACGCCGCCCTTTCCCTCTTCCCGCTGTTCGCACTGTGCGACCGCCACGACGTCGCGGGGATCTCCTACGTGCGGCACCCCCAGACGCGCAAGGCCGCCGTCTTCTTCTACGACGGCTACCCCGGAGGAGTTGGACTCGCCGCGAGCCTCTTCGACCGCGTCGAGACGCTGCTCGAGGCGACCCTCGAGCTCGTCGCGGATTGCGACTGCGAGAACGGCTGTCCTTCCTGTGTCCACAGCCCGAAGTGCGGTTCCGGCAACCGACCCATCGACAAGCCCGCTGCGGAGCAGCTGCTGCGCCTCGCGCTCGGGCGCGACCCGCTCCCGGCAATCGATGAGAGCGCCGACGTCTCGAACCCCGCCCTGCTCGTCCGGCCGGCCGACGAACCCGACGACGCCTCCCCGCCCCCACGCCTCGTCTACTTCGACATCGAGACCCAGCGTTCCGCGGCAGAGGTGGGCGGTTGGCACAACGCGCACCTCATGCGCCTGGCCCTCGCCGTCACCTACGACAGCGAGTCCGGCTGCTTCGAGACGTTTCGAGAGGCCGACGTCGAGGCCCTCATGGCGCGCCTCGACGACGCCGACCTCGTGGTCGGCTTCAACGTGCGCAGCTTCGACTACCGCGTGCTGAAGGGCTACACGGATCGCGACTTCTCGAAGCTCGCCACCTTCGACATGCTCGACGCCATCCACGAGCGCCTCGGCTTTCGGCTGCCGCTCGGTCACCTCGCCGAGGAGACGCTCGGAGTACCCAAGAGCGCCGACGGACTGCAGTCCCTCGAGTGGTGGAAGCAGGGACGCATCGACGAGATCGAGGCGTACTGCCGGAGTGACGTGGCGCTCCTGCGCGACCTCCTCGAGTTCGCCGAGACGAACGGACACCTGCGCTTCCGCACGAAAAACGGCGAGCGCGTGCGACTCCCCGCCGTCTGGTCGACCCCCGAACTGGTCGAGCAGGCCAGGGCGCGCAGTGAGGCGGGCGCCAGCGCGAAGCGCGCGCGCCGGGGGCGCGCCTCCGGCGCACCGCGACCGGTCGCCACGTGAACCCCTTCGAGAGAACGCGACATTTCTTTCCGGTCACGGAAGCCTTCGCCTATCTCAACCACGCGGGCGTGGCGCCCATCTCGACGCGCGTCGAAGAAGCCATTGGACGCTTCACCGCCGAGGCCACACGTCGCGGTGCGCTTCACTACTTCAAGGTCTACGACGCCGAGATCGAGCGCGTGCGCGGACGCGCCGCCACGCTGCTCGGCGCACAGCCGGACGAGATCGCCTTCGTGAAGAACACCACCGAGGGGCTGGGACTCGTCGCCGCCGGGCTCGACTGGCAACGCGGCGACTGCGTCGTCACCTGTGACCTCGAGTACCCTTCGAACGTCTACCCGTGGTGGAGTCTCGCCGATCGCGGGGTGGAGACCCTCATGCTGCGCGGCCGCGACGGGCGGCTGCCCATCGAGGCCGTCGAAGCGGCGCTTCTGAACCCCAGCGTGAGGCTGCTCGCGCTGTCGTCCGTCGAGTTCGGGAGCGGAGCTCGCAACGACCTTGCGGCGCTCGGGGGCCTGTGTCGGGAACGCGGCGTGCTCTTCTGCGTCGACGGCATCCAGAGCCTCGGCTGTCTGCCCGTCGACGTGGAGGCCTGCGGCATCGACTTCCTCTCGGCCGACGGTCACAAGTGGCTGCTGTCCGTCGAGGGCTGCGGCCTCTTCTACTGCGCGCGGCGCGTGCTCGAACGCGTCACACCCCGGGTGATCGGTTGGCGCAGCGTCACGGACAACGAGAACTTCGACCACTACCACATGGACCTGCAGCCGGGCGCCGGCCGCTTCGAGGAAGGCACGCCGAACACGCCGGGAATCTTCGCGCTCGGGGCGGCCATCGACCTGCTCCTCGAACTCGGTATCGACGCCATCGCGGAGCGCGTGCTTTCGCTGACGGATCGCCTCGTCGACGGCCTCCGCGAACACGGCGCCGCAGTGCTCAGTCCGCGCGAAGACGGCGCCGGCTCCGGGATCGTGTCGTTCACTCTGCCCGACGAGGCGCCATCGCGCACGGTGGAGCGGCTTCGAGAGCGAGACGTCTTCGTCATCGAGCGCCGCGGCGGCGTTCGCGCGTCTCCCCACTTCTACAACGACGAAGCCGAGATCGACCGCCTCCTCCTCGCTCTGTAATCCGGAGTTCCCGCTGCGCGCTACGGTCCACCCGCTGCGCGCGCCCGTCGGCGCTTGCGTCCGTCCGACGGGTCTGCCTCGAGATCGAAGGACAGGCGCGCGGCGATTCGGTCGACTTCGACCAGACGGACGCGGAGTCGGTCGCCGAGCCCGAAGCGACGACCGGACCTGCGGGCCGCGAGGGTGCGCCGCGCCTCGTCGAACACCAGACCCGAGGGAAGCTTCGAGAGGTGGACGAGCCCCTCGACAAACGGCTCGTCGAGGGTCACGTACAGACCGTGGCGGGCGACGCCCGACACCGTGGCATCGAACCCCTCGCCACTGCGTTCGGCCATGCACGCGCAACGCGCCATCTCGACGCGCTCGCGCTCGGCTTCGATCGCGAGTCGCTCGCGCCACGACACGCGCCCGGCGACCTGACGCGCCGTGTCGCTGCTCGGTCCATCACCGCGTCGGCCTCCCGAGCCCGACGGCCGGTCGAGCTGCGCCTTCAGTGCGCGATGCACGAGCAGATCGGCGTAGCGACGGATGGGCGAGGTGAAATGGGTGTAGTGGGAGAATGCGAGGGCGAAGTGGCCGCGGTTCGCGACCGCGTAGCGAGCCTGGCGCATGCTGCGGAGCGCTGCCAGGTGGACGAGGCGCTCCTCGGGCCGACCGATCGCACGCTCGAGGGCCGCGGCCAGGACAGCCGCCGTGAAATCCGATGCGGGCTTTGCTTCGAGCAGGCCGAAGCTCGCGAGCAGCTCGCAGAGCTCGCCGACCGAGCGCTCGTCGGGGGGCTCGTGGATGCGGTAGACGGCTGGGCGGTCCGCCGCGTCGAGCACCTCGGCAACCGCTCGGTTCGCGGCGAGCATCGCCTCTTCGACCCCCCGGTGCGCGCGCGTGCGCTGCGCGCGGACCACGTCGACGACGCGGCCCGCGGCGTCGAGCACCACCTTGGGCTCGGGGAACTCGAAGTCGATCGCACCCGCGGCGCGTCGGCGCTTCGCGAGGCGTCCGGCGAGAACGCCGAGTGCGCGCACGCGCCTGGCCAGGGCCGTGTCGCTCGGGATCGCCGCACCGCCGCTCAGTGTCGTCGCGACGCCGCCACCCCCCATCAACGACGCCGCCTCCTGGTACACCAGGCGCGCGCGACTGCGGATCACGGCGGGATACAGGCTCCGCCGGCTCACCCGCATCCGCGCGTCGAAGGTGAGCTCCGCCACCATCGCGAGGCGCTCGCACTCGGGCCGCAGCGAGCAGACGTCCCCCGAGAGGCGCTCGGGCAACATCGGGAACGAGCGATCGGGGAAGTAGAGGCTGTTGCCCCGGCTCAGCGCCTCCCGATCGATGGCGCCACCGGGAGTCACGTAGTGCGAGACATCGGCGATGGCGACCCACAGCCGCGTCGTCGAGCCGCCCGACTCGACACAGATGGCGTCATCGAAGTCTCGCGCGCTGGCCGGGTCGATGGTGACGAAGTCGAGGTCCCGGAGATCCACGCGCCGATCGACTTCGGCTGCGGAGATCTGCTCATCGATGGCCTCCGCTTCGGCGAGCACTTCCCTCGGAAAGTCGACCGGCCAGCGGTGTCGCCACGCAACCGCGCGCGTGTCGGCCTCGGCGTCGCCCGGCACGCCGAGCACCGACGTCACACGAACGCGGGGCAGCGCGGAAACACCGCCCCGATCGCCGCGTCGCCTCGTCGGACGGGCGATCGGGGCGGCCACGACCACGTCGCCGTCGCGCGCAGCGCCCGACTCATCGCCGTCGACGAGCAGCGTCCAATCCGCATCGTCGCGATAGGGGGTCACGACGCCGCCTCCGCGCCGGCGCGAATAGATCCCGACCCAGGCGTCGCGCGAGCCGTCGAGGTTTTGCAGGATCTCGCCGCGTGGCGCCCGTCCCTGGATCGGACGCGAGCGGGGAAGCAGCAGCACCCGATCGCCCGACGAGGCCGCCGGGGCGGTGCGGCTCGCGAGCACCCGCCACTCGCGACCCCCGTCCTCGCGCAGCGTTCCCACGTCGCGCCCGCGTCCTCGCGCCGCCGGCTCGAACACGCCTTCGACGAGGCCGTCGGGGCGGGTCGCGCGGAACCCGGCCGGGACGCGCTCGACATCGCCCTCGGCGACCAGCTCCGAGAGCAGCGCTCGCAGGCGTTTTGCACCGTCGCGACCGACCCCGAAGACCCGCGCGATCTCGTCGGGCCGAACGGCCCGGCGCCGTCGAGCCCGCAGGAAAGCGAGGAGTCGCGCCGCGTCTACGCTGCCGCGGCCCTGGGAGGCCTTGCGGCTCCGATCGGAGGACTTTCGCCTCGGACGGTCTGACGGGCCCGATTGCGCCGATCGGGAGCCCGCGTCCGTGCGGCCCCCGCCGCGGCTCTGCGATCGCCGCGATCCCTGTTTCCCGCCGTCGCGCGGACGGCGACTCACGCGTCGAGCCGCTGGTAGATCATTTCACCCTTCGCATGGTTGGCCTTCGGGAGCCGGGCCCGATGTGTCGTTCGGCGATCGTCGCGGACGACCTTCTCGATCTCGAATTCACCGACGCGCAGATGCGTCCCGCGGGTCCGGCTTTCGAATCTTTCGAGGCGTTCCGGCTCGGGCGCGTGGTAGAGCGTCTCGGGCGAGTTGTCCTGGATGCCGAAGCGCTCGAAGTACGGTTCGTCGACGAAGATCGCATGGACGCCGTTCTGCATGTGAACCACGAGCCGGTAGCCCTTCTTCCGGCCGAGATCGAAGAGCGACTGGAGACTCGCGCCGAACTCGACGCAGAACTTCTGCGTGGGTTCAATGAGCTCGAAGATCTTCTCGAGGACTCCGTCTCCTCCACTCTGCGAGAAAACCGAGCGCTCATGCTTCGCGAGGTCCACGCGCGCTACCGCGGCTGCGAGCTCCTCGCTCCGGGACGTTCCCGGACCGACCAGGAGCGCGGCCGCGCAGGCGAGAAGAAAGAGCGAGGAACGCACCACCGCTTCCTAGCCCTCCTCGACAACGCTGTCGAGAACACGCTCCCCGTTCCCAACCTTGGCGGGATGACGCGACCCGATCACGTAGCCCGGGACTTCGTCAACTGGCTCGAAGCCGGCTTCCATGAGCGCAGCTCCGAGCTCGCGGAACCCATGCGCCGATCGCGCGAGGCAGACGGTGGAAACCGCGTGCTCGCGCAGCTGTGGGGTCCACGACGGCGGAAGCCGCCAGCGGCGGTCGATGGCTCGCTCGACGGGAAACGCGAGCTTCGTCCGCCACTCGAATTCGTCCTCTCCGATGCTCGGCCGGAGGATGTCGAGATAGAGACGCCGGGGCAGCACTGAGACGGGATGATCGCGCAGCGTGCCGATCCACACCGAGACCGGCTCGGGAACCAGCACCCGGCGCGAGGGCCCGGCCTGCGTCACCACTGCCAAGGCCGCTGCGAACTCGTTCGGCTTCACTTTCAGGCCGAGAAATTCGAAGCGCGTCGCGTTGGCGGAACTGTGGAGGAAGAACGGCGTGGTGCACGCACCCAGTCCAATCGCGATTCCGATCGCGGCGGCCCCGCCCAGCAGCGGGTGAGCGCTCGCCAGCACACCGACGGCCAGCGTGGGCGCGGAGCGCCACGCCCACGGGAGCACAGCGAGCATCTCGAACGACACCACGCGGTAGACGGGCAGGATGATCGACAGGCCGGGGATGCCGTGGAGCGCGTCGGAGCTCAAGATCGGCACGCCGGGATGGTCGAGCGCCTACACCGTGAAGCTCACGTACAGGGGATCGTCGATACTGGCGCGGTGAAAGAGCAGCTGCGACGCCGCTCCGACAGCCACGAAGAGCCACAGGGTCGTCCGCCAGGCGCGATCCCGCCTCACGGGCGGATCGGGCGGGGCGGATTGCGAGCGAATTTCCGTAAACAGCCCGAACACGAGCAGGGCGACCGATCCCAGCCAGACCCACTCGAGGCACCGTCGAGTGGATCCTCGCGACGCAGTGGCGGCGCCTCCGGGAGAAAACGGGAACGGGTTTGGGAGGTTATGGCGGGTGCCCGGGACTGGAGTCGAACCAGCACGGCCTTTCGACCACTAGGTCCTGAACCTAGCGCGTCTACCAATTTCGCCACCCGGGCAGCCGCACGAGAATCTAGAGGGGTACAGGGGAGAAGGCAATCAGCCCGCTCGGATGACCTTGACCCCCTTCCCGTCGCGCCTAGCCTTCCTGCATTCGGAGGGGCTCCCAGCGAGCCCGAGCGAGTTGGGGGTTCCGTGGCGGGTTCGCAGAGCGACATCGAGACCCAGCGAGTGCTCGTAGCCGGCCAGGAGAGCCTCGAGATCCCGACGATCCTTCCGGTCCTCCCGGTGCGTGACGTCGTGGTGTTCCCGGGCGTGACCGTGCCGCTCGCCATCGGCCGCCAGAAGTCTCTCGCGGCCCTCGACGCGGCGGGTCCCGGCGGCTTCATGGTCGTGGCCACGCAACGAGATCCCGGAACCGAAGACCCGCGCCGCGATGACCTCTATGGGGTCGGATGCGTGGTTCGGGTGATTCGAGTCATCGACGCGCGGCGCGACGGCAGGCAGGCCGTCGTGGTGGGTGTGCTGCGCACGAAGCTCGGGGAGCTCCTCAGCGTCGAGCCGGCCCTTTCGACCCGCCTCGACGCCCTCGAGGACATCGACTCGGATCCCGAGCGCCGCGACGGGCTGTGGCGGCGCGCCGTCGCTCTCGCGACACAGGTCATCGATCTCCACGACGACTATCCCGACGAGTGGAAGGAGTTCGTGTCCGGCATTCCGACCGCCGGCCTCATGGCCGACATCATCGGCTCGACGCTCCCGATGCCGCCCGAGGACAAGGTCGCTCTGCTGGGTCAACCCGATGCGGCCCAGAGGCTCGAGCGCATCGTGGTCCACCTCGAGCGCGAGGTGACGATCGCCCAAACCCAGCGCGAGCTCAGCAGCGAGGCCGTGGGCGACGAATTGGAGCCCGAGCGGCGTGCGCGACTGCTGCGGCGGCGCATGCGCGAAATCGAGGAGGAGATCGGCGAGGGCGACCCCGGCATCCGCGAGGCCGAGGAATTGCGCGAGAAGCTCGAGGCTGCCCGGCTCCCGGAAGCCGCGCGCACTCAGGCCGAGCGCGAGCTGCAGCGCCTCGCCGCCCTTCCCCAACACGCGCCCGATCGCCACCTGATCCGTACGTACGTCGAGTGGATGATCGACCTGCCGTGGTCGGTCGAGACGGACGACAAGCTCGAACTCCCGGCCGCGCGCGAGATCCTCGATGCCGACCACCACGACCTCGAGAAGGTGAAGGACCGGATCCTCGAGTTCCTCGCGGTGCGAAAGCTCGCCCACGAGGCGAAGAGCCCGATCCTCTGCTTCGTGGGTCCGCCGGGGGTCGGCAAGACGTCACTCGGTCGTTCGGTCGCGCGCGCGATGGGGAGGAAGTTCGCGCGAGCTTCGCTCGGCGGCGTTCGCGACGAAGCGGAGATCCGCGGACACCGGCGGACCTACGTCGGCGCGATGCCGGGTCGCATTCTGCAGAGCCTGAAACGCGCGGGCTCGCGCAATCCTGTGTTCCTGCTGGACGAGATCGACAAGCTCGGCGCCGACTTCCGGGGCGACCCCTCCTCGGCGCTCCTGGAGGTCCTCGACCCGGAACAGAACCACGCGTTCAGCGATCACTACATCGAAGTCCCCTTCGACCTCTCCCACGTGTTGTTCATCGCCACCGCGAACACGCTCGCGACCGTTCCTCCGGCCCTCCTCGATCGTATGGAAGTCATCGAACTGCCTGGCTACACGGAGAACGACAAGCACGTGATCGCCAGGCGGCACCTCGTTCCGAAACAGCTCGAGGCTCACGGGCTCACCGAAGACCTGATCAGCGTGACCGACGCGGCCATCGATCGCGTCGTCCAGGAATACACGCGCGAGGCCGGCGTCCGAAACCTCGATCGCCAGATCGCAACCCTCATGAGGAAATGCGCGCACAAGCTCGCACCGCAGCTGGCCGCCCTCGCCGCCTCCGAGGCGGCAGCTCCGACCACGGCGAAGTCCCCGGCGCCCGACGAGTCGCTGTCGCTTCCCGCCGGCCCCGTCGTGGCGAACGCGATCGAGCCGATCGAGATCGATGCCGACTTCGTGGTGAACGCGCTCGGCGCTCCGCCCCACCTGCCGGAGACTGCCGAGCGCACCGTGCTCCCCGGCGTCGCGGTGGGCCTCGCGACCACGAGCCACGGCGGCGACATCCTGTTCATCGAAGCCACGATCATCACCGGTGGCGAAGGCGTGCGGCTGCGCCTCACGGGACAGCTCGGTGACGTCATGCGCGAGTCCGCTGAGGCCGCGCTGTCGTGGGTTCGGTCGAACGCCGAAAGCCTCGGTCTCGACGGCGAAGCGCTATCCGCGTCCGAGATCCACCTCCACGTGCCGTCGGGTGCCGTCCCCAAGGACGGGCCGTCGGCGGGCATCGCCCTCGCCACCGCCCTCGTCTCGGCGCTCTCCGGCCGACGCGCACGCGGTCACGTCGCGATGACCGGCGAAATCTCGCTGCGCGGCAAGGTCCTGCCCGTGGGCGGGATCAAAGCCAAGGTGCTGGCGGCCTCGCGGGCGGGGATCGAGGTCGTGATCCTCCCGCGCCGCAACCAGAAGGACCTGGTCGAACTCCCGGAAGAGGTCCTCGAGAAGATCCGCATCGAAACCGTCGATGGGATCGAGGAGGCCCTCGCCCTCGCTCTCGAAGAATCCCCCGCAGCGTCTGACTGACGGCTGCGACTGCGGGCGTCACGCTGGGGGCTTCCCGCCACCTCCATCCGAGAGTCCCACCGCTACGAACGGTGGAGCGTGGCGGCGATTTCGCGGTCGATGCCCTCGCGAAAACACTGCGGGGCGAAGCGCATCGCGTGGGCGCGCAGGGTCGCGGGATCGAAGGCGCGTTCGACACGCTCGAATTCCCGAACTGCGTTGGCGGCGGCAGCCGGGGTCTGTGGCTCGAACCAGAGCCCCGTCGACTCGGCGACCGTGCGCCCCTCCACGACTCCGAGCACCGTCTCGAGGGCGCCGCCGCGACCGAAGGCGATCACCGGGCGCCCCGCGGCCTGCACCTCGACGGGGATCATTCCGAAATCCTCGTCGCCCGGGAACAACAGGGCACGACAGCTGGCGTAGAGATCGGCAAGCTCGGCGTCGTCGACCCGCCCGACGAACTCGACGTTCGCGGGCGCCCGGGCTTCGAGCCGGCGCCGCGCCGGACCATCTCCCGCCACGACCAGGCGATAGCCGGTGCCGAGTTCGCGAAACGCCTCCACGGCCACGTCCTCCCGTTTGTACGCCACGAAGCCACCCACGACGAGAAAGAAATTCTCCGGTTCCTTTCCGTTGGGCCGGAAGCGATCGACGGCCACCGGCGGGTAGACGACCTCGGCCTCGCGGTCGTAGATGCGGCGGATTCGGTTCGCGACGTTCTGTGAGCACGCCGTGAACCGCGTCACGCGATCGGGCCGGCTGGTTCGCAGATCGAAGGCGCGCAGGTAGGCGACCAGCGGTGCAGCCAGAGCCCGCTTGAGGCCGCGTCCCAGGTAGACGTCGGCCTGGTCCCAGACATACCGCATGGGCGTGAAGCAGTAGGAGAGGTGGGGCGTTCCCGGCGCCACTCGCACCCCCTTGGCCACCGCGTGACTCGTCGACAACACCAGGTCGTAATCCGAAAGCCGCTTCGCCTCGATGGCGAGGGGCAAGAGCGGGAGCAGCTTGCGATAGTGGCGTGCCGCACCGGGCAGGCGCGAGAGCACACTCGCCTCGATCGCGAGCGATTCGATGCGCTCCGATGTGCTGCCCGGCACGAAGACCAGGGTGTGGAGATCGGCGTCGGGAAACATGCCCGCGAGCTCGTGGAGCACCCGCTCCCCGCCACGCATTCCCGTCAGCCAGTCGTGAACCAGCGCAACGCGCATCCCGCGAGATCGTGACCCGAGAATCGAGTCCCGCAAGCGCGAAGTGAGGCGAAGCCCAGCGGAAGCTTTTGGGCGGTCTTCGCCCGCCGAACCCCAGCCGAGCTAGACGGCGGCGTGCACCACCTCGGCTACGTAACGAATATCGTCGGGCGAGCAGCTCCAGTGAACCGGCACCGAGAGCGCTTCGGCGCACGCGCGCTCCGCGTTCGGGCGCGCGCCTTCGCACAGCATCGCATCGCCGAGCGCCGGCTCTCGGTACGCCGGTACGGGATAGTAGCGGCGCGCTTCGATGCCGTGGTCGCGAAGCGCGTCTCTCACTGCTTCCGGATCCGGCGTGCGCAGCGTGTACTGGCTCCACACCGGCTCCGAGTCGCGCGCCGTCCCGGGCAGCACGACACGAGCGCAGTCCGTCAGCGCCGCGTCGAACAGAGCCGCGTTGCGCGTGCGAAGCGTCGTCCAGTCTTTGAGCCACGGCAGCTTCGCGGACAGCGCCGCAGCCTGCACGGAGTCGAGTCGCGACGTCGTACCGACCCTCGCGTAGACGCCGGCGCCGTCGCGTCCGTGAATGCGCAGCGCGCGCAGCGTCTCCGCGAGCTCGGCGTCGTTCGTGGTCACACAGCCGGCGTCGCCAACCGCGCCGAGATTCTTCGACGGGTAGAAGCTGAAGCAGCCCACGTCGCCGAAAGAACCCGCCGGCCGGCCCCCGCGCGATGCTCCGATCGCCTGGGCGGCGTCCTCGACGATCGGAAGGTCGTGGGCGTCGGCAACCGCGCGGATCGCTTCCAGATTCGCGCAGTGACCGAACAGGTGCACCGGGAGCAGCGCGCGCGTGCGCGGCGTGATCACGGCGTCGAGGCTCGCGGCGTCGAGATTGAACCCGTCGGCTTCGATATCGCCGAAGACGGGGCGCGCGCCCACCCACAGAATGGCGTCCACCGTCGCGAAGAACGTGAACGGGGTCGTCACCACCTCATCGCCGGCGCCCACGCCGAGCGCTCGCAGGGCGAGCGCGAGGGCTTCCGTGCCGGAGCCGACCCCGATCGCGAAGTCCGTGCCGACGAGTTCCGCCATCTCCGCTTCGAAGCGCGGCGTCTCCCCGCCGAGGACGTACTCATTCGAGCGCAATACGCGAAGCACAGCGGCTTCGACGGCAGGTCCGACGGCCTCGTACTCAGCGGACAGATTGGCGATCGGGATCTGCCACCCCATCAGTACGCACCCGGCCCCTTCCAGCCGCGCCACAGCGTCAGGAGAAGGATCCGCACGTCGAGACCCAGCGACCAGTTCTGGATGTAGTAGATGTCGTGCTCGATGCGCTCGTGGAGGGACGTGTTGCCCCGCCAACCGCACACCTGCGCCCACCCCGTGAGGCCCGCCTTGACCTTGTGGCGCAGCATGTAGCCCGGGATCTCGGCGCGAAACCGCTCGATGAACACCGGCCGCTCGGGTCGCGGACCGACCAGGCTCATGTCGCCGCGCAACACGTTCCACAGCTGCGGTAGCTCGTCGAGACTCCTCCGGCGCAGAAGCGCGCCGACCCGCGTGCACCGCGGGTCACTGGGGGCGGTCCACACGGGACCCGTGGCGCTTTCGGCGCCCGGAATCATCGTACGGAACTTCACCATCCTGAACACGCGCCCATCGAGGCCCATGCGCTGCTGAACGAAGAAAATGGGTTTCCCGGCGCTGAAACGCGTGGCGAGCGCGATGCCGAGCATCACGGGACTCGCGAGGACCAGAATCGTTCCGGCGACGAGCACGTCGAAGCTGCGCTTCGCCACGGCGGCCCAGCCGACGAGGGGACTGTCGCGCAGACTGATCATCGCGAGCCCGTCGAACTCCTCGACGGAGCTGCGCAAGGTGTTGATGTGGAGGAGATCGGGAACGAGGCGCACCGTGACGACCTCGTCGTCGAGGTCCGCGAGCACCTTCTCGAGGTGGTGGCCGTCGTCGCGCGGGAGCGCGAGTACGACCTGATCGACGCGGTCGCCCCTGCGACTCTGAGCGAGGATCTCCCTGAGCTGCCCGTAGTCACCCACCACCGGCACTCCGCGAATCTCGCGACCGCCCGCCGGCGCTGACCCCGACAGCGCGCCTCGCACGCGAATCCCCACCTCCGGGTGGCCGTGGAACCGCTCGATGACCTCCTCCGCGAGCTGGCCGGCGCCGACCACGATGGCGTAGCGGAGGTTGAAGCCGCGGCGGCGCAGAGCGCGCAGCGCGAGGCGGCCGCAGATGCGGAAACCCGCCACCGATACCGCCGCGAGCGCGAAGAAGATCATGACGACACCGCGCGAGTAGAAATAGGAGCGATAGAAGAACGTGAGGGCGACGAGGGCCGTCACTCCGAATGCGGTGACGGTGATCACCCGCCCCGTCTCGCTCCAGATCGAGCCGGTGCGCTGCGGCTCGTAGAGCCCGCGGGATCGGAACATGAACAGCCACAGCGGCAGAATCACCGCGAGCGGCGTCAGGTACGCGTCGAATTCCGGGATTCCCAACGGTGATTCGAAGACCGTGTAGAAGCGGATGTAGTACGCAGCCAGCCACGACGCCGCGACGAGACCCAGGTCCGCGAGGAGCAGGCTCGTCCGAAAGACTTCGCTATGGCGATACAGCATCTCAGGCAACCGCCCTTCGCGACGACCGGGGACGCGCGAGTCCACCGTTCCAGCGAACGCCACCGCGGAATCTGCGGTCACCGAGACTTGCTTCGACCGCGGTCACGTGGGGGACCCCGCTGGCGTGTGGGTGAACAGGCGCGGCCTCTCGCTCCGCGCCCGGGAGGAAGACAGAGGGGGGGGGCGCCGCAGTATGCCACGCGAGATCGATGTTGGGGAACGGAGCGCTGGCTGCGGGGTCTGGGCCGCTGCATTGCGGTCCCATCCTCACGCCCGCCCCGCCGCTGCGGGTCGATCTCCCCCGCTCGAGTCCCAGCACCCCGCCCGGACCGGGGGGCTCCGTTGGGATTATCCGGACCCCACCGTGGTCGCGTCCGCGTCGACCGCTTCGCGCAACTCTTCGAGGAATCCAGGCAGCGCAGAAGTGACGCGGTTCCAGTTCGGAATCGGCGGAGTTCCGAACGGGTCGCGCACGAAGCCGAGGCCCGCTGCTCGCAGCGCGCGCAGAAAGACCTCCACCGCGACCTCCTCCTCGTGGCGGTCGAACACGAGACCGTTCAGCGCGGCGTCGTCGTCGTACGACGCGATCGCGTCCTGGGCGGTGCGCAGATAGGCCGAGGTGAGGGTGTTGAGGAAGCCGGCGTCGAACTCGACCCCGTAGCTCGCGAGGTTCCGAATCAGTGAAGACGCGATGTCGGACACCATCCGGTGGAGCCCACGACTGGAATCGTTCTCGGACAGCTCCTGGTGACGGTGGTCGTAGTTATCGGCGAGCTCGATCTGGCAGATGCGCTTTGGCGAGCAGTTTCGGAAGACCTCGACGAGCATCCCGACCTCGAGCCCCCAGTCGCCCGGAATGCGGTTCATGCGAGCCTGTTCCGTCGTCATCGAGCACTCGCCGGCGAGCGGGTAGCGGAACGAATCGAGGTAGTCGAGCAGCGGTATCGAGCCGAGGACGGCCTTCATCGCCTTGAGGAGCGGCCCGACGAACAGCCGGGTCACCCGCCCGTGCAGGCGGTCGGTCACCCGGCCGTAGTAGCCCTTGGCAAACTCGTAGTTGAGGTTGGGGTTGGCGGTCGGATAGCAGAGCCGCGCCAGGAACTCCCGGTCGTACGTCCGGATGTCGCAGTCGTGTACGGCGATGACGCGGGACGAGTTCGTCGCGAGCACGTAGCCGTAGCCCAGCCAGGTGTTGCGACCCTTGCCCTGTCCGCCGGGATCGAGGCCCTCTTCGCGAAGGTTCGAATAGAGGGACTGCACACGCGGCCCGGTGTCCCAGAGAATCGTGGGAGGCCGGCCGTCGACCGTGCGCACCCCGTCGAATGCGATGCGGATGCGTTCGAAGTCGTCGGGGTCCTCGGTGCCCGTGACGCTCACGACGATCTGCTTGAGGTAACGGACGGCCCGAAGCGTGTCGATGATGACCTTCAGGCCTGGCCCCTTCAACTCGGAGATCAGGCAGGGAAGGACCAGTGCGACGGGGCGAGCTTCGCTGTAGGCGCGCAACTCGCGCTCGAGACGGCGGGTCGAGTTCGAGCCAACACGGTTCGGCTCCAACCGATGCAGTGTGGTGATTACCCCGCTCTGATAGAAGTCCGCCATGGCGACGCAACCGTGGCACCGCCGGGGACCCACTGTCAACCCGCAGACCGCGACGGGCTGAGCCCACGGAATTTCCGGACCCTTGGGGCGGAATCAAGCCTCGAGGCCGGTGAGATCTTCCAGAACGCGCAGCGCAGCGGGGTCGATTTCGACGAACTCGATCCCGACGTCCGTCGTGATCGGGTCCATTTCGGTCGCCCAGACGACGTGGCCCACCGCCACCACCGTGCTGTCGATGATGTTGAAGGTGATGCGCAGGATGTCGCCGAGATTGATCTCGCAACCGACGGCCTCGAAGCGGATGCCGCCGGTGGACACGTTGCGGCTCACGCCGAGCAGGTCGCGGCTGTCGACCGGGGCAAAGGAGATCACCTGATCCGTCGCGATCCGTTTGTATTTCCGGCGATTCGCGCCCTTTGCGTCTTCCATCCCCGTGCACCCCGCGAACGAACCAGCGTTCGTCGTTCCATTCGGTCAGGGCGCCGGGGCGCTTGAGGGTACGGGGCCGAAAAACGCGTCAGCTTTGCGGCGAGAACAGATCGAGTTGCCGGTTGGAGTCCTCCAGGGGCGTCAGCTTTCCCAGCTGGATCCCGAGGCCTCGGACCGGCAGCGAGCCCGCCTGGGTGCGGCCGAGGAGCCGGATCGCGGCCTCCAGGAGCTCGTTGGCTCCGTTGGGCGGGTTTTTCAGGGAGGCGCTGCGGGTGGTCTGCGTCGAATCCGCGAACCGCACCTTCAGGGTGATCTTGGCGGGCGACAAGGCCTGGTCGCGCAGCTCGCTGTCGACCTGGCGGACGAGGTCCTGCACCTGGTCGGTGAGGAGTGCCAGGTCGACCGTTCGTCCTTCGGCGTTCCGCAGAGTGGCCTCGCGGCTCACGCTCTGCGGATGCGCAACACCGCGCACGGGGGAGTCGTCCGCACCCGACGCCAGCAGGAAGATCCGCAGGCCGTGGCCACCGAATGCCTCCTCGAGTCGCTCCCGACCGAGGGCGACGACCTCGCCGATGCTTCGCGCACCCAGCTCCGCGAGTGTGCCGGCAGTCTTCTCCCCCACCCCTTCGAGGCGGGACGCGGGCAGGTCACGCAGGAAGTGCGCTTCCGCGCCCGGCGACACGACGCGCAGGAGCCCGGGGCCCTCTTCCTCCGCCGCGATTCGCGCGAGGAACTTGCCGCTCCCCATCCCCGCGCGCAGCGGCAGACCCAGCGCCCCCTCGACGAGCTTTGCCAGCTTCGCAACGACATCGTCGACAGGGCTCTGTACGGCGCTGACGTCGAAGAACGCCGCGGCGAGGCCGAAGGGTTCGGGCCGAGCGAGGGCGCGACGAAAGCATGCGAACAGTCGGCGCGAGGCTTCGCGGTAGCGCCCCATATCGGTGCGGAGCAGCCGCGCGCGCGGACACAGGCCCATCGCCTCGCTCACGGGCATGTCGGGAGCGACACCGTCCGCGAGGGCGTCCGGCGTCGCGGCCTGCACCCAACCGCGTTTCCGCGGGTCACCTCCGACGATCACCGGCCGCTCGGCGAGCGATGGATCCAGACTGCGCTCGACCATCGCGTAGAAGCTCGGGACCTCCACGAACAGGACGTTGCGCGGCATCTTCCGATTCAGGCCCCCGGTTCGAGTGTCAGTCGCGAGGCGCTCGCTTCTTCGACCAGAAGCGTACTGGTCGCGAGGAGTGTCGGCCGGCCCTCGAACCAGCGATCCAGACCGCTCGAGAAGTGCGGATGCCGTGGATGCTCGGACTCGCCGGGAGCCAGGGCAAACAGCGCCTCATCGAGCGCCGCGGCGTCGATGGCGAAGCGAAACGTCGAGGCGACCCGGACGTCGAACGACCCCGGCGTGTACTCCGCGGCGTTCACGGTGCTGCCGTTCCCGCCGAATGGGAACGGGCCCAGCTTCTCGGCGCCGCCCGCTGCAAGGCCCGGCTGGAAGGGGAAAAAGCCCAATGGATGCAGGCGCCCCCAGTGCCAGCGACTGCGGTTGGGTCCGAGGTCGAACGCGAGCTGGAACCAGGTCTCCCGCAGACTCTCGCGGATGGCGTCCAGGATCACCTCGGAGTCAGCCCAGCGCGGCGAGTCGTCGCCCGCCGGATCGAACGGACGGCGGCGCGATGACGGACCGGAATCCTTCTCGTCGAGCAGCTCGTAGATCAGCTGCGCGGGGTCGGTCTGCGGCAGCGACACGTAGCGGCGGCCGAGTTCCTCGCCCAGGCGGCGCGTCAGCAGCTTCCCGGTCAGCCGGTCGAGAAAGACGTGGTAGACCGCCGCTCCCACACTCGTGGCGCCCGCATTCCCGTCCCAATCCCGGAGCAGGTCGGCCACCTCCTGTGCCTCGGCACCCACGCCTTCGGCAGCGTCGAGCCAACCGAGCGCGCGGTCGGCGAGCAAGCGCGCCCTGCCCGCCCGGACGTCGGTCTGCAGGCGCGCCATCCCACGCAGCCCGACGCGGTGCTCGCGAGTCTCCTCGCGGATGAGCGCGTCGATCCGCGCGGCCCGTTCGCCACTGCGCCACAGCCACTCGATACGAGACGTCCCGTCGCTCCTGATGAGGCGATTGTCCGCAGCCACCAGCCAGCCGCCGCGCCCCGCGCTGAGCTTCACGCTCGGCAGCTCGTTGAACGGAATCGGCCCCCTCCAGCCATACCAGCCCGCACGCCCGGGCAGCGGAACGAGGCCACGCGTGAAGTCGCGCCGCGGGATCCAGCCCGCCACCTGCAACCCCATCCCCCCGGCCTCGTCGGCGTAGACCATCATCAGCGGCGGCTCGTGGTGGGTCGACAGCGCGGCGAGCATGCCCGAGGCGTCGCGGGCGCGCGCCACGGCCAGGAACGACGTCAGCGTGCTCGTCGTGTCCTTCTGCGCGCCGACCCATGCCAGCGCCAGCGGCCGCCGCGGACTGTCGAACGGTGCCGGAATGATCGGGCCGTGGCGGCTCGAGCGAACGGTCACCACCTCGGCCTCGCCGCCGGCCACGGCGATGCGCTCGCTGCGCTCCCGGAACTTCCGCCAGCCCCTTCCGTCGTGGTAGCGATCGGGGTCGTCCGGATGGAGGGTTTCCTCGTAGAGATCCGTCGTGACCGCGCGAGCGTGCGTCGAAGCCCAGGCGACATGGCCGTTGGTCCCCGTCCAGACCACGGGAACTCCGGGCAGGGTCGAACCGGCGACGTCGAGGCCGCCGCCCCGGAAGTGATCGACGTGCAGCAGCGGCGGCGCCGTCGGCGGCAGGTGGGCATCGGCGACGAGGATCGGCTTCCCGCTCTCGGTGTGCGCCCCGCTCACGACCCACGCGCTACTGCCGATGCTGCGCCCCTCGAGGCGCGCTGCGCGCCGCAGCGGATCGGGGACGAGCGCACCGAAGCCCAGCAGCGGCGACGAAGCGGAGAGGCCCGCGGTGATCGACCCATCGTTCTCGCCCGGCAAGTCGCCATTTTCGCGGGGGAAGAAGCGGCGCGCCCCGTAGCGACCGAGGTGCTCGACGACGTCCGACAGTACGAGGCTGACGTCGGGCGCTCCTGAGAGCCCCCAGGCGTACAGCTTCAGGACCGCCAGCGAATCCTCCGGAAGCCAGAGTTCCCATTCTGCGGCTTTCCCAATCGGAAGGCTTCCGCCGCCGAAGGCGAGCGGGAGCCGGACGTCACCGTCGCGGATACGTTCGATGCGGGCGTTTACACCCGCCGTGTACGCCTCGAGCAGTGCCCGTGGGCCGGCGTCGAGTCGGGCGAACTCTGCCTCGGCGAGACCCGCGATGTCGAGCAGGCGGGCGAGACGATCGGCGGCCAGGCCCTTCTCGCCGATCCACTCCGCCGTGCGACCGCGCGCCGTGCGCGCCAACCACTGCATCTGCGCCAGGCGGTCCTGGGCATGGACGAATCCGAGGCCGAACAGCGCGTCGCGCTCGGAATGCGCCTCGACGTGGGGGACTCCGGCCCGGTCGCGGAAGATCTCGACCGGAGCCTCGATGCCGCGGACTTCGAGTTGGCCGGTCACCTGGGGAAACGCCGCCTCGGCGCCCCAGCGCTCCTGCAGGCCGTGGACGAAGAGCCCACCGGCCGCTGACACCGCCACCAGCACCCCCAGAGCGCCAGCCAGCGGAACACTGCGCCGGCGTCGGCCGGCGGGCGTTCGCGGGCCGCTGTGCGGCATGTGTGCAGTCACCCGTCGGCGCCTTCCAGCAGGACCACAGCCATCGCGTGGCTGCGGCTGCGGCTGACCGCGAGGTGGGCGGTGAGCCCCCCCCTTTCCTCGGCGATCGCGGCCACCCGGCCGTGGAGCACGAGCCTCAATCGGTCGGAGATCGCCGAGGACGCCTCTTCGACAGGCCCCTCAGGCACCGTCTCGATGTCGACCCAGCGCACGCCCTTTGCCCAACCTGTGCCCACAGCCTTCATCACCGCCTCCTTCGCCGCGAACCGAACGGCGAAATGAGGCGCCGTCCGGAGTGCGCGCCGGCAGGACTCGATCTCCCGGGGGGTGTAGATCCGGCGCTCGAACCTCTCTCCTCTTCGGTCGAGCGCCTGCTCGATGCGAGCAATCTCGATCACGTCGATGCCGCTGCCGATGATCAACCCGAACCTCCGCTGGGTCCCCTGCCCTCGGATCGCCCCAGCACCCGTTCCCGGTTCAAGAGTAGCGATCCACTTGGCGATTTCTGGCGGCCCCCCGGACGAGCGGATATTCTGCCCGCCGCTCCCACACGAGGAATCCAGATATGGCGACATCGGTTGGAATCAATGGTTTCGGACGCATCGGTCGGCTCGTTTTCCGCGCCGCCCAGGGCACGAATCTCGACATTGTCGGGATCAACGATCTCACCGATGCCAAGACCCTCGCACATCTTCTCAAGTACGACTCGATCCACGGGCACTTCGCTGGGACGGTCGAGGCCGGCGACTCGGAGATCATCGTCGACGGCAAGGCCATTCCGATCTTGTCCGAACGCGACCCCGCGAAGCTTCCCTGGAAGAAGCTGGGCGCGGAGCTCGTCGTCGAGTCCACGGGCTTGTTCGCAAACCGCGAAGGCGCGTCGAAACACCTCACCGCCGGCGCCGACCGCGTGATCATCAGCGCGCCCGCGAGCGACCCCGACGTCACGCTCGTCCTGGGCGTGAACACCGGCGCCTACGACCCCGCGAAGCACAAGATCGTGTCGAACGCGTCTTGCACGACCAACTGCCTCGGGCCGGTGGCGAAGGTCCTCCACGACGAGTGGGGCATCCAGAGCGGCTGGATGACCACGATCCACGCCTACACCAACGACCAAGTCACGCTCGACGGGCCTCACTCCGACCTCCGACGCGCACGTGCCGCGGGCGTCTCCATGATCCCGACCAGCACCGGCGCCGCCCGAGCGATCGGCCTCGTACTTCCCGAACTGAAGGGCAAGCTCGACGGCTACGCGATGCGCGTGCCCACCCAGGACGTCTCGGCGGTCGACCTCTCGGTGAAGCTCGCAAAGGCCACGGATGCCGAATCGATCAACGCCGCGATGAAGAAGGCGGCCGACGGTCCGCTCAAGGGCATCCTACAGGTCTGCGACGAGCCCCTCGTCTCGATCGACTTCCAGGGCAACTCGCACTCCTCGATCCTCGACGCGGCCAACACCAAGGTGATGGACGGCAACTTCGCAAAGATCCTGTCGTGGTACGACAACGAGTGGGGCTACTCGTCTCGCGTGGTCGACCTCGCCCTCATCATGGGGGGCTAGCGAAGTGGCCGTCCCCGGCCTCGACGAGCTGATCGCCGGGGGGCTGCGCGGTCGGCGCGTCTTCGTGCGCGCCGCCCTGAACGTCCCCATGGCCGACGGCGCCATTACGGACGACACGCGCATTCGCGCGTCGCTGCCGACGATCCAGAAGCTCCGCGACGCGGGCGCCCGGGTCGTGGTGGCGTCCCACCTCGGGCGTCCGAAGGGCGAGCGCAACCCGGAGTTCAGCCTCCGACCCGTTGCACCGCGCATGGCGCAGCTGCTGGCGACCGGCGTGTCCTTCTGTGAGGAGAGCACAGGACGCGCCCCGCTCGAAGCCATTGCCGAACTCGGCGAGGGGCAGGTGATCCTCCTCGAAAATCTCCGCTACGCCGAGGGAGAGGAGGCGAACGACCGGAGCTTCGCGCGGGCACTTGCGGAGCTCGCCGACGCCTACGTGAACGACGCCTTTGGCACCGCTCACCGAGCCCACGCCTCGACGGCGGGAATGGCAGAGCGGGTCCCCAGAGGCGCGGCCGGTCTCCTGCTCGAATCGGAGATTCAGCACCTGAAGGCGGTGCGAGAGCCCGAGCGCCCGCTGCTCGTCCTCATCGGCGGTGCGAAGGTCTCCGACAAGATCGCGGTGCTCGACGCGCTCGCGCCCCACGCCGACGTTCTCGCCATCGGCGGAGCCATGGCGTACACGTTCCTCGCGGCGCGCGGGCAGGCGATCGGGAATTCCCTCGTCGAGCCCGATTCATTCGGCGACGCGCGGCGCGTCGAGCGCGCGGCGGCAGCGGCGGGCAACCGCCTGCTCCTCCCGATCGACCACGTGATCGCCAAGCGGGTCTCGCGCGATGCCGAGACCCGCCATGTCGAGGTCATCCCCGACGGCTGGCTCGGCGTCGACATCGGGCCGGAAACCGCGAACCGCTACCGTGCCGAGGCTGCCGCAGCGAAAACCGTCTTCTGGAACGGCCCCATGGGCATTTTCGAGATCGCCCCCTTCGCGAAGGGCACCGAGACCGTCGCGCTCGGTCTCGCCGAGAGCTCGGCCACCACGGTGGTCGGCGGGGGGGATTCCCTCGCAGCCATCAACTCGCTCGGGATGGGTTCCCGAATCGACCATCTCTCGACCGGCGGTGGGGCCTCCCTCGAATTCGTTCAGGGTCTCGAGCTGCCCGGCGTCACCGCACTGGAGTGTTGAAACGTGAGAACTTCCATTCTGGCCGCGAACTGGAAGATGCAAAAGACCGTCTCGGAGGCGGTCCGCTTTCTCGAGGCCTTTCTGCCACTGGTCGCCGACGCCGACGCTGTCGAGGTGGTGATCGCCCCGCCCTTCACGGCGCTCGGGCGATGCGGTGAAGAGCTCGAAGGGTCCAACGTCAAGTTGGCGTCCCAGAACGTGAACAACGAGGAGAAGGGGGCGTTTACCGGGGAGATCGCGCCGGCGATGCTCCGCGACGTCGGATGCAGCTACGCGATCGTCGGCCACAGCGAGCGTCGAGCCCTGTACGGCGAGACCGACGCGTTCATCGCCAAGAAAGCCGGGGCGCTGCTCGCGGCGGGTCTGCTTCCGATCGTCTGCGTCGGCGAGCTCCTCGATGAACGCGAATCCAACCGCACCTTCGACGTGATCGGCCGCCAGCTCGCCGGGAGCCTTGCCGAAGTGCCGGTGGAACGCGCGTCCGAAGTGGTGATCGCCTACGAGCCGGTCTGGGCCATCGGAACGGGGAAGACCGCCACCCCGGAGATCGCTCAGGAGGTTCACGCGTTCATCCGCGAGAAGCTCGGCGAGGCCTTCGGCAGCGCGGGGAAGGACATGCGAATCCAGTACGGCGGCTCCGTCAAGCCCGAGAACGTCTACGATCTAATGGCGAAACCCGACATCGATGGAGCCCTCGTCGGAGGCGCGAGTCTCGATCCAGACTCCTTCGCAAAGATCGTGCAATTCGAGAAGCAGGGAGTTGCGCAATGAACGCCGTCATCACCGTCCTCCACATCGTCGTCTGCATCTTCATGATCGCGGTGATCCTGCTCCAGCGCGGCAAGGGCGCCGAGGTCGGCGCCGTGTTCGGCGGCGGCGGCAGCTCGACGGTGTTCGGCAGCCGCGGCGCGGGCAACTTCCTGACGAAGCTCACCACCGCCTCGGCGGTCATCTTCATGGCCACGAGCCTCGCGCTCTCGTACCTCAACACGACCGACGGCGGTGATCAGCTCTTCTCGGACGGCATCGAAGAAGAGGCCGTCGCCGAGGAGTCGCTGTTCGAAGAAGTGGGAAGCGTGCCCGCCGAGGCCACGGGCGAGACCAACGCGGTGGACGAGCCCCTGGTCGAGGTCCCGGGCGACGCGCAGCCCTGATCGCACGACGTTTTGGCCGACGCGGCTGGGATTCGATCGTACCTCGTGAAACTTGCGCTCCCTCGCGCTCGCTCCTAGGTTTCAGAACTTCGCCGAGATTGCGGCAGTGGCGGAATTGGTAGACGCACCAGCTTGAGGGGCTGGCGGGGGCAACCCCGTGGAGGTTCGAATCCTCTCTGCCGCACCCTCTCTCGGGCTCCGAATCCAGGCAAAGCCTGGAGCGACGCGGGTCGCGCCTACTCCCCGGAAGCCCGACGTTCCAGGGTCCGGTTGACCCAGCGCTGGTAGAGCTCGTAGGGCTGGGCGCCGATGACCGCCGCATCGTTGTCGGCGAGGCGCATCGCCGGTACGCCGGTCACACCGATCTCCTGGGCCTCGGCGAACTCCGCCCTGACCCGCTGCGCGAGATCGGGCTCGTGCATGCGGTCGAAGCGATCCGCTGGCAAACCGATCTCGCTCCACAACCGCTCGAGCACGGCGTCATCGCTGACATCCAGATTCTCCGAGAAATACGCCCGCAGCAACCGCTCGTGGGTCCGTTTGAAGGCGTCGCGCCCGAGCTCCGCCGCCGCCTTTGCCGCGCAGTGAGCCGGAACGCTGTGACTCGGGGGCCTCCCGTCCCCCTCCCAGACCCGGAAGTCGCCTGAATCGGGCTCGGCGGCGGGTCGCTCCCACGACCGCGTGTAGCGGCGAAACTTCTCGAGGTCACGGTCGGCATTCGCCCGGGGGCGGAGCAGGTACGACCGCCACTCGAGCTCCACGAGGTCGCCGAACTCGGTCTCGAGACGCTCGAGCCGGACCGCGGCGTTGTAGCACCACGGGCAGAGATAGTCGGAGTACACGACGAAGCGGACCGACTCCACAGCGCGACGCTACCACACGCGCCCCGCCCAACCGGTCGCCTCCCGGGGAGCCCTGCGATAAAGTGGCCGCCGGATTCTGTCCGCCGCAGCCAGCCTTCGATCGACCCGACCGATGCCGGGCTCCGGCACCGAACGACAAGGGTCACGAAGCGAGTCACGAACGGATACGGGGAAGGAAAATCCTATGGGTGAACTGGAACAGATCGCGAAAGCCATGGTCGCGCCGGGCAAGGGCATCCTCGCCGCCGACGAGAGCTCGCCGACCATCAAGAAGCGATTCGACTCGATCAACGTCGAGTCCACCGAAGAGGCCCGCCGCGGCTACCGCGACATGCTGTTCACCACCGCCGGCGCCGAAGAGCACGTCAGCGGAGTCATTCTCTTCGACGAGACGATCCGCCAGAACAGCGCCGATGGCACGCCGTTCCCGAAGCTGCTCGAGAGCAAGGGCATCCTTCCCGGCATCAAGGTGGACGCCGGCGCGAAGGATCTCCCGGGCGCCCCCGGAGAGAAGGTCACCGAGGGCCTCGACGGCCTGCGCGACCGCGTCAAGGAGTACCACGGTCTCGGCGCACGCTTCGCGAAATGGCGCGCGGTCATCAACATCGGTGACGGCATCCCGAGCGACTACTGCCTCGACGCCAACGCCCACGCCCTCGCGCGCTACGCGGCGCTCTGCGTCGAAGGCGGCCTCGTGCCGATCGTCGAGCCCGAGGTCATCATGGACGGCTCCCACAGCCTCGAGACCTGCTACGAGGTCACGGCACGCACACTCCAGAAGGTGTTCACCGCCCTCTACGAGCAGCGGGTGCCCTGCGAGCAGATGATCCTGAAGCCGAACATGGTGATCAGCGGAAGCGACTGCTCGACGCAGGCGAGCGTCACACAGGTCGCGGAAGCGACGCTGCACTGCTTCCACCGCAGCGTGCCCGCCGCCGTGCCCGGGATCGTGTTCCTCTCGGGCGGCCAGAGCGACAAAGCCGCCACGGCCCACCTCTCCGAGATGAACAAGCTCGGCGGCGGACCCTGGGAGTTGAGCTTCTCCTACGGCCGCGCGCTCCAGGCCGCACCGCTCAAGGCCTGGGGGGGAAAGTCGGAGAACCTCGCCGCCGCCCAGAAGGCCTATCTCCACCGCGCCCGCTGCAACGGAGCCGCCCGCTCGGGGAGCTACTCGGCCGAGATGGAGTCGCAGGCCGCCTAGGACGGAGCCGGAGCAGTGGGAGGAGTCGCTGCAGCGACTCGTCGAGGACGTGCTCCCGAACTTCTCGTGAGCGTCAATCCTTCGCGGCCATCACCCCGTAGGACCCGCGGCAGTAGAGCAGCGGCACTCGCTCGGTGACGCGCACCTCTTCGACTTCGCCGAGGTAGATCACGTGGTCGCCCGCGTCGTGGGCCGCGACGACGCGGCAGTCGAGGGCACCGACGGTGCCGGGAAGCAACGGCGCGCCGGTCTTGGCGGTCTCGACGTCGAGTCCATCGAAGCGCTTGTCCTCGTCCTTCTTCGACGCGAAGCGATTCGAGAGGTCCGCCTGGTCGGCCGCGAGGATGTTGACGGCGAACACGCCGCTCTCGGCGATCACCGGGTGGGTATTCGACGACTTGTCGGCGCAAACGAGCACCAGCGGCGGCGATAGAGACACCTCCGTAAAGGCCGACACCGTCATACCGTGGATCTTCTCGCCGACGCGCGACGTCACGATCGTGACACCGGTCGCCCAGCCGCCGAGAAGTGTTTTGAAATCGTCCGAAGAAATCGCCACGCTGCCTCCGTCGTTCGACGCGCTTCCCCACCGGGCCCGCGGCGGCGCAAAGCATACGCGGCGGAGCGGCGGCTGCCTACTTCTCGCTCCCGAAGTCCTCCTCGCTTAAGATGGGGCCCCGCAAAGAGAGGCCCCCATGAAACTCGGACTTGCCGTCGAGTACGCAGGACGCGGTGTCGACGTCCCCGTCGAACTCATCCAGCGCTGTGAAGCCATGGGCTACGACTCCGTCTGGACCGCCGAGGCCTACGGGTCCGACGCCATCACGCCCCTCGCCTACATCGCGGCCCACACGAAGAAGATCCGGCTCGGCACAGGCGTCATTCAGCTCTCCGCGCGCACGCCCGCGATGACCGCCATGCAGCTCGGCACCCTGGACGCGCTGGCCGGCGGCGGGCGCGTGATCGGGGGACTCGGCGTCTCCGGACCCCAAATCGTGGAGGGCTGGTACGGCATGCCGTGGGGAAACCCCAAAGAGAAGATGCGCGACTACGTGACCATCATGAAGAAGATCTTCGCCCGAGAGAGTCCGGTGGTGCACGACGGCAAGGAGATCCGGCTCCCCTACCAGGGACCGGGCTCCACGGACATGGGCAAGCCCCTCAAGTCGATCCTCCACTACGAGAATCCCCCCAAGATCTGGCTCGGGACCGGCGCCAGGGCGACGGTCACACTGACCGCCGAAGTCGCGGACGGATGGCTCGCCTTCGGGATGCGGCCCGGCAACGTCGAAACCTTCAAGTCCTGGTTCGAGGAGGGCTTCGCTCGCGCGGGGGGCGGCAAGGGCTACGACGACTTCGAGATCCAGGGCGGCGCCAGTGTGACGATCACGGACGACGTCCAATCCGCCCTACAGGCGGGTAAGCCCTTCGTCGCGCTCTACGTCGGGGGGATGGGGCACCCGAAGCTCAACTTCCACAACAAGCGCATGCACCGCGAGGGCTACGGTGAGGCCGCGGATCGCATCCTCGAGCTCTTCCAGGCGGGCAGGCGCAACGAGGCCGCCGCGGCGGTTCCCGACGAATACATGGACGAGGGCGGTCTCTACGGGAGTGTCGAGCGCATCCGCGAGCGGTGGCGAACCCAGTGGGAGAAGATGCCCTACACGGGGGTGACCGTCCGCTCTCAGCGAGACGAGGGCTACGACCTGATGGCGGACCTGGTGGGAGCGCGCGACCGCTGACAGGGAACCGCCGTCGGGCGCCGACGGTCCAGGATCGTGAGCTCGCTCGTCAGCGGTCCCCCGGACGACCCCGCGCCCCGCTGCCCCACAGGGCCAACGCCCATGCGGGATCGGCGTGAGCGAAGTCGGGCGAGCTAGGAGGATTCAACCAGGACGAGGTCCATCACGTTCGTCCCGGTGGCGCCCGTGACGAGCAGGCCGCCTTCGGCGGCGAAGAACGCGTGCGAGTCGTTGATCGCGAGTGCCGCCAGAGCATCGACGCCGCGCTCCCGACCGCGCGCCACACTGCCCCCATCCGCAAACGCGCCGGCGGCGTCCGTGGGCCCGTCGCGTCCATCGGTGCCCACCGCGAGCAGCGTGATGTCCGCGGTCCCTTGGAGAGCCAGAGCAGCCGCCAGTGCGAGCTCTTGACTGCGCCCACCGCGACCGGCGCCGCGCAACGTCACGGCGGTCTCGCCGCCCGCCACCCAGCACGTCTCGCCGCGCGGGCGATCTTTGCAGACACGCTCCACGAGCTCGCGCCCGGCCTCCCGAGCCTCTCCCGCGAGAAGCTCTCCCAGATCGACGCAGTCGAGACCGCGCCGCTCCGCGGACGCGAGCGCCGCCGCGCGCGCGGTGCCGTTGGTCGCGACCAGGGTCGTTCGCACGCGGTGCAGGGTGGGATCTCCCGGCTTCACGGTTTCCTCCACGTCGCCCCGCGCCCCGGCTTCGAGGTGTGCCACGATGTCCCGTGGCGTCTCGCCGATGACGCCGCGTCGTTCGAGCGTGGTCAGAGCGATGGCGTACGTACTTGGATCTGCCGTGACCGGCCCCGAACCGATCACGTCGAGACGGTCCCCCGGAACGTCCGAGAGGACGAGCGCCTCGACTCGACCGCAACGAAGCGCCCGTGCGAGTCGTCCGCCGGAGATCGCACTCAGGTGCTTGCGCACCGCGTTGAGCTCGTCGATCTCGGCTCCTGCCGCCATCAGCAGGTCGGCGGTGTGGGCCACCTCGTCCATCGCGAGACCCTCGGCGGGAACGGTCATCAGACTCGACGCGCCACCCGACAGGAGCAGCACGAACACGTCGTCGGGGCGTGCCGCGGCCGCGAGACCGAGCGCCTCGCGGGCCGCGCGTTCGCAGCGGAGATCGGGCGTGGGATGGGCGGTCTCGCGAACCGACATCCCCGGGACCGCCGCGGCCTGTCCCTCGGGAGCGATCACCAGTCCGTTCGCGATCCGGTCGCGCGCGTGTTCGGCGAGGGCCGTGGCCATGGCCACCGCGCCCTTGCCTGCGGCGAGGACGACGATTCGGGCGTCGTCGGGAATCCGGCTCCCCGCGATCTCGAGAGCGTGTCCCTCTCGCTGAAGGGTAGAGGCGACGGCTGTGGCCGGATCGACCGCGGCGAGTGCGTCGCGGAAGATGGATTCCAGGGTCTGGCGGTGGGGGTGGGGCAGCGTGGGGAGACTTTGGAGATTTCGGAGGTTTGTCGGAGCGTTGGCGGCAGGCGCGGTGCGCGGGTCATTGCGGGTTGTCGCCCGCGTCCCGACTCGGCGTCAACCGGATCTCGATCCTGCGGTTCTTCGCCCTCCCCTGCGGCGTGTCGTTCGGCGCGATGGGGTGGAACGGGCCGTAGGAGACAGCACGCAGCCGCCCGGTGTCGATGCCCGACTCGGCGAGCAGGCGCACCACCTCCGTCGAGCGCGAGCCCGCGAGCTCCCAATTCGTCTGGTACTGCTTCGCGAGACGGGGAGTGATCGGAACGTTGTCGGTGTGACCCTGCACCTCGACGATGGCGTCCGTCTTCGCGAGCTGGGTCGAAACGCGTTTGATCACGTCCCGGCCCTGGGGGTTGAGGCTTGCGGAGCCCGACCCGAACAGGATCGCCTGGGAGAGATTTACGCGGATGCCCTCACGGAGCTGCTCGATCTCGATCTGGCCTTTCGACACCTCATCCCCGAGGTCCTCGACGAGCGACTTGTAGGTGCTGCGCAGCTTCGTGATTTCGGCGGTCGTCGTCGCGAGCTTCGCGTCGCGGCTGCGCAGGTGGGTGGACAGCAGGTCTCGGCTCTTCGTGAGCTTGTTGAGGTCCGCACTCATGATCTCGTTTCGCTGGCGCAGGTCTTCGCGGTCGTCGGCGAGCTGAGCGCGCTCTTCGTCGAGATTGCGATTCGATGCCGCCAGCAGGTTCACCTGCTTCTCGAGTCGCTTGCGCTCGACATCGAGCTGGTCTCGATCGGCGACGACCGCGTCGAACGATCCCTTGGTCACGCAGCCGCCGGTAAGCAGCGAGATCGCGACGAGCGCCACCAGACGCCTCACCCCGCTAAGCAGGGGGGGTGAGAGTGTGTCGAAGCGCATCATCGATCATCCCCACGTACTCGAGTTCCAGGCCCTCGAGCTGCTCGCGCGGGACCTCGTCTACATCTTTTCGGTTCCTTTCGGGCAGAACCACACGGCGAATTCCCGCGCGCTTCGCAGCGAGCACTTTTTCCTTGATCCCGCCCACCGGGAGCACCTTGCCGCGGAGGGTGATTTCGCCCGTCATCGCGACATCCGGGTAGACGGGCCGGCCCGTCAGCAGGGACGCCAGCGACGTCACCATGGCCACGCCCGCCGACGGTCCGTCCTTCGGCACGGCGCCGGCCGGTACGTGCAGATGGACGTCCGACGCGTCGGCCATCTCGGGCTCGACGCCGAACTCATCCGTGCGCGAGCGCAGCCATGAGCGCGCCGCTTCTGCGGATTCCCGCATCACGTCGCCCAGCGATCCCGTCAGCTTGAGTGCACCCTTGCCCGGCATCCGAGTCGACTCGACGAAGAGGATGTCGCCCCCGGCCGGCGTCCAGGCGAGGCCCACGGCCACACCGGGCTGGGCCACACGCTCGGCGATCTCGGGCTCGAACTTCACCGGACCGAGCAGATCAGCGAGGGCGGCGGGCTCTATCACGGTGGGCCCCTCGAGGCCGTCCTCCGCCACGCGCCGCGCGATCTTTCGCGCGATCGCTCCCACTTCGCGCTCGAGGTTCCGAACACCCGCCTCGCGGGTGTAGCTGTGGATGAGAGCTCGAAGCGTTTCCTCGGGGAGCTCGAAGCCGATATTGCCGATGCCGTTCTGCTCGACCTGTCGCGGCACGAGGAACTGCTTCGCGATCTCGATCTTCTCCTCCTCGGTGTACCCGGGGAGCTCGATCACCTCCATCCGATCGCGCAGTGCCGCGGGCACAGGATCCATCACGTTCGCCGTGGCGATGAACAGCACCTGCGAGAGGTCGAATGAGATCTCCAGGTAGTGATCACTGAACGTCCCGTTTTGTTCGGGGTCGAGCACCTCGAGCAGTGCCGACGACGGATCTCCGCGGAAGTCGGAGCCGACTTTGTCGACCTCGTCGAAGAGAAAGACCGGATTGCGCGTGCCCGCGCGACGGATCCCCTGGATGACTCGACCGGGCAGCGCACCCACGTACGTGCGGCGGTGACCGCGAATCTCGGCTTCGTCGCGGATGCCACCGAGGGAGATGCGGTGGAAGCTGCGACCGAGGGCGCGCGCGATCGAGCGCCCGAGCGACGTCTTGCCCGTACCGGGCGGTCCCACGAAGCAGAGGATCGGCCCCTTCAGGTCGCGTTTCAGCGACAGCACCGCAATGTATTCGACGATGCGCTCCTTCACCTTGTCGAGGCCGTAGTGGTCCTCGTCGAGGATCCGCCGAGCCTCGGCGACATCGAGGCGGTCTTCGGACAGCTCGGCCCACGGCAGGTCCGCCATCCATTCGAGATAGGTGAGGATCACGCCGTGCTCGGCCGCAGCGGTGGGCATCTGGTCCAGGCGATCGAGCTCCCGCGTCGCCTGCTTGAGGGCCTCTTCCGGAAGCCCCGCCGCCTCGATCTTCTCGCGCAGGCGATCCGCGTCGGACTGGGTGCCCTCCACTTCGCCGAGCTCCTGACGGATGGCCTCGAGCTGTTGGCGCAGCATGTAGTCGCGCTGCGACTTCCCGATGTCGTCCTGGACCTTGTCGCGGATCTCGCTCTCGACCCGCTTGGCGTCTCGCTCCCGCACGAGTTCGTCCGCCACCATCTTGAGGCGCGCCGGCACATCGAGCTTCTCGAGAATGGCCTGCTTGCCCGCGACGTCGAACTCGAGATTCGAGCCGACGAGGTCGGCGAGCTTCGACGGATCGTCGAGGTTCGACGCGAACACTTGGAGCTCGTCCGAGAGCCGCGAGCTCTCGGCCACGAGGGCACCGAACTCCTGGGAGATATTGCGAACGAGTGCAGTCACCTCGACCGAGTCACCATCGCCCGTCTCGGCCAACTTGCGGATGCGACCCCGCAGGAACGGATCTTCGGTTTCGAAGCCCTCGATCTCGACGCGCGCCAGGCCCTGCACCAGGAGGCGGTACGAGTCGTCGGGGAACTTCAGCATCTTCGCGATGCGCATCACCGTCCCGACGCAGTAGACGTCGTCCGGGCCCGGACTCTCCTCGGTGTCGTTGTTCACCGCGGTGCAGACGAGCAGTCGCTGAGGGGCGAGCAGCACCTCGTCGATCAGCTTCTTCGAACGATCCGAGTTCACCAGTAGCGGCGACAGGAGGAAGGGGAAAAGTACCGTGTTCTTCAGCGGCAGGATGGGCAGGGACGCAGGGAGCTCGAGAACGGACTCCTCGTCCACGTCGCTGTCGACGGAGATCTCCGTGCCCACTTCGGATGCGAGCGCACTTTCCGTTCGGATGTCTTGGGCTTCGTCGCTCATAGACAATCTTGGCGCCTCACGTGTCGATCTTTACCTGAACGGGCTCACGCTTCGGCAGCGTGACCGTCAGGAATCCTTCGGCGAGGTGGGCGGACACGCGATCGCGGTCGAAGGCGATCGGCACCTGCACGCGGCGCTCGAACGGTCCCGAGGCGATCTCCATCTGGTGCAGGCGGCGTGCATCCGAGGGCTCCGCAGGCCGTCGCGTGCCGCTGATCCGCAGCGCCTGACCATCGACGCCAACCCTCACGTCCTCGCGCGCGACGCCAGCGACCTCGACCCGGATGACGAGGTTTTCGTCCGTCTCGAATACGTCGATGTCGGGCTGCCAGCGGTCGCCGCGAAGGCGGTCGGCGAACTCTCCGTAGAGCTCGGCAAACGGATCAGAGCCCTGACTCACGTGGCGGGGTCCTCCTTGGTCTCGGTGTACTCCGCGTCGACGACATCGTCGTCGTCCTCACTCTCGGCACCCGCCGCGCTGGAGTCCCCGCCGCCGGGGGTGCCCTGCTCTGGAGCCTGCGCCTTGTAGAGCTTCTCCGCCAGCTTGTGGAGCTCCTGCTCGATCTTCTGGTTCGCGGCGTCGATGCGCGCAGCGTCGCCGCTCTCGAGATCCTGCTTGCCGGCGTCGATCGCCGACTGCACGGCCTGCTTGTCCGCCTCGTCGAGGGTCTCGGCGCTCTCGCTGAGCATCTTCTCCGCCTGGTAGATCATCGAGTCCAGCTGATTGCGCTTCTCGACCGCCTCGCGCGACGTCTGGTCCTCGGTCGCGTGGATCTCGGCCTCCCTCACCATGCGATCGATCTCCTCCTTTGAGAGACCGCCGCTGCCCTCGATCCGGATCGACTGCTCCTTGTTGGTGGCCTTGTCCTGAGCGTGAACCGAGAGGATGCCGTTCGCGTCGATGTCGAACGTGACCTCGATCTGCGGCACGCCGCGTGGCGCCGGGGGCAGGCCGTCCAGGATGAACTTCCCGAGCGTCCGGTTGCCGGCGGCCATCTCGCGCTCGCCCTGGAGAGCGTGGATCTCCACCTGCGGCTGGCTGTCGGCAGCCGTCGAGAACACCTGGCTCCGCTTGGTGGGGATGGTGGTGTTCTTCTCGATGAGCTTCGTCATCACCTGGCCGTACGTCTCGATGCCGAGGGACAGCGGCGTCACGTCGAGAAGCAGCACATCCTTGACGTCACCGGCGAGTACGCCGCCCTGCACGGCGGCGCCTACGGCCACCACCTCGTCGGGGTTCACCGTCTTGTTCGGCTCCTTGCCGAACAACTGCTTGACCTTCTCCTGCACGATCGGGATGCGGGTGGTCCCACCGACGAGCACCACTTCGGCGATCTCCGACGCCGAGTAGCCGGAGTCGGCGAGAGCCTGCCTGCAGGGTTCGAGGCTGCGCTCGACGAGGTCCTCGACCAACTGCTCGAACTTCGAGCGCGTCAGCTTCAACGCCATATGCTTCGGCCCGTTCTGGTCGGCTGTGACGTACGGAAGATTGATGTCTGTACTCAGCGCACTCGACAGCTCGATCTTCGCCTTCTCCGCCGCTTCGCGCAGACGCTGCAGCGCCATCGGGTCCTTCGACAGGTCGAGGCCCTGGTCTTTCTTGAACTCGGCCACGAGGTAATCGATGATCCGCTGGTCGAGGTTGTCTCCGCCCAGATGCGTGTCGCCGTTGGTGGCCTTCACCTCGACCACGTTCTCGCCTACCTCGAGGATCGAGATGTCGAACGTGCCACCACCGAAGTCGAAGACGGCGATCTTCTGGTCCGCGGTCTTGTCGAGTCCATAGGCGAGCGCAGCTGCCGTGGGCTCGTTGATGATGCGTTGGACGTCGAGTCCCGCGATCGCGCCGGCATCCTTCGTGGCCTGGCGCTGCGCGTCATTGAAATACGCGGGCACGGTGATCACGGCGGCCTCGACCGGCGTGCCGAGGTGGTCCTCGGCCGCCGTCTTGAGCTTCTGCAGGATCATCGCCGCGATCTCGGGAGGGGTGTATTCATTTCCCCCCGATTTGACGATGGCCGTGCCTTCCTTACCGGTGGCGACCTCGTACGGAACCAGCGAAGTCTCCTCGGGAACCTCGTCGACCCGCCGCCCGATGAAGCGTTTGATCGAATAGATCGTCCCAGTGGGATTCGTGACGGCCTGACGCTTCGCGATCGCGCCCACCAGCCGTTCGCCGTTGTCGCTGAAGCCCACCACGGACGGCGTGGTGCGTCCCCCTTCTTCGTTGGCAATGACGACGGGCTGACCGCCCTCCATCACCGCCACCGCCGAGTTCGTCGTCCCCAGGTCGATTCCGATGACCTTGCCCGGATTCGCCATGTCGATTCCCTGCCCCCTGTCTCTGCGTCTACGGCCCGGCCCCGCCCCATCCGGGGTCGAAGTGCCCACCGCGCACTTGGTTTTCGTCGGGAACCCGCAGTTTCTGCGCCCCCGAGACGCGCAGCGAAAGCTTGTCCCGCATCAGGGCCTGTCAACGGAGAAATTCAGCCGCGATCCAGGTGGATGGGACGGCGGACCAGGAATCGGATCTCCCGGGAATCCCCGAGCTGGCGACCTGGAAGTCCGCCCCGGTCGCCCCGCACCTCGATCTCGAGCGTGTTGTCGCCGTCCAGGGTCTCGAACAGCTGACCCGCGGCGCCGTTTCTACCCGTCGTGAAGTATTCGGTGACGTCGGCGCCGTTCAGTCGCACGCGAAACGTCTCGAGGTCGACCGACCGATCTCGCGGAAACCGAACCATCACGTCGACCCCTTCGAGCCCGATGACATCTCCCGGGCTGGGGCTCATCACGAGCAACAGACTCGGGGTTGCCGCCGACCCGACCCACGCGCTGGCGCCGAGTACCGAGATCGCGAGGAGGGCACGCGCCAACCACGAGTGACGCAAGCGGCCCGCCGGGCGCCTCGAATCGGGGTCGCGATCGGTCACCGCGCGACCCTGGGATCGCCCCGAAAGTTCCGGTCCGCTTCCACCGATACGCTCCCCACAGACTCGTCGCAACCCAGTGGGTTCCTGAGGGATCGGGGCCAAATACGGCGACTCCCCTCGCGCTTGGGCACCCGCGGCGGAGGGGTATACTCCGCCGGCCTGTCTCCAGAAGGTGAGGGGGACTCGGAGAAGATGCTCGAGTATCTGAGCTGGGCCGCGAACACCGCGCTCTTCGTGGGGTGTTGTTTCCTAACGTCCGACATCGCGAATCTCGTGTTCGACTCCGTCCTCACCCCCACCCCCACGGCCTACGCTGCCGGGACGGACCCGACGCCGCTGATGGAGCGCACCTGGAGCGATCGCAGCATCATTCTCTCACGAAATCTCTTCAACTCGTCGACGCTCAGTCCGGACCTCCCCCCGGTTCCCGAGACCGAGGATCTCGAAGCGACGAAGCTCCCGCTGAAACTCCTCGGCACGGCGTCGGCCACGAACGACTTCTATTCGTGGGCGGCCATCGAAGACCTCGACTCGAAGGACACCGTCGTACTCCGCGTCGGCGACGAGATCCGGCCCACGGCCACGGTGATGCGCATCGAACGGCGCCGCGTCGTTCTGGACGAAAACGGAAACCCGCGGGAACTGGTGCTCACCGAGAAGAGCGGCGGCGGCGGCGGCCGCTCCTCGCTGCGCTCGAAGCTCTCGCGTTCCTCGAGGGCCAGGCGCCGAACGGCGTCGAACCGGTCGCGGCGTCCGCCGGTCCCGTCGCTGCGCAAGCTCGACGAGAATCGCTTCGAGGTGCCGCCCGACGAAATCCGCGCCGCCCTGAACGACCCGGGCGCCCTGCTCCAACAGGCGCGCTTCATGCCGAAGTTCGAGGGCGGTGAGATGATCGGGCTGCAGGTCAATAACCCGAAACCCGGCAGTATCTTCCAACAGGTCGGCATCCAGAGCGGCGACGTGATCATCGAGATCAACGGAACTTCCATCGACAGCGCAGTGGAGAGCAGAAAGGTGCTGCAGGCCTTCGAGACCAACAAAGAGCTGGACATCGTCGTGCTGACGAAAGGTGGAGAGACGCGCTCGCTCTCGCTCTCCGCGTCCGGTCGCTAGAGGCATCGAAGGTGCGGATCATTCGCAGATTCCGAAACGCTCGCCGAGCCACCCCTCTCGCCGGAGCCCTCCTCGCGAGCGTCCTCGCGACGGTCGCTCTCGCCCAGCCCGACCTCGTCGTTGGAGCCGAGGACGAGGTGCTCGTGAGCCTCGACTTCGACAACGCCGAACTCGCCGAGGTGATCGACCTGATCGCCCGGATGACGAACAAGAACTTCATCTACGACGACCGCGTCCGCGGTCGGATCACGATCGTGTCTCCCACCAAGATCCCGATCGAGCAGGCCTACGCGGTGTTCGAGTCGGTATTGCAAGTGAAGGGCTTCACCACGGTCGAGAGCCCCGGCGGTGCGATCAAGGTGATTCCGATCCGTGAGGCCAAAGAATCGAGCGTCGAAACGGTGCGCAGCAGCAGGCGACCGCCCAACCGCGACCGATTCGTCACGCGGCTGATCCCGCTGCGGTACATCGAAGCCGAGCCGATCGTCGCCACGCTCAAGCCACTCGTCTCGAAGGACGCCGCGTTGGTCGCCTACCAGCCGACCAACACGGTGATCCTGACCGAGAGCGCGTCCAACATCCGCCGTCTGATCTCGATCCTCGAGTCCATCGATGTCGAGACGTACCGCGAGTCGCTGACCGTCATCAAGATCGAGCACGCCGACGCCGCCACGATGGCCCAGCAGATTTCGGAGATCTACGGCGCCGAAGTCGGCGGCGCACCGCGGAGCCCGCGCGGGAGGCGCGCGGCAGCGCGCACGGCCACGCCCGCCCCCGCGACCCTGGGCGGCCCCGGTGGCTCCCGCGTCCGCATCATCACCGACGAACGCACCAACTCGCTGATCGTCCTCGCTCCGCGCACCCAGCTCGACGAGGTGCGCAACCTCATCGACCAGCTCGACGTCCCCGTCACGGGCGGCGGCCGCATCCACGTCTACTACCTGAACAACGCGAACGCCGAAGAGCTCGCCAGCACCCTCACTTCGCTGATCAGCGGCCAGCCCCAGGGCCAGCGCGGGGGGGCGGGCGGACAGGCCCAGGCGCTGCGCGTCGCGGTCTCGGGGCTCGCCGAGGGCATCACGATCACCGCCGATCCCGCCACCAACGCCCTCGTGATCCAGGCCAGCCAGGAGGGCTTCGCGGCGCTCTCGCAGGTGATCGAGAAGCTCGACCGCGAACGGCCCCAGGTGCTCGTCGAGGCGCTGATCGTCGAGGTCGACATCACCGACAGCCTGAACCTCGGCTTCCGCGGCCTTGTCTCGGTGGTCAGCGGCGACCTCGATTTCTTCTTCTCGTCCCTGACGGGAGGGGCACTGAACGCTGCGGTCGACCCCACGACGACGTCGACCGCCGGCGGACTGGCGGGCGGTCCCCTGGGCGCACTCGCCGGCCAGACAGGCGCCGCGTTCCTGAGCAGAAGCATCGAGCGCGACCCGGATACCGGCGACCCTATCGGCAACGGCATCGACGTCGCGGCCATCATCAACGCCGCCGCCGCCGGCGGCGATTTCAACATCCTCTCCGCACCCCACATCCTGACGTCGGACAACGAGCAGGCGGAAATCCGTGTCGGCGACAACATTCCGATCATTACGAGCCGGGTGCAGTCGGCCGCGGGCCAGGTGAGCGGGCTGTCGAGCTCGGTGAACGTGGAGCGTCAGGACATCGGCATCACGCTGCGCGTCACGCCGCAGATCACCGAGGGCGACACGCTCCGCCTCGATATCTTCCAGGAGCTCACCGCCGTGAACGCCACGCTCACTGCCGGCTTCGGCGAGAACGCCCAGCAGAACGTGGGCGTCGCACTGTCGAGCCGGAAGATCGAGAACACCGTGGTGGTCGGCGACGGCGACACGGTGGTGATCGGCGGCCTCATCAGCGACGTCTACGAGGAGACCGTCGACAAGGTTCCCTTCCTCGGCGACATCCCGATCCTCGGCTGGGCGTTCAAGTCTTCGACGACGAGTCTCCGCAAGGTCAATCTCCTCGTCTTCCTCACGCCGAAGATCATCCGCAGCCACGACGACCTCGTGCACGCAACGATCGACAAGCGCGAGGAATTTCGCGAGGCATCGGCGGAGAACCTCGCCGTCACCGAAGACGAGTCCGAATCCGAGCTCGAGAAGAAGCGCGAAGCCGAGGAGGCGGGCGTCGAATACGAGCCCCCGCGCGACGGCAACCCGGTCCGCTACGCGCTGGCGAAGCACGATACACGGTATCCCGTCGAGCGGATGAGCGAAATCGAGGAGGCGCGCCGCCTCGAGCTCGAGCGCGCAGCGGCCGCCGAGGCGGATGAGCAGAACCGCCCGGAGTTCTTCGTCCGAGCAGCGATCTTCGGCAATCCGAAAGCGGCGAGCGAGATGCTCACGAAGCTGGTCGACGCTGGCTACGACGGGACGCTCGTGTCCGAAGCAGTCGCAGACGTTGTACTCTACGAGGTACGCCTCGGGCCCTTCGAGCGGTTCGAAGACGCGAATCGTATCAGCAACATCGTCCGCGAGTCGCACGGTCTGGCCCCCAGCGTGCTGCTCGAGCAGCCGGAAGCGCCATGACCGAGCCCGCCTACCAGCGCAGCCTGCCCGACCTCGCGGATCTCCTGTTCCGCGACACGAAGCTCACCGAAGAGCAGCTCGGCGTCGCACGGCAAGCGCTGCGCGAAAACGGGGGCCGACTCGCCGACCACCTCGTGAGTCAGGGCTTCGTCAGCGCGGACGAGGTGTTGAACGCGCTCTCCGAGCTTCTCGGCCTGCCGATCCGACCACAGATCGCGGCGTCGAGCGTCGATGGGGAACTCGTCGAGAAGGTGCCGATCAGCTTCTCCAAGGACCACCTGATCCTGCCGCTCGGCCGCGAGGCCGACGGATCGGTGCGCGTGGCCGTGTGCAACCCCCTCGACACGCCCGCTCTCGACGACCTGCGGCTGCTCTTCGAGGGCGCCGAAGTCCGTCTCGAGCTCGCGAATCAGCGCACGATCCTCGGCGCCATCAACGAGGTCTACGACCGCGGCACCGGCGCGTCGGACGCCCTCGCCGAGGAGGCCTTCGACGACCTCGACGCCCTCGCCGACGAGATCAGCCACGAGCCGCAGGACCTCCTGGAAGCTGCCGACGAGAACCCCATCATCCGACTCGTCAACTCGATGCTTCAACACGCCGTCAAGGAGCGCGCGAGCGACATCCACCTCGAGCCCTTCGAGAACGAGGTGCGCGTCCGCTTCCGCATCGACGACGTCCTGTACGAGCCGATGAAGCCGCTGCCCCGGGCGCTGATGGCGAGCATCGTCTCGCGCATCAAGATCATGGGCGGGCTCAACATCGCCGAGAAACGCCTGCCGCAGGACGGTCGCATCCGCTTGAAGATCGCCGGACGCGACTACGACGTGCGCCTCTCGACCATCCCGATCGCCCACGGCGAGCGTGTCGTGATGCGCCTTCTTCCCCGCACGCAGGAGATGCTGAACCTCGAGAGAATCGGCTTCAGCAAGGCGCAGCTCGCGATCATGGAGAAGCTCATTGCGAGGCCGAACGGCATCATCCTCGTGACGGGTCCGACGGGCAGCGGCAAGACCACGACGCTCTACGGCGCTCTATCGCGCATCAACGCGACCGACAAGAACATCATCACCATCGAAGACCCGGTCGAGATCCAACTGAATGGCATCGGCCAGATCGAGGTCAATTCGAAGATCGGGCTCACCTTCTCGGGCGGTTTGCGCTCCGTGCTGCGCCAGGACCCGAACATCATCCTCGTCGGCGAGATCCGCGACATCGAGACGGCGGAGATCGCCATTCAAGCGTCGCTCACGGGTCACCTCGTCTTCTCGACCCTTCACACCAACGACGCAGCCAGCGCCATCACACGTCTCGTCGACATGGGCGTCGAGCCGTTCCTCGTGGCGTCGTCGCTCGTGGCGGTCCTCGCACAGCGACTGATCCGCGTGCTGTGCACCAAGTGCCGGATCGCCTACGAGGCGAGCGAGGAGGAACTGCGTGAGATCGGCATCGAGCCGCTGCCCACGCCCCCCACGGTCTACCGGCCCGAGGGTTGTGCGGCGTGCAACTACACGGGCTACCGAGGAAGGCTCGGTATCTTCGAACTGATGCTCGTCGACGACGAAATCCGCGCGAGCGTGTCTGGCAACGTCGACTCGAAGTCGATCAAGCAGGTCGCCATGAACAAGGGCATGCACACGCTGCGTTCCGACGGGGCAGCGAAGGCGCTCGCGGGCATCACCTCGGTTGCCGAGATCCTCCGCGCCACGGAGGAAGAAGGCGTCGTCGAGCAGATCTGAGGTCGCCCGTGCCGGTCTTCGCGTACAAGGGAACGAACGGCGCCGGCAAGGCCACGCGCGGCCACCTCGACGCCGAGAACCTGCGGGCTGCGCGCTCGAAGCTGAAGCGCGACGGCATCTTCCTCATGGAGTTGGCAGAAGACACCGGCGCCGTCGCCGGGCGCGCGAGATCGGCCGGAGCCTCGTTCAAGCTGCCGTCGTTCCAGCGGATATCGGGCCTCGACCTCGCGCTCGTGACCCGGCAGGCGGCAACGCTGCTCTCCGCCGGCATTCCGCTCGTCGATAGCCTCGCCGCGCTGACGGAGCAGACCGAGCATCCGCGCCTCAAATCGGTGCTGGGCATGGTGCGCGACCGGGTGAACGAGGGGGCGTCCTTTGCCGACTCGCTCGCGCAGTCGCGCGTCTTCCCCGATCTCTACGTCAGCATGATTCGCGCCGGCGAAGCCGGCGGCGCCCTCGAGCAGGTCCTCGAACGGCTCGCCGACTACCTCGAGAGCCAGGTGCGGCTGCGCAACAAGGTCAGCTCGATCCTCATCTACCCCGCCGTGATGTTCGGCTTCGCGATGCTGGTGGTGGCGGCGCTCGTCACCGTGGTGCTGCCGCAGATCACGGAGCTGCTCGCGAGCCTCAACCAGCCCCTTCCCTTCTACACACGCTGGATCATCGCGGGCTCGGACTTCGCCAGGGGGTACTGGTGGGCGATCGGCATCGCCATGCTCGCCGCCTTTGCGGGCTTCCGCGCGATCCTGGCCACCGAGGGCGGCCGGGCCGCGTACGACCGAACCGTCCTACGGCTGCCGGTGGTGGGGCGGATCGTGCGCCTCATCGGCATCTCCCGCTTTGCGCGCACGCTGTCGACGCTGCTTGCCGGCGGCCTGCCGATCGTCGGAGCCCTCGAGACTGCGAAGCACGTGGCGAACAACAGCGTCCTCGGCGGTGCGATCGACGCCGCGAAAGAGAGCATCACCGAGGGCTCGAGCGTGGCCCGTCCCCTGCGGGCCAGTGGGGAGTTTCCACCGCTCGTGACCCACATGATCGAAGTGGGCGAACAGAGCGGCGAGCTCGAAGCCATGCTCTCGAAAGTGGCCGATACGTACGAAGAGCAGGTGGAGACCACGGTCGGCCGACTCACCGCCTTGCTCGAACCCTTTCTAATACTCATCATGGTGGGGATCGTGATGGTCATCATCCTCGCGGTGCTCGTCCCCCTCCTGCAGGTGACGAGTTCGCTTTCTTGAGCCAGAAGGAAAACGCAATGAACGGAATCGCAACCCCCGCGGGAACGCGCGACCGGCTCTCGTCGGGTTTCACCCTGATCGAGATCATGGCTGTCGTTCTCATCATCGGGCTGCTCAGCAGCCTCGTCGGCTTCGCGGTCTTCCAACAGGTCGACAAGGGCCGCGCCACCGCAGCGAAAGCACAGATCTCGAGCCTCGAGAGCGTCCTCGAGCTGTACCGGATGGACAACGCCCGCTTCCCCACGAGCGAGCAGGGACTCCAGGCCCTGGTCGAGCGCTCGACGGTGTCGCCCGAGCCGCGCGACTTCCCGGCCGGCGGCTATTTGAAAGGCGGCCGAGTGCCGGACGATCCCTGGGGCGAGCCCTACCAGTACGAATCGCCGGGGCAAAACAACCCCCACGCGTTCGATTTGTGGTCGTACGGGGCGGACGCCGCGCCCGGCGGCGACGACGTGAACGCCGACATCACCAATTGGTTCGACGACACCATCGAAGGCTGATCGGACCTCCGGAGGCAACGTCTTCGTGACCCGGCGACGCCGGGCAGGCTTCACCCTCATCGAGTTGATGGCGGTGGTGGCGCTCTTCATCCTGATGGCCGCCCTCGTCATGCCGAATCTCTCGCTGTTCCAGGGGCGAAAGCTCCGCGACCGCGCCGAGAACATCGCGGACCACCTCGAGTTTGCCCGTCAGCGCAGCGTGATGACCGGCGCACCGCACCGGCTGTACATCGACATGCGGGAGGGGACCTACCGCCTCGAGTGGTCCGTGGCGGGCGCGACCGAAGAACCGGCCGAGCTCGACGAGTACGGCCGAGTGGCCCTGTCGCTCGCGCCACAGCGCACCGCCGAGGCTCACTTCGAGCCGATGCCCGGCCGCTTCGGGACCACGACGCAGCTCCCGGAGGAACTCGTGTTCGCGAGCATCGAATCCGATCAGGGCATCATCGACGATGGGGAGTTCGTCGTGGCCTTCGAGCCCGACGGCACCACGGACTACGCGGCGATCACCATCGAAGATGAAGCGGGACAGCAGCTGACTCTCGAGGTAAGACCCCTCGCGGACGCCGTAGGAATCATCGATGAGGGGCGCTAACCGCGGATTCACGCTGCTCGAGGTCCTGGCTGCGGTCGCCCTCCTCGGCGTGCTCTACACGGTGCTCGCACGCGTCGCGACGCAGGGGCTGCGGGCCGAGGGCGAGAGCCGGCGCCGCCTCGAGGCGTCGTTGATCGCCGACCAAGAGCTCTCCCGCATCGAGTCGGGGCTCAATGAGTGGACGGCCCCCAAAGTCGGCCGATCGAAGACCGAATCGGATCCGTTCGAGATTCATCAGAACGTCACCGACTACTGGCCGCCCTTCCAGCCCGATGACGACAGCGAGCCGCGCCCCAGCGACAAACCCCTCCCGACGCTCTTTCCGGCGCCGAACACCCGCGCACCGAGCGCGGTCCGCAAGATCGTGATTCGCGTGGTCTGGTTCGAGGGAGCGTATGAACGCGAGGTGGTCCGCACGACGTTCGGCTTCGACGCCGCCAGCGCGGCCGCGAAGCTGTTCGCCGCTCAGGGGAGCCCGCTGTAGTGGCGAACGGGGCGGCGCGCTTCCGGCACCTCCTGGTGGCCGGCTTCACGTTGATCGAAGTGCTCGCCGTCGTGTTCCTGACGGCTGTCGTGCTGGCTGTCGCCCTGAACTTCTACATCGATCTCAGCAACGCGACGAGTCGTGCGGCCGACGGCACACGCCAGGCCCGCCGCGCGACCGCCGTGCTCGACCGCATTGCGCGCGACTTCGAGGGGGCCGTGCTCGTGAAAAAGCGCCGTGGCGCTGACCGCCTCACGCACCCCTGGGTCTTCATCGCAGAGAACCACCGCTCTGCGCGCGGCGCCGACCACATCAAGTTCATCACAGGAAACCACACTCCAAAGAACAACGACAACCACGAATCCAACATCGCGGTGGTTTCTTATACCGTCGAGCGCGACGACGAGGACCTAGACACCCTGATGCGTTCTGTTTCGCCCAGGCTGCCCGACCGCCTCGACACCGACTTCCCCCTGGCCGAGGAGTCGCTGCTGCTCGCGAGCAACGTCCGCCACTTCGGCGTCCGTTTCCAGGACGACGAGGGCGAGTGGCATGACGAGTGGCATTCGTCGCAAATCGTTCAGGCCGATCGCCTACCCGTTGCCGTCGAGATCCAGCTCGCGCTCGGCGACCCCTTCGCCGCGCCCGACGACTTCGAGGATTTCGAACCGATCGGCGAATTCCCCCACGCGAGCGGCGGGTCCCTTAAAATGTTTCAGCGAACCGTCGCTCTCCCAATGCGGCCCTTCGACCTCGCCCTGCTCCTCGATCCTGAGGGCCCGTACGGATCCAAGTTGATCGACGGAGCAGACGGCGAGGACGGAGCAGACGGCGAGGACGGAGAGGACGGCGAGGACGGAGAGGAGGACACTTCCGACGCCTCCGGATCGAGCAACGCCGATGCGCAGGGCGACGAGAAGGACGAGAAATCGGGTCCCTGCACCACCGGGCCGACGATCGCCGACTGCTTCGACCACCAGGCGGCGGCTGACAACCCGTCGCATGCCGGGGCCTGGGCGACGAACCAGCGGTGCTTCTCGACCCACGGGCACCTGATGTCCGTAGAAGTCATCCTGCCGGGCTGCCTCTGATGCGAGAGCGCCACGAGCGCGGCGTCATCCTGGTGGTGGTGCTGTTCTTCGCGCTGCTCCTCTCGAGCTCGGTGGCGACCTTTGTCCGCCGGGCGACGCTCGACGCGATGATCTCGCGCAACCGCGACGCCGCCGCCCGCGCCGCAGCGCTCGCTCGTGGCGGCGCGCGTCTCGCCACGGCGCTGGTCGTCGAGGCGAAGCTCCGCAAGGCCGCTCAAGAGCTCCCCATCGATACCACCGGGGCGCTCTGGGCAATCGCCGGCGACCAGCAGATCGACACCGGCGACGGCTCGACGCTCACGCTTCGCATCAACGACACCTCGTCGAGACTCAATCTGAACGCGTTGTTCGATCCCGAGGAGGGCGGAGTCCGCGATGATCTCACCGTCCTCTTCCTCCGCGCCCTGCTCGACAACGTCATCGAGAAGATGCACGCGGCACCCGCAGAGAAGGAGCTCTACAAGACCGATGAGCTCACGAACGACCTCATCGATTGGGTGGACCGGGACGACGTCCGCCAGTCCGGCGGCTCCGAGGACGACTACTATCGGGGCCAGGACCCACCCTATGAAGCGGCCAATCGCCCCCTCATGAGCGTCGACGAACTGCGCCTCATCAAGGGCTTCGACACTCCCCTCGTCGCTGCCCTGGCCGACTACGTGACCGTCTACCCGTTCATCGGGCAGAGCGGCGTGAACCCGAACACCTCCCCGGCCCACGTCCTGTCCCTGCTCTACGCGAATGACGGCGTGAACAACGAGCTCGCCCAGGCAGACACCGTGCGCGCCATATTGGACGTCCGCGAGAATGATGGAATCATCTGCCCGGACGAAATCAACCACGAGAGCTGCACGCCGATACGGGAGTTCGTGCCCAACGAGATCTTTCCGCCGCCGGGCTACGACTCGAACGCCTTCCACGTGAGGGCGATCGCCGCCGTGGGCGAGGTCCAGCGAACGGTCGAAGCCGTGGTGGACCTCACGCAGCCGGATGAGCCGCTTTGGCTATCCTTTCGCCTCCGATGAGAGTCCGATGAAGGGGAGACGACGGTGCCGGTGCTGAAGAACGTCCTCGGGCTCGACATCGGCAGCCACAGCGTCAAGGCGGTCGAGTTCCGGCAGAACCTGCGCGGCATCGAAGCCGTCCAGCTCCGCGCCGTCGAGCGCCAGGGGGACGACGGCGATCTCGCAGATCTCCTGCGCAGGATGATCGAGGTCTACCGGCTGCCCGCGGAGCACGTCGTGGCGGCCCTGCCGGGGGACCGCATTTCCTCCCGGCGGATCCGCTTCCCGTTCCGCGAGCGAAAGAAGATCGAGGCCGCCGTTCCGAATCATGTCGCCGACGACCTCCTCTTCGAGCCGGAAGACGTCATCATCGACTGGGAGCTCGTGTCGAGCGACCGCGCGCGGGCCGACGTCGTGGCCGTGATCGCCCCGCGCAAGGCGGTCTCGGAGTTCCTCGAACCGCTCGCGGACGCCGAGTGTGAGCCCCGCACCCTCGAAGCCGAGGGTCTCCTGCTCGGCAACCTCTCGGCCATTTTCGACCTCCCCGGTGCACGGCTCCTCGCCGACCTGGGCCACCGGAAGAGCACGTTCTGTCTACTCGTCGACGAGCGGCCCGTGTCGGCGCGCACCATCCCCCTCGGCGGTTTGGCGCTCACCCACGCCATCGCGCGCGACCGCGGGATCGACAGCGAAGCCGCGGAGCGCGCGAAGTGCGAAGAGACCCTCATCGGACCGGATTTCGAGGCGACCTACCCGGAGACCGCCAAGGTCCTCGATCGCTTGAGCCGGGAGATCGTGCGCACCCTGAGCTCGCTCGAAACGGTGTTGAACGGGCGCGCCCTCGACGCTCTCACGCTCTTCGGCGGCAGCGCCCATCTCGAGGGCCTCGATGCCTATCTCGAGGAACGGATCGGCTGTCGGACCGAGCGTCTCGGCTACCCGCCCGAGGGCCACGACGCCGGACTCGTCGCCGCTGGCGACCCGGTCGTGTTCGCTCCGACGATCGCCCTCGGTCTGCGCGGCACCCCCCGCGCCCGCACCCGGACGAATTTCCGACAGGAAGAGTTCGCCGTGCGCGTCGACCTCGGGCGGTTCACCAAGGATTTTTCGTTCACGGGCATTCTCGCCGGCATTGCAGGGGTCCTGGCCATCGCGAGCTTCGCGACGTCGACCGCCCTTGCGAGCCGCTATGCCCGCCAGATCGAGATGGTGGTAGACGATCTCTACCGCGAGGCGATCCCGGGCCAGGCGCTGTCGGGCAATCCGCTCACGGCGCTGCGCGCCGCCGTCGACGACGCCAACCGCCGGGCCGAGTTCCTGGGCGTGTACCGCGGCAACCTCTCGGCCCTCGATCTGTTGAACGAGATCTCGGCGCGCGTCCCGGCGGACCTCGACATCGTGCTCGAGGAGCTCTCCATCGATCGGCAGACCGTTCGCTTGCGCGTCTTCGCCTCGAGCTTCGAGGCGGCCGACCGCCTCGGCGCGGAACTCCAGAAGTTCGACCCCTTCGCCAATGCCCGCATCGGCGCGATCGAGACCGACAAGAAGCGCGGCGGAAAGCGCTTCAACGTCACGATCAGCCTGGCGCCCCGGCAGAGCTCTCGATGAACCCCCGCGTGTGGATCGACGCGCTGCGCACCGCGTTCGACAACCTCTCGATGCGGGAGAAGGTCCTCGTGAGCAGCACCGGCGGTGCCCTCGTGTTGGCGCTCCTCTACGCCATGGTGGTAATTCCGGCGCTCACCGCCAGCGACAACGTCGAGATGCGCGTCGTCAGCGCCGAGCAACAGCGCACCGCCATGCTGCGGCTGCGCCGCGAGTACGACGACGTCAGCCACCGGCTCGGCAGCGTCGAGGAGCGGATCGGCCGCGGGTCCCGGGGCAACCTGCGCACCACTCTCGAGTCGCTGGCCCGCAAGACGAACGTGAAGATCGAGTCGATGGAACCCCAGGCCTCACCGGCCAACGATCGGTATCGAGAGACGAAGGTGGCGGTCGGGCTCGAGAGCGTGACCCTCGAACAGGCCGTCACTCTGCTTCACGAAATTGAATCTCACCAGCAGGTGCTCTCGGTCAAGACACTGCGCATTCGAACCCGCGTCGACAAGCCCGAGCTCCTCGACCTGTCGTTCACCGTCTCGTCCTTCGAGCCCGTCTAGGAGCGCTGAGGCGTGCAGAACCCGCGTGGACTTCCGGAGCTATTCACGGGGCGGCGGCGATTCCTGTGGATCGGCCTCGCCGCGCTCGTCCTCGTGACGTTCTTCATCATTCTGCGGTTCCCCTACCACCGACTCGCACAGTACGTCGCGGTGGCGCTTCAGCGGGAGACCGGCGTGGTGGTCAGCTTCCAGGACTTCGGCCCGGCGTTGCACCTGCAGGGGCCGGGCTTCCGCGCCAATGGCGTGCGAATCGCGAGCGGCGAAGAGATGCTGCTGGTCGACGCTGCGTCCGTGCGACCCGCCTGGTCGTCTTCTTGGCTCCTGGGTCGCCCCGCGCTCTACATCGAGCTCGAGGGCGCGGCCGGAATCGTCGCGGGGACGCTCACGACCGGGTCCGAGGCGGGCTTTGCGGGAATGCTGCAGGACGTCGACATGGCGGCGCTCCCGCTCAGCGCCTTCGGCACCGGCTTCGAAATCGACGGCCTCGGCGACATCGAGATCGACCTCAAGAACGGCTCCGAGGGTCCCGAGGGCTGGGTGCGCTTCGAGGTCGCCGAGGGAAGTCTCGCGCTCGCGGACTTCCCCATGGCGATCCCCTTCGACCGCTTGACCGGCAGCGTCACATTCGGTGGCGACCCGTTCGCCACGATCGACACCTTCGACCTCGACGGCCCGCTGCTCAAAGCGCAGGTCACCGGCTCGATCGGAAGGGCGCCCGAACCGGCCATGGCGCCGCTCGACCTGCAGATCCAGATCGTGGCGAAGTCCGCCATCCAGCCCGCGCTCGCCTCCGCCGGCGTCCGCCTCGACAGCGAAGGGGGCGCCCGCATTCGCATTTCGGGCACAGCCGCGGAGCCCCTCGTACGCTGATCTGGGCCGACCGCTGGACCCCGGCATCGCCGCGCGCCCGCCGCACGCTCGCCGCGCTCGCGCTCGCTGCGGCCCTCGCCGCGATCTACGGCCAGACGCTTGGGTTCGACTTCGTCGCGATCGACGACCCGCTCCACGTCACCCAGAACGCGGGGGTGCGGCGCGGGCTCGACACCGCCAGTGTGACGTGGGCCATTGGCGAACGGCACGCCGGTTACTGGATTCCGCTGACCTGGCTCTCTCATATGCTCGACGTCGAACTCTACGGGCTCGATGCGGGCGGTCACCACGCCACGAACGTCCTGTTCCACGGGGCGAACACGCTGCTTCTGTTCCTCCTCCTCGCGCGCGGCACCGGGGCGCTCCTCCCGAGCCTCTTCGCTGCCGCACTGTTCGCCGTGCATCCACTGCGCGTCGAGTCGGTGGCGTGGGTGACCGAGCGCAAGGACGTGCTGAGTACGTTCTTCGGGCTGCTCGCGATCGCGAGCTATGGCCGGTACGCGGCGCGCCAACGCAGAGCCGACTTTCTGGCGTGTGCGGCGCTACTGGCTGCGAGCCTCGCCGCGAAACCCATGCTCGTGACGCTGCCGTTCGCGCTGCTCCTCCTCGACGTCTGGCCCCTCGGCCGACTGCGCGCGATCCGCGAACTCGGCCCGCGGCTCGTCGAGAAGCTGCCGCTGATCGCGATCGCTGTCGGCTTCGCGCTCGCAACCCTCCTCGCCCAGCGCAACGCGGCCGCCCTCGGTGACGCTGCGCTCATCGGCGCTGACCACGTGGCTCCTCTGCTCCGGCTCGCGAACGCGGCGGTCACCAGCGTCGCCTACTTGGGCATGAGCGTCTGGCCCGGACGACTCTCCGTCCTCTACCCCCACCCCTACCTTCCCGGCGGCACCCCGTGGGCCGTCGCAGAGGTCTTCGGAGCCACGCTCGCCCTCATCGCCCTGACCGCGGGCGCCGCGCTCGCCCTCGCGCGACGCCCCGCGCTGGCCGTCGGGTGGTTCTGGTACCTCGGCACCCTCGTGCCGGTGATCGGCCTCGTGCAGTCGGGCGCGCAGGGCATGGCGGACCGCTTTACCTACGTACCCTCGATGGGCCTCTCAGTCGCGATCGCCTGGGGAGTCGCCGGCGCGCTCGGGTCCGGAAGCCGCGAGTCCGACCGGGGAACGCTACGGGGCGCCCTGGCGCTCCTCGCGGTGGCCGGGGTCGGCGCGCTCGCGGTGGCGTCGTTCTTCCAGGTGCGAACCTGGCGCGACGCGGAGACGCTCTTCGTCGGATCACTCGAAGCGACGCCCGACAATCCGATGCTCCGCACCTACTACGGAATCTGGCTGCAGTCCGAGGGACGTCTGCGAGAAGCCGCGCACCAGCACCGGGAAGCGGCGCGCAGCGACGCGTATGCCGCCGTCTCGCGCGCCAACTTGGCTGCGCTGAGTGTGCGTCGCGGTAGCGTCCGTGAGGCGATCGGGCACTACCGCGCGGCCCTCGAGGCAGAGCCCGACCTCGCGCTCGCCCACATGGGACTCGCGCGCCTGCTCCAGCGCCAGGGAGAGATCGCCGGGGCCCTCTCCCACTTCGCAGAGGTCATTCGTATCGAGCCGGACCGCGCCGCGGCGCGCGTGGCGGCCGCGCGGATCCTCGCGAAGACCCCCGAGCGCCAGCTGCGCGACCCCATGCGCGCCGTGCGACTCGCGGGGGAGGCCGTCGAGATCACCGGGGCGCGCGATGCCGGCGCGCTCGACGCCCTCGCCGTGGCGTACTCGGCGGCGGGCAAGCCCGGGCGCGCCGCGGAAACGCAACGCGCCGCGATCTCCCGGCTGCCCGCCGGACACGCGGACGACGCCATGCGGCGGAGGCTCGCCGAGTACGAGCGGAGGGCGTCATCGACCCGCGAGCGACCCCAAGACGCGCGCGCTGAGCCATAGGCGATGACGATTCCAGAACCACAGCTCAGCCGGTACCATCACCCTGTGAGTGTCGACGCGCTGCAACGCGCCTTCAAGACCTTCCTCGACCCGACGCGTGTTCGGATCCTGGCACTCCTCGAACGCGAGGAGCTCGCAGTTCAGGAGCTCATGGACGTGCTCGGCATGGCCCAGTCTCGGGTGTCGCGGCACCTCGCGATCCTGCGCGAGGTGGGCCTGCTCGCCGATCGGCGCGACGGGACGTTCGTCTTCTATCGCTTCACACCGCCCCAGGACGCCCCCTGGCGTGATACGTGGGCGCTCGTCAGCAAGAACCTGACCAACGATCCGCACCGCGAGCGCGACGCCACCGCCCTCGAGCGGGTGTTACAGAGCCGCGCGGCGCGTTCGCGCAGCTTCTTCGACTCCGTGGGCCCCGAGTGGGACGCGCTCCGCAAGGTCTTCAACGACGAAGCGCTGCGCGCCCACGCGGTGGCGCGCCTCGTGTCGCCGCGCCTGCGCGTCCTCGACGTCGGCACCGGCACGGGCATCCTCGCGATCGAGCTCGCGCGCCTCGGGCTCGAGGTCGTGGCCATAGACCACTCGTCGCGCATGCTCGACGCCGCTCGCGCGAAGATCGAAGCCGCGGGAGACCTCTCCGTGAATCTCCGTCGCGGCGAGGCCAGCGAGCTCCCGCTGGTCGACGGCGAGGTCAACGCCGCCTTCGCCCACATGGTGGTCCAATACCTGCCCTCCCCCGGCGAGGCGATCCGCGAGATGGCGCGCGTCGTCGCGCCTGGTGGCACGGTGGTGATCGTCGACTTCCTGCGCCACACCCACGAGTGGATGCGCGAAGAGCTCGGCGTGACTTGGCTCGGCTTCGAGCCCCAGGAGATCGAGAGCTGGTTCGACGAAGCCGGGCTCGGGGAGTTCCGCCTCGAGGTTCATCAGGGGCTGTCGCAGAATCGCGATCTCCCGGCGACGTTCATCGCCTCGGCATGGACCCCCGAATGAGCCTCCGCGGTGTCCTGTTCGACGCAGCCGGCACGCTGATCGAGCTCTCTGAGCCGCCCGGCGAGACGTACGCCCGCGTGGCCGCCGCCCACGGCGTCGCGCTCTCGCCCTGGCGAATCGGCGACGCTTTCCGTCGCGTCGTCGCACAGGCCGCGCCGATGGTGTTTCCCGGCGAGACGCTGGAGCGCAGCGCGGAGCTCGAGCGCGAGTGGTGGCGAGGCGTCGTGCGCTCGACGTTTCTCGCGGCGGACAGCGCGACGCG
>JABSQW010000119.1 GCA_013215605.1 Myxococcales bacterium
CGCGAGGGAGAAAGCGCCGCGGGCGTCGCCCTGTTCGGCCGCGCGGCGATACCAGCGCGTCGCCTCGAAGTCGTCTTGTTCGACGCCGTTGCCGATCGCGTAGCCGTAGGCGAGCTGAAGCTGTGAATTCACGCCGCCGAGGTGAGCGCGCAGCCACGTCTGGCTGACCATCACGCCCAGTGAGGCTGTGACGGCCGTGACCCCCACCACGACGAGCACGACTCTCCAGTTCATTCGTCCACTCCTTGCCACCTCGTTCGCCGGAACCCGGCGATCCGTTGACTCAGTAGATTCAAGCGGGTCCGGATTCGCTCGACTCTGTCCAGACGCGTTCCAGGGCGTCCGAGAAGGTTCGCGCTCGTTCGCGATCGTTTGGACGCCCGGGCCCTCGAGAGTTCACCGTGGCCGCTTCGAATCCGTGCGTGCTGTCCGGGGCAAGAGTAACGCATGAATCCGGACGCGCGGCGCCGGGAGTGTGGACGGCTGGAGCCGTCCGGCGTCTCCCACGAGTTTCGTGGCAGCGGTTCTTCGCCCTGAGCCCGCGCGGCGGGTCAACGCCCCAAGCGCTCCGCGAGCTCCTCGTGGAGCGCGGGAGCGCGCTCGGGGCGGTGCCAGTACCGAGTCATCTCTTCGACGGCGCGTTCGCGGTCCCAGTCCTCATTCCACACCCGGTGCGCCGCAATCGCGTATCCGGTCCGGTCGCTCCCGGAGGCACAATGCAGGAGCACGGGCTCGCCGCCGGCCAGCATCGCCGCGACCCGCCGGAGCTCCGCTTCCGGGGGCAGCTCACTCGCCGACCAGCCGAACACGGCCACGTCCATGCCCATCGCTCGAGCGGCGGGATGCGATGGGTCGTCACCCGACAGCGAGATCACCCGGCGCACGCCGTGCTCGGCGGCCACCCACTCGAGAAAGCGCGCGTCGGGTCGCGCCGAGCGGTAGATACGCCCCTCTGCGACGACGCCGAAGTTGTAGGCCCCGGCCGGAACGCCCAGCGCCCAGGCGAGGTCACGAGACGGCCCGGGATACGGCCCACGAAACCATCCGGCGCCCATACCGAGCCAGACGATGGCGAGCGCCCCGGCGGCCACCGTCGCGACGCGCGCGGCGACGGCGAGGCCTCGGTGCTTCACGTCGTGCGGCGACGCTATTCGAGCGCGACCGCGAGCACGCTGATCTGGGTCTTCCCGTCCTTCGACTCGATGACGATCGACAACGCTCGCACGCCCTTGTCAGCGAAGAGAGCGTGGGTGCCGCCCTGGTCCGCTCGCTGGACGACCCAATCCTCTGCACGCAGGCTGTCTTCGAGACTCGTGGCGACCGTACTCGGCGAGTCGCGGGTTTCGTACGTTATGGACAGCCCGGGTCCGCTGTGACTTGCCGCGGTGATCCGCGCTCCCGGGTAGGTGGGAAGGTCGGCGGGTATTTCGACGTCGTCTGGGACGGCGGCCGAGCGGCCTGCTTGCTGGTCGGCTTCCGCCCTTTCTTCAGGCGCTCCTCCGCGCTTCGCGCTGGGGGCGGCCTTGGGTGCGAGAGGCTCGCGAGTGTCCGGTGCTTCCGTCTCTCCACCACAGGCGATCAACGTCAGCGCGATCGCACAGAGCAACGCGTGCAGAACCCGGGCGCGAACTCGCCACGCTGCGCGCTCTTCGCGAATCGACTCGCCCATCGTCCCATCCTCCTTCCCAACGTTCTGGCCGGAATACCGGTGCCAGAGCCGCCGCCGCGCGACGCGAACTCGTAGCCCCCTCTCCGGTTCGATCGGGGGGCAGGATACCCAACGGTTGCCGGGGCTACGAAGGGCAGACCTTCGTGGCCTCGAGTCCCTTCAGACCCTGCACCGCATCGTACTCGACCTTCTGGCCGTCTTGGAGCGTTTTGTATCCATCGCCTTCGATGTTCGAGAAGTGCACGAACACGTCCTTTGCTCCGTCATCCGGCGTAATGAACCCGTAACCCTTCTGGTCGCTGAACCACTTCACCGTTCCGATCGCCAAGGTCGCCTCCATACGGTCGAAATTCTTTGATGCAACACTTCGACGCACTTCTTGATACGCATCCGAGCGCCGCGCGCGGCGGCCTAGAATAACCGCAATCGCATTGGCGCTGGCAAGTAGCTTCCGAGGAATACCCGAATTCGACTTTGGCAGGGATTGGCGAGCGAAGGCCCCCCGCTTCGCAGGTGCTCAGTCCGCAGGTCCCGTCGTGGTCAAGACTCGGGAATGTCGCGGTCGAGCACCGTCTTGCGTTCCGCTGCGTGTGCGCTGCGGATTGCGCGGTCGCCGATCTCCCGGATGCGATCCGACAGCACCAACATGACCGCGTCGGACGTGTTCATCCCGGAGCGATCGCGGATGTACTTCTTGAGTTTCGAGGCCACCACGAGAATCTCGCGATCGAAGTCACTGGACAGCTCGGCCGGGGCCAGAGCGGGCGAAGAAGTGACTGGCCTCGCCGGTTTGAGGTGTGAAGCCCCCGCTTCGCGCGGGAAATCACGGGATCGTCTGGGCTGTGCGGGGGCGCGGGGCGCGGCCGCCGCCTGAGACTCGCGCCGCCACTGGACCTCGCTGGGCGCCTTGCGGTCCTCCGCCCACGATTCGCGGTGCCGCATCGAGGGCAGGTGGGCGTCCCAGCACTCGACCGAGCAGAATACGAGACCCGTGCGTTTCCGGTTGCAGGTCGAGACGTTACACACCCAGTACGTCGCCTCGAAGGCAATGTCCCGTTTGCAGCTGCTGCAGCGGCGCCAGCGCGGTTCATCCTTGCTCATGGGTCTCACCTCGGATCGACTGGGATCTCATTGACAGAGATATGCCACAGACGTTCGTTCGGTCCACATGCGTGTCTGCTGAACCCGCTGCGGGCGGAATCCTTCGGCTCGGCGATCGGGGTTGGTGGACCCCCCGAAACGGGAAAGGCCCGAGGCCGCTTGGGGCGACCTCAGGCTTTCCCTGGGAAGGGGGTATTTGGCTTTCTACACAGTGAGTGGCAGCCAGTTGGGAAGCGTGGCATGGAAATCTTCCATGGCACGGAACTTTTCTCGCTCGTGTGCTCGCGGCCGGACGTAAGGCGGGGAGGCAAACGCTTGAAACCGCGCCGGATTGTGATTCCATGCGGCCGTGGTCCGACTCGCCGTCGACTTCGAGCACCCGTCCCGCTCCTGGTGGGAGAACGGGGGCCAGGAGCTCTGGGACGGGATCACCGAGGGCTTCGACGGCTCGTCGGTGGTCCTCGACGAACACATGGCCGAGTCGTGGCTCACCGCCGCTCGCGCCGTAGAGGGTTGGAAGGGGGGCCCCGACTACGCGCCCCACCCCATCACGGTCGCCCCCGTCGACGAGGACGACGAAGAGATCCTCTGACCGGGGGATCAGCGCTCCACGCTCCCGTCTTCGCGGCTCCAGCGAAACGGGGGATGCTCGAGCCAGCGCTCGAAGGTCTCCGCGGGCACTGGGCGACCGAACAGGAAGCCCTGCATGCGCTCGCACCCGTAGGACCCGAGCAGCATCAGCTGCTCCTGGCACTCGACCCCTTCGGCGATCGTGGTGAGCTGGAGGCCCTTCGCGATCTGGATGATGGCCTGCACGATGGTCGCGTCCGCTGGATCGGTGGCGAGCGATTGGACGAACGACTGGTCGATCTTCAGCACGTCGATCGGGAGGCGCTTCAGATAGGCGAGCGCCGAGTAGCCGGTGCCAAAGTCGTCGATGGCGAGCTGGATTCCAATGCGCTTGAGCTCTCGTAGCGCCGTGACCGTGGCCTCGACGTCCTCGAGCAGACTGCTCTCCGTGATCTCGAGCTCGAGGGTCTCCGGCGCGAGTCCCGTGTTCTCGAGACAGCCCGCCACCGTCTCGACGAAGCCCGGCTCGATGAACTGCTGACTCGCGACGTTGACCGAGAGTCGCAGTCCTGGATGCCCGAGCTCCTGCCACCTCGCGTTCTGAATGCAGGCGTTTCGCAGGACCCACTCGCCGAGTTCGACGACGAGCCCCGTCTCCTCGGCGATCGGCATGAACTGCTTCGGCGAGAGCAGTCCGAACTCGGGATGGTTCCAGCGCACGAGCGCCTCGGAGCCGATCATGCGTTTCCGGCGCACATCGAATTGGGGCTGGTAGTGGAGGACGAGCTCGCCGCCCTCGGCCGCTGCCCGCAGACCCGTCTCGAGCGCGGTCTGGTGAACGACGCCGATGCTCGCCTGGGGGAGACGCTCGCCAAGGAGCGTGCGGTTCGGCAGACCGCTGAATGGGTCGTGACCCCCGAGGTGCCGCGCTCGCTCGCGGGTCGTGTTCAGCTGGAGCCTCGTGCGGTGACTTTCGAGAGCCGAGGCTACGGTCGTGACCAGGAGACGAGTTCCGAGTTCCGCGGACCGGAGGTAGCCAAGCGCACCCCCTCGGAGCACGCGCGTCGCGAAGTCCTCGTCATCCGTGTTCCCGATGACCACGATCGGGAGTCGGGGCAGTCGCAGGCGCGTCTGTGTGAGCAGGTCGAGGCCGTCGGCCGCTCTCGAAACGTCGAGCAGAAGCAGTTCTGCGGATTTCGCGTCCGGGTGGTCGAGTGCGGTCGCGAGGCGATCTCCCCGCGTCACCGAAAACGACATCGTGACGGACCGCGCGAGCATCGCCTCGATGGCGTCCGCGTGCTCCGATTCACCACCGATCAACAATGTCTCGACGACCTTCTGCGTGCGCACGGAGGGTCGTCCCGATTCGGCCATCCAGGCCTTTTCGGCGGCTCCAGGCCGGCCCTTGACCGCCCGGCCCCTGCGTGCGGATTTCCTCCCGCTCTGGCATCGTGCCCCCGTGAAGGCCCTCACCGACCACGAGCTTCGCGAAGTCAGCCGGGTCACGTTGGCCGACTACGAATCGCGAGCGGACAGCTTCTGGCGGGGAACTCGCCACCACGACGTCTCGCAGAACATCGACGCGCTGCTCGCGAACCTCCCCGGCGTGCCCCCTCACGACATCCTCGACCTCGGCTGCGGGCCGGGTCGGGATCTCGCGGCCCTGCGCGAACTCGGCCACGCGCCCATCGGGCTCGACGGCTGCGAGTCGTTCGTGGCCACGGCGCGTGAGCAGAGCGGGTGCGAAGTCTGGGTTCAGGACCTCCTCGCCCTCGATCTGCCCGAGCAGCGCTTCGACGGGGTCTTCGCCAACGCGACCCTCTTCCACGTGCCCCGGCAGGAGATCGAGCGGGTGCTCGCGGAGCTTCGCGCCTGTCTTCGGCCCGGCGGAGTCCTGTTCTCCTCGAACCCTCGCGGGTCGAATCAAGAGGGCTTCTACGGGGACCGATTCGCCTGTTATCACGACTTCGATGGCTGGAGGGCCCGAGCCCTGGCAGCCGGCTTCGAGGAGATCGACCACTACTACCGGCCGCCCGGCAAGCCGCGCGCCGAGCAGCCCTGGCTGGCCAGCCTGTGGCGAAACCCCGCGGCCACCGGTGTCTGACGGAGGCGTAGCGAAGCCGCCTGCTATTCTTCACCCCTCGGAACCGAGCCATTCCCGGGAGCCCCATGAGTCTCGACCCCACGACCCATGACCGCATCGCCAACCTCATCGACTCGAGCGAGGTGATGCTCTTCATGAAGGGCAACCGCGCGGCGCCGCAGTGCGGCTTCTCGGCCACCGTGGTCGGGATCCTCGACACGCTCGCACCCGAGTACGAGACCTTCGACGTGCTCTCGGACCCGATCATCCGCGATGGCATCAAGGAGTACTCGACCTGGCCAACGATCCCCCAGCTCTACGTCAACGGGGAGTTCATCGGGGGCTGCGACATCATCCAGGAGCTGTGCGATTCCGGGGAACTCGCGAAGAAGTTCGGGATCGATCTCAGCTCCGTCACACCGCCCACGATCCAGATCACCGACGAGGCCGCCGCCGGTCTGCGTGAGGCCGTGGCCGGCGCGAACCCCGGCCAGAGCCTCCACCTCGGTATCGATGCCCGCTTCCAGAGCTCCCTCTCGCTCGGGCCGTCGTCGCCCAACCAGATCGAGATCGAGGCCAACGGCATCTCGCTGCGCATGGACATCCTCTCCTCACGGCGCGCCGACGGCCTCTCGATCGACGTCGTCGATNCACCGCAGGGCAAGGGCTTCAAGATCGACAACCCGAACGCTCCGCGCGGGGTGGAGCCCATGTCCGTGCGCGATCTGAAGCAACGCCTCGACGCCGGCGAGAGCTTCGAGCTGATCGACGTNCGCCCGCTGCAGGAGCACGAGATCGCCTCGATCCCGTCCGCCAGCCTGCTCTCGCCCGAGCTCGCCGAGCGCCTCGAAGCGCTGCCGAAGGACGCGATGCTGGTGTTCCACTGCCACCACGGCGGACGCAGCCAGTCCGCCGCCGAGCACTTCGTCGGCCTGGGCTTCACGAACGTCTGGAATGTCGAGGGTGGGATCGACGCCTGGTCGACCCAGATCGACCCTTCGGTCCCTCGCTACTGACGCGCGCCACGTAGACCGCGTGGAGGAGTCCGCCCTTGCCCGGGCGGTGCCGTTCGACGTCGAATCCGGCGCGGCGCAGGCGCTTTTCGAAGCCCGCACTCGGGGCTTCGCTCCAGACGGCGAGCACGCCCCCGCTCGTGAGCGCCGCGCGGGTGCGTGCGAGCGCGTCGCCTCCGAACAGCGGATCCGCTGAACGCCGGCCCCCGGGCGGGCCCTCGTACAGATCGAGAGCAATCGCGTCGAAGCGGGCCGGTCCGCCGCGCTCGGCGGCTCGAGCAATGACTCCGGCCACGTCGGCGAGCTGGAGCTCGACGCGGCGGTCGTCGACCGCGGCGCCGGTGAGTGGCGCCAGGGGACCGCGGCACCAGCCGACCACCGCCTCCGACAGCTCGGCCACCACGACACGCGCGCCTTTCGGTAGCGCATCGAGGGCACCGCGCAGCGTGAACGCCATGCCGAGGCCCCCGATCAGCAGGCGAGGACGCTGGCGATCGGCGATGGCGTTCGCCGACAGGTCACCGAGCGCGCGCTCCGATCGGTGAGCGTCCGCGTTCACCAGGACGCGCCCGCCGATCGTGATGAGAAAATCGTCGTCGCCCCGGCGCCGGAGCTCGAGAGGTCCCTCGTCGCTGTCGACCCGTTCGATGACCTGCCACGGACGGGTCACGACGGTCCGCTCGGCCGGCGATGCGACCCGGGTTGCGGAGTCGCCGAAGTCAACGCCCCTTCCACTGCGGCGGGCGTTTCTCGGCGAACGCCTTCGGCCCCTCGACGAAGTCCTCGCTCTTCGGCAGGGCTCGCTCGCCCGGGAAGCGCTCGGCGATGGCCGCCTCGACACCGCCAAAGGCGAACCCCCCCATCGCGCTCTGCTTGCTCGCGCGCACGCTGAGCGGCGCACACTCGAGGATCTGGCTGGCCCAGCGATTCGCGGCGTCCATGAGGTCGGCGGGGGGCACCACCTCGTTGACGAAGCCGAGCTGCTGGCCCTCGGCCGCCGACACGCGGCGCCCCGTCAGCAGCATACCCATGGCGTTCTTCAGACTGATCTGGCGCGGCAGCCGGTGCATGCCCCCGGCGCCGGCAATCAGACCCACCCGCGGTTCGGGAAGCGCGAACACCGCGGTCTCCGAGGCAATGATCAGGTCGCACGCGAGGGCGACCTCGAAGCCACCGCCCATGGCGATGCCGTTCACCGCCGCAATCACGGGCTTGTCGTTGTCGAAGCGGTGTGTGAGCCCGCCGAAGCCGGTCGGCGGTACGTCGACCCGAGCGCCAGACGCCTGGTACTTCAAATCGTTGCCGGCCGAGAACGCGCGATCGCCCGAGCCGGTGATGATCGCCACCCAGAGATCCGGATCGGCGCAGAAGGCGTCGAACACCTCGGCGAGCTCGAAGTTCGCCGGCGGGTGCACGGCATTCATGACTTCCGGGCGATCGATGCTGACGGTGAGCACGTGGCCGTCGCGTCGGGTGCTGCAGAACTCGGGCATGGAGACCTCTCTTTTTCGTTGCGTCGCCGGGCGCGGGCCCGGGCTGCTGATCCTACCGGAGTTGGTTGGCGGCGAGGAGACGAGTTGCCCCTGCTACCCTGCCGTCGTGGGAGCCCGGGGCTGGATCATCGTTTCGCTCGCCGTCGCGACCCTCCTCACCTACTCCGGAATCCGCAACCACGACTTCGTCAACTACGACGATCGCTACTACGTCCAACAGAACCCGATGTTGGTGGATCCCCTGTCTTCCGCGAGTCTCGCGAGGGCCTTGCGCCCCCATCATTCGAACTGGATCCCCGTCAACGCGATCTCCCTGCAGCTCGATGCCGCGATCGCCGGCTTCACCGCCCCGGCCTTCCTGTTTCACAACCTGCTCCTCCACACGGGAGCTGCAGTGCTGCTGTTCCTCGCCTTCGCGCGAATGACCGGCGCGCCGTGGCCAAGTGCGTTCGTCGCGGGTGTCTTCGCCCTGCATCCGCTGCACGTCGAGTCGGTGGCGTGGGTGTCCGAGCGCAAGGACGTGTTGGCGGGGTTCTTCTGGATGCTGACACTCGTCGCGTACGCGGCGTATGCCGAGAAAAAAACGCTCGGACGTTACGCGATCGTGTGCATCGGAACGGCACTCGGGCTCCTGTCGAAGCCCACGGTCATTACCCTCCCGGCCGTGCTCCTGCTACTCGACGTCTGGCCGCTCGCGCGTGTCTTCGACGCCCGGGATCGACGGCGTGCGCTTCTCGAAAAGCTGCCGCTGTTCGCGCTGGCACTCGCCGCTGGCGCCGTGACGTTCGTGGTTCAGAGCGAGTCACACTCGATGCTGTTCGCGGAACAGCTCTCGGCGAGCGTGCGTTTCGCCAACGCCGTCGACGCGATCTTCGCCTATCTCGCGGACAGCATCTGGCCGTCGAACCTCTCGGCCTTCTACCCCTACACGGCCGAGCGACTCAGCGCGGGGCGCGCGATCTCCGGTGGACTGCTGCTCGCGGCCATCAGCGTGGGCTGTGTCGCGATGCTGCGTCGCCGACCGTGGTTCGCCGTCGGATGGGCGTGGTTCCTGACGACGCTGCTGCCGACCCTCGGCATCGTTCAGGTGGGCCTGCAGGCACGCGCGGACCGCTACATGTACATCCCACTCACTGGGCTGGCCGTCGCCGTGGCGTTCGGGGTCTCCGAGGTCGTCGCAGACCGGCCGCGCGCGCGCACCGCGGCAGCGGCGGCGGCGGTCGCGGTGCTCCTCGCGTTCGCCGTCGGTTCGACGCGGCAGGTCGACCACTGGCGCAGCTCCCTCGCACTCTTCGAGCACGCCGCGGCCGTCACGCAGAACAACTTCTACGCGCACAACGGCATCGCCGGGGTACACCTCGAAGCCGGACGCCTTCCGTCGGCCGAGCACCACTACCGCGAATCGATCCGCATGGATGCTGGCTGGGCGCAGCCCTGGGCGGGCCTCGCCAACGTCGAACTCGCCAAGGGAGATCTCGACGCCGCGGCGTCCCACTACCGGCGCGCCCTCGCGATCGACGCGGATCACCCGGTTTCGAACTTGCAGCTCGGCGTGGTGCTGCTCGAACGCGGCGATGCGCGGGCAGCACTCGTCCACCTCGAGCGCGCGCGGTTGCGCGGCCCGGAGAGCCCCGAGCTCTCCGGCGCACTCGGTGTGGCGACGGCTCGACTGGGCGACGCCGATGCCGCCGCACCGCACCTCGAAGCCGCCCTCGCCCGGCGCCCCGAGCTGGAGGCCGCCGCCGTCGAGCTGGCGTGGATCCGTGCCACCAGCGACGCTGCGGCGCTCGCAGATGCGGAAGACGCGCTGCGACTGGCGCGGGAGCTCGTCGCGCGCACCCGGACGGATCGCGCGCCGCTCCTCGATGTTCTCGCGGCGGCGCTGGCAGCGACGGGCCGGTTCGACGAGGCCCTCGCCACAGCGTCGCGCGGCGAAACGCTGGCGCGAAAACGGGGAAACGCGGAGCTCGCCCAGGCAATCGACACACGTCGCGCGCGCTACGCACGTGGACTTCGCGCGCTGCCGCCTTACGGAGAACCGACCTAGCGAGAAACCGCTCGCTGCGCGGCGGCTCGCGGTCAGTCGGAATTCGCGTCCCGCTCGTCCGCCTCGATCTGCTCCGCAACGCGCTCCCATTCGGCGTAGAGAGTGTCGATGGCGCCTCGCACCTCGGAGCGCTCGGCCTCGACGATGCGCACGGCGTCGCCGTCCTGGTAGACCTCGGGATCGGTGAGGTCGTGGTCGAGGGCTTCGATGCGCTCTTCGCGCTCGAGGATCTCCTCCTCGATCGCGGCGAGGCGCCTCTTGCCCTTCTGCACTCGACGCACGCGCTGCTTCTCCGAATCGCGGGCGGCCATGCGCTCCTCTTTGGTGGTGGTCCCACTCGCGTCCGCGCGCGGCGGCGGCGCGGGCATTCCGGCGGAGAGACCGCTCGGATCGACCTCCACCGAAACGGCGCCCGCGGCGAGCTTCTCGAGGTAGCGGTCGTAGTCACCGAGGAATTCGGTGAGCACGCCGGCGCGAACGTCCAGCACCCGCGTGGCGAGCGCGTTGATGAAGGTGCGATCGTGGGAGATGAAGAGCAGCGTTCCCGCGTATTCGACAAGCGCCCGCTCGAGCACCTCGCACGCCACGACGTCGAGGTGGTTCGTCGGCTCGTCGAGCACGAGAAAGTTCGACGGGTGCAGGAGCATCTTCGCGAGCGCGAGGCGCGCCTTCTCACCGCCCGACAGTACGCTCACCTTCTTCAACACATCGTCACCCGAGAACAGGAACGCGCCCAGGTGACCGCGCAGGCGAGGCACGTCGCCGGTGGCGGCAATGCTCCCGATCTCTTCGAGCACCGTGCGATCGGGATCGAGCACCTCGAGCTGGTGCTGCGCGTAGAACGCAACCCGCACGTTTGCTCCGAGCACACGTTCTCCGCGTTCGTACGCGAGGGAGCCGGCCGCGATCCGCAGCAACGTCGACTTGCCGGCGCCGTTCGGTCCGGCGAGGGCCAGGCGCTCCCCGCGCCGCACGCGCAGGTCGATGCCCGCGTAGACGATGTTCTCGCCGAAGCGCTTGTGGATGCCCTCGAGGCGCAACACCTCGTCGCCCGCCCGCGCGGGTTCGGGGAGCACGAGCCGGGGCGCGCGCCTCACCGCGTCGGGCACGACGATGCGCTCGGTCTTCTCGAGCGCTTTTACACGGCTCTGCACCTGACGCGCCTTCGAGGACTTGTAGCGGAAGCGCTCGATGAATCGCTCCGTCTCCGCGATCTGCCGGTCCTGCCCCGCCTTCTGCGCGACGAGCTGGCTGTAGCGCTCCGCCTTCTGCTCGAGATAGCGGTCGTACCCGCCCTCGTAGGTGGTGAAGCGTCCCACCTCGAGCTCGGCGATGCGACGCACATGGCGGCGCAGGAAGGTGCGGTCGTGCGAGATCACGACCACGGCGCCGCGGTACTCGGCGAGCACGCCCTCGAACCACTCGATGGACGGCAGATCGAGGTGGTTCGTCGGCTCGTCGAGGAGCAGGACATCGGGCGACGAGAGCAGGAGCTTTGCGAGCTCGACGCGCATGAGCCACCCGCCCGAGTAGCTCGAGAGCGGGCGCGCACGGCCGGCCGCGTCGAAACCGAGCCCCTCGAGCACGCGGTCGACGCGCGCTTCGCGTTCGAAGCCGCCCCCGAGCTCGAAGGCGGTGCGGCAGCGGTCGTAGCGATCGATCACGGCGGCCGGCAGCTCCTCGCCCTGGCGGCCGCATCGCTCCATCTCCGCTTCGAGCGCGTTCATCTCACGCTCGAGGTCGTCGAGCACCACGAGCACGCTCCCGACCTCTTCGGCCACGGGCACGTCGCGGGTCGGATCGATCTCCTGGCGCAACATCCCGACGCGGACGTCGCGGGGAAGCGTCACGCGACCGTCGTCGGGCGGGTCCTCGCCGGCCATCACGCGCAACAGCGTGGTCTTGCCGGCTCCGTTGGGTCCGACGAGTCCAACGCGGTCGCCAGCGTTGATCGTGAGATCAACGCCCCGGAAGAGCGTTCGCCCCGCAAATCCGCGGGCAACGGCGTCGAGGCGGAGGAGCATCGTCTAGCCCGCGGGGTCGGCGCCCAGCTTCGCGCGGTTCTCCTCGACCACCGCCAGCAGACCGGCGCCGTAGCTCTTCACCTTGGCGGGACCGATGCCGTGGGCGTCGAGGAGCTCGTCCTCGCTGCGCGGCAGACGCAGGGCGATTTCGCGCAGGGCGCGGTCGCTGGCGATGACGTAGGGGGGAACGTTCGCGCGGCGCGCGAGCTCCAGGCGGTGGGCGCGGAGCGCCTCGAACACCGCGAGCGATGTCGCGTCCATCACGTCGGGCACAGCGGGCGCGGGCGCCCGCGCATCGCCCGTCCGCTTCCTGCCGCCGGCCGCAGCGCCGCGTCCCCGGGACAACGGAGGCAGCAGCATGCGCGGCTTGCGATCGCCGAGCATGACCGCACGCCCCTCCTCCAACAGCACCGCCACCGGGCGATCGCCGCCGTCGAAGTCGACGAAGCCGGCCGTGACGCAGCGACGCAGCACACGCTGAAGCCAGTCCTCCCTGTACTCCGACAGCGTCCCAAAGGTCTTCGAGCGGTCGAGGCCCGCTCGAGTCAATCGGGGATCCTTCGCACCGCGCAGCAGCTGCACCGCGGCGCTCAAACCGAAGCGGCCGTGGATCCGTGCGACGGCAGACAACGCCTTGCGGACCACGAGCTCCACGAGGACGGGATCCTGCTCCCCCGCGTCGCCCGCGAGGTTGCGGCACACGTCGCAGTGCCCGCAGCCGGCGAGCGTCTCGGCCTCGTCGCCGAAGTAGCGAAGAATCGTATCGTGGCGACAGCTGCCGCCCTCGGCGTAGCGCATCAACTCGAGAAACAGGTTCCAGCGGTGCTGAACCAGCCCCGCGGACGGGAGCCGACCGTCGATGTCCGACTCGATCAGCGCACGTCGCCGCGGCAGATCGTTGGACGCGATGAGCAGCAGGCCGAGCGCGTTCTTTCCATCGCGACCGGCGCGTCCGACCTCCTGGTAGTAGGCCTCGACCGATCCCGGGGGGCCGAGGTGGACCACGGCGCGCACGTCGGAGCGGTCGATTCCCATCCCGAACGCGTTGGTGGCGACGACGATCTCGAGATCTCCCGCGGCGAACGCAGCCTGCGCGGACTCCCGCTCGGCGCCACCGAGCCCGGCGTGGTACGACGCCGCGCGCCACCCCGCTGCACGAAGACGGCGCGTCTCCGCCTCGGTGGCCTTGCGGGTGGGGGAGTAGACGATGGCCGTGCCCTGCCCCTGACCGGGACCCCCGAGCGCTTCGGCCAGCGCCGCGTCCACCCGCGCAACTCGATCCTTCGCGCCGTCGACCTCGGTGGCCCGCAGAGAAAGGTTCGGACGCGCGAAGCCGCGGACGAGCTGGGGCGTGTCGGCGTCGAGGCCGAGCCGCTCGAGGATCTCGTCGCGCACCACCGGGGTGGCGGTAGCCGTGCACGCGAGCACCCTGGCATCGGGCAGCGTGCGGATAACGTCGCCGATCTGCATGTACTCGGGGCGGAAGTCGTGCCCCCATTCGCTGATGCAGTGGGCCTCGTCGACGGCAACGAGCGGACAGTCGAGATCTCGCAGCAGCGAAGTGAATCCGTCGAACGACAAGCGCTCGGGCGCGACGTACACGAGCTCGTACGCGCCGCGCGCCATGGCGGACATGCGCGCGCGGACCTCCGAGCCGCCGAGGGTCGACGCGAGATACGTCGCCGACACGCCGCGTTCGACGAGGGCGCTCACCTGATCGTTCATCAGGGACACGAGGGGCGAAACGACAAGGGTGGTGCCTGACAGCATCACAGCGGGCAGCTGGTAGATGAGGCTCTTCCCGCCGCCCGTCGGCGCGACGAGCAGCAGACGCCTGCGCTCGATCAGCGTCTCGACCGCTGCGCGCTGCCCCGGTCGGAAATCCGAGTAGCCGAGGCGCTCGAGGGCCTCGATCAGGGCGCCGTCGTCGGGCCCGGTTGCCGGCGTGGTCATCGTGAGCTCTCGATCGGGAGGGTGGTGCGAGGAGCTTCGAAATTAGGAGCGCGCGGAGCGCTTGGCAAATCGGCGCTCGGGGTCCGGCTGGAAGCCGGCCCCCCGTGCGATCACGCCCCGGCGAAGCCCGCTTGCTCGAAGTCTACGATGAGACACTCCCCGGGGCTGAGAAGCCCGACTTCCCGGGGGCACCCTCCCCCCTGCTACCCTCGCTCGGTGAACGTTCTCCGCGGAATCGCCCTCGCGTTCGTCGCTCTGCTGCTCCTCGCCTGGGTCATGGGCTACGGCTACCGCGAAGGCTGGTGGGTCGATGAGCTTCCGGCGAAGACGCTCGCGACCGATCTCGCGAAGTCCATGCGGGTCTTCGTGCCCGACGGCCGCGGCCCGTTCCCGACGATCCTCCAATTCCACGGCTGTGGGGGCAGCGGGCCCACCCAGCTTTCGTGGGCACAGGTCGCGCGCGCTGCGGGCTATGCGAGCATCATCGTGGACAGCTACGCGCACCGCGGGTTGGACCCGGCGGATGTCTGCTCGGGAACCGCTCTCCTGCCCTCGGAACGCGCGGGGGACGTGCTGGCGGTGTTCACGCACGCCAAGACGCGGCCGTTCGTCGATCCGGAGCACATCGTCATGGCGGGCTGGTCACACGGCGCCAGCTCGATCCTCGAGCTCCTGGCGCGCAATCCCCCGACCGAAGTCCCGCCCAACATCGAGCCCGACCCGTCCCTCGGTCTCGAGGGTCTGGCGGGAGCGGTGTTCTTCTATCCCTACTGTGGCTTCGGGATTCGCGCTTCGGTGTGGGAGAACGACATACCGAGTCTGTTCCTGCTCGCGAAGGAGGATTCGGTGGCGCCGCCGGAGCCCTGCATCGACCTCGCAGACGACGCCGACGCCGCGGGACAGCAGGTGACGCTGCGGGTCTTCAAAGGAGCCGACCACGCCTGGGACCACACCGAGCTCGGACCGGAGTCCAGGCTCTTCTTCTCCCCCGAAGCCACCGCTGCATCGCGCGACGAGCTCCTGGGCTTCCTCGCCAGCGTCGCCGCCAGCTGACCTCGCCGGTCCCGGGCGGGGGAGCCGAGCACGGCAGGCGTCACGAAGCGGGACAGGGGCACGTGTGTGGCGTCGCGACCCACCGCGATCTCATGGGAGGTGGAAGCCGTTGTAGGGACTGCCTACCACGGGTGCCATCAGCGCCGCCTCGGAGACGAGCACCACCGCGATGGAGAGTGCGAGAAGTGCCACGCGGACCCCCGATCGCGCGGGCCCGCGGAGAACCGACGACGCCACGTCGATGCCGCGCACGTACAGAATGGCGAACGGGACGAGCGCACCGGCGATGAGGCGACCGTGGTCGAACCAGGGACGCGCCGCCGACGGGTCGCTCGTGGCGTGGAACTCGAATGGCAGCGAGAGCGCCACGAGTGTGAGCACTGAGCCGAGCACCGCGAGGAGCGCCATGGCGTCGATCCGGGTTCCGCCGCTCTGCGATCCGCGCCGGCGTTCTGCCACGACTCCGAAGGCCGCGCAGCCGACGAAGAGCAGCGACGTGACGGTGTAGTAGAGGTCGGCGGGCTTCCAGGCGAGCAACTTCGTGTGCCACGCGAGCTGTCCCCGCCAGAAGCTCGGCAGCAGAGTGCCGACGAACTCCAGCGCGCCGGACGGCGTGAGGAGCGGGTGGTCGAACCACGTCGAGAGTTCCTTGCGCCCCCAGCCCATGCGCTCGACCTTGAGTCCCGAACCGCTGAGATCTCCGAACAGCACTTGATTGCGGATCAACCACCAGGCAACGGGGACGGCGGCAACCGCGAAGAGCAACAGCCAGCGTCCGCCGCGGCCGCGCAGACGCCTCGTGTCCGGGTCTTCGCGCAACGAGAGCGCGCAGGTCGCGACGGCCACCAACACAACGGCGGCGTTCGAATACTTGATGAGGACCGCAGCAGCCAGAACTGCACCGGTGATCGCATAGGCGCGGGCGCGGGCGTCCCGCGACGCGAGATTCAGCACGGCGAGAAAGCCCAGCCCGGCCACGAGAGGGGACAGGGCATCGCGCGTGACGTAGTACTGCGCGTCCTGGGGAAACACGCTGATGAGCGCGGGAACGCCGAGGCGCACGAAGGCGTCGCAGCCCGGCAGGAGCGCGAGCAGCGCGTACGCACCGACCACCAGTACGAAGGCGAACACCGCGTTCGACGCTCGCACCCAGTAGAGGAGGTCGCCACCGGTGCGCCCGAGGACTCGGCCGACGTTCAGCCACGCGCCGGCGAGTGCGTAGTAGACGGGCGACTCGCCGGCCTCGAGATTCACACGCGAGGCGAGAAAGGACTCCTGGCGCGCGATCTGCGCCAGCATGCGCCCGGCCGGCCCCTCGAAGACCGGTGCCGGGAGCGACCGCGCCTCGCCGGCGTCGTCGAACGCCTGGAAGTGGTACTCGGGCGACCCGTACATCGCGAGGTACATCCCCATCTCGGGTTCGTAGGCATCGCGACCGGGCGCCGGGAGGAAGCCCCGCGCGTACTTGAACACGACGTCGACGTGACGGTGCTCGTCGACGTTCGTGAAGAAGGGGAAGGCGAACGCGTGGAATCCAACGCGCAGCGCGGCGAAAGTGCCCAGCAGCAGAACTGCGCGGCCCTCCCGGGTTCCCAAGATGCGCCGCAGCGCGGGCGTCTTGCCTTTCCCTTCCGGCATGCGGGACGAGGGTGGCAGGCCGCCGTTTGCGGCGCCAGCGCGAACGCGCGAGCATACGCCGCTTCCGCGGAAGGAAGCCATGGCGCGCTCGACAGCTCAGCGGTTCACCCTCGTAGAATCCCACGGTGACGTGGCGCTCGCCTCCTTCGCCACGGAAGTCGAGCGCGGCCTCAGGACGAAGCCCAAGACCCTGCCCTGTCGGTTCTTCTACGACGAAGTGGGTTCGGAGATCTTCGAGCAGATCTGTGATCTCCCCGAGTATTACCTCACCCGGTCGGAGCGCGAGATCCTCGATTCGCACGCAGACGAGATTGCCGCGAGCTTCGAGCGTCGCATCGCCCTCGCGGAGCTCGGCAGCGGTAGCTCGGCGAAGACGCGGTTTCTGATCGAAGCGCTCCTGCGCCGCCACGGCGGTCTGTACTACGTCCCCATCGACATTTCGAGAAGCATGCTCGAAGCGAGCTCCCGCGAGCTCCTCGATCGCTACGAAGCGCTCGAGATCCGCGCCATCGCGAGCGAGTACGAGGTCGGTTTGCAGCATCTGCGAACCGAGACCGAGACCCCGAAGCTCATCGCCTGGCTCGGATCCACGATCGGAAATCTCGGCCACGAAGACGCGGCGGACTTTCTGCGCACGCTCCGCGCCGCGATGTCACCCGACGATCGACTGCTCGTCGGCATCGACCTTCGCAAGGACCGCGCCATCCTCGAGGCCGCCTACGACGACAGCGCCGGGGTCACCGCGCGCTTCAACATGAACCTGCTCGAGCGCGTCAACCGCGAGCTCGGCGGCCGCTTCGATCTGGACGACTTCGAGCATCGCGCGGTCTACGACGAGGTGAAGGGACGCGTCGAGATGCACCTCGTCAGCAAGCGCGAGCAGCGCGTCGCGATCGAGGAGTTGGGACTCGAGGTGGAGTTCGGAGCGCAGGAAACCATCCACACCGAGAACTCCCACAAGTACGACCAGATCGAGATCGACACCCTCACGTCCCGCGCCGGCCTGGGCACCGAGTCCCAGTGGCTCGACTCCCGCGGCTACTTCAGCTTGAACCTCTTCGCCCCTGCCGACTGAGAACGCCGCTCTTCGGACCGGGGAGCCTCGACGACGGCTCCCGCGCTGCCCGTGGCGTCTTCGTGTCGCTGCCGTTCGACGGCGACGGCCGCAACGGAAGCAGGGCGCGAAAGGCGAACGACGAAGGGCGCCCCTGTCGCCCGTCCCCCAACGGAAAAGGCCCGAAGCCGTTTCCGACTTCGGGCCTTCCCTGGGAAGGGGTATTTGGCTTTCTATTTAGGAAAGTGGCCGTTCTCAGAGGCTGGTGTCAGGAAAGTTCGAAAAAGCTCTCCCAGGGATCCTCCGGACCCGGAGCCGCGCGGAACTTCCCCGTGGGGGCGGGCTACCAGGTCGGCTCGAGACTGATGACGAGCTTTCCGTTGTCGTAGGGCTCCGTCCCGAACACCACGAGATGGCCGTTCTTCACGCGGAGATCGGTCTGCACCGACCCCTCCACGTCCACGTTCAGCAGAACGCCCCGCTCGCCGATGTCCGTGGCCCGCACGCGGAGCGATCTGGAGTTGGGGAGCGACAGCGATCTGACTTCGTTCAGGCCGAGCTTCATCTGATGGGTCTGGAGCACGGAAAGGCTCTGGTAGCGGATCTGGGCCGAGAGCTTCTGGTGGATGCGCTGCCCGCGCGGGTCGATGCGGCCGGGCTGGTCGGAGATGTGGCTCACCACCACTCCGAGTCCGATCCCCTGCACCTGGGCGGCGGCCGGCGCAGGGGCCGCGCCCGCGAGGAAGACCGGCAGGAAGCCGGCAAGCAACCCCAGCCCTCGGACGCCCGTGACCCCGCTCCGGGTTTCGAATCGTTTATGCGACATCATTCGAGCCTCCCAGGGACGCCCCTTCCGCGGAGCCTCCGTCCAGCAGCCAGATCACCGTAGTGCCCGACGCCCCGTCGTCCTCCAGCACCATGACGTTGCGGCCGCCGCTGTCCATCCAACGCACGACGCCCCCCTGAGCGAAGCTCGGCTCGGGTACCGCCCACCAGCGGGCCACGGCGAGCGCGGCCACCGCCGCCACCGCCACCGCGCCGAGGGGCCTCGCGAGCGCCATGCGCCCGTCGACCCCCGTGAGCCAGGAGAGCCAGCCCCGCGCCGACTGCTCCCGCTCCTGCGTCTTGCGCGCGTCCTCGGCGGGCAGACGCAGCGCAATCGGGTCCCATAGATCGGGGGTCGCGACGGCGGAGTCGAGCTCGCGCGCGACGTCGCCCATGCTGCGAAGCAGCTCGAGCTCCTTCGTGAGCGCCGGCGAGCTCTCGAGTCGGCGCTCGAAGCGCCGCAGGGCCCGCCCCTGGAGCTCGCCGTCGTGATAGGCGTGCAGGAGCTGCTCGCTCTTCTCGTCGAACGCTTCCGCGCGCCCGAACCCATCGAATCGATTGTCGCCTCGCTCACTCATCGTGCACCTTCAGGTTCTACCACGCCGGCGTCCAGCAGTGCCTCGCGCAGGCGCCGTCGCGCGTAGTGGAGTCGGCTCATCACCGTGCCTTTCGGGATCCCGAGGGTCTTGGCGATCTCCGCGTAGGCGAGTCCGTCGACCTCTCGCAGCTGGAACGTCCGGCGCGCGTCGTCCGGAAGTGCCTCGATCGCCTCGGCCAGCTGTTTGCGAAGCTGCGCGCGATGCAGACCGTCGATGGGCTCGGCGGGGGGTGCCGCGCCGGGGTCACCGATGGCTCCCGGCGCTACGGACAGCGACTGCTCGTCCTGCCACTCGACCTGGCGGGCCGATTTGTCGCGGCGCTTCTGGTCGATACACAGGTTCATGACCAGCCGGTACAGCCAGGTGTAGAAGCTCGAGCGCCCCTCGAAGCGATCGAGGGACCGATAGGCCTTGAGAAACCCTTCCTGGACCACATCGCGCGCCTGCTCCTCGTCCCGCAGGACCCGCAGCGCCAGCCGGAAGGCCCGCCCCTGGTAGCGGTTCACCAGGACGCCAAAGGCCTCACGGTCGCCAGCCTGAACGGCTGTCACGATGTCGGAGTCACTCGGAGTCGCCGACTCCGCGCTGGACTGGGCACCGCCCATCCGATCCCGACCTCCGCTTCATTCGCCGGTGCTCCGCGGCCCGCGCCGCATGGGGGGTTCGACGCGGCGAATCGCAGATTATTCGACCGTCAGTGAGCCTCGCGCCAGCTGGAGCCGGTGCCGACGTCCACGAGGAGGGGCACCCGCAGCGACAGGACGTTCTCCATCTGCTCGCGGACGAGCTCGGCCAGGGCGTCGAGCCCACCCGCTGGGACCTCGAAGACGAGCTCGTCGTGGACCTGGAGGATCATCCGGGCCCCGAGACCGGACTCCGCCAGTCGCGCGTCGACAGCGATCATGGCCTTCTTGATGAGGTCCGCGGCGGTGCCCTGGATGACGGTGTTCACCGCCATGCGCTCGGCCGCGTTGCGCTGGACGCGATTGCGCGAACCCAGGTCGGGGAGATAGCGGCGCCGGCCGAGCAGCGTCTGCACGAAACCGCGCTCCCTGGCGCTCTCGACCGTCTCGTCCAGGAACCGGCGAACGCCCCGGTAGCGCTCGAAGTAGGCGTCGATGGTCTCCTGGGCGTCGGCGCTGGCGATCCCGAGCTGGCGAGCCAGCCCGAACGCGGACGAGCCGTAGATGATCCCGAAGTTGACGGCCTTCGCGCGGGCGCGCTGGTCGGCGGTGACGTCTTCGGGGCCGATGCCCTGCACCTCGGCGGCGGTTCGGCGGTGGATGTCCTCGCCGTCGCGGAAGGCCGCGATGAGGTTCTCGTCCTCCGAGTAGTGGGCGAGGATGCGCAGCTCCACCTGGGAGTAGTCCGCGGAGAGGAGCTGCTGGTCTGCGCGCGGAATGAACGCCTCGCGGATGCGGATCCCCTCCTCGGTGCGGATGGGGATGTTCTGCACGTTGGGATTCGTCGCGGACAGGCGCCCGGTGGCGGCGCCGAGCTGGTTGAACGTCGGATGCACGCGCCCGGTGGTCTCGTTCACGAGCGGCGGCAGCGCGTCGACGTACGTGCTCTTGAGCTTCGACAGCCGTCGCCAAGCGAGCACCTGGCTGGGCAGCTCGTGGTCGGCCGCCAGCTGCTCGAGGACGTCCTCGTCGGTCGAGTAACCGGTCTTCGTCTTCTTGACGACCCGGAGTTTGAGCTTCTCGAAGAGGATCGTCTGCAGCTGCTTGGGCGACGACACCAGGAACTTCTCGCCCGCAAGCTCGTGGATCTTCGTGACGATCTGCTCGAGGAGATCGCCGTACTCCACCGACAGCTCCGCTAGCTTCGCCTCATCGATGCGAACGCCGCTGCGCTCCATCCGGGCCAGCACGCGCGAGAGCGGCAGCTCCACCTCGTCGAAGAGCTCCGAAAGGCCGTCGGCATCGAGCTTCGCGGCGAGCACCGGTTGTAGATCGCGGACGGCGCGCGCCTGCTCCCCGGCGAAGGTCGCGAGCTCTTCGGAGGGGATCAGCAGTGTGGGGAGCGCCTTCTTTCCCTTGCCCGCGATGTCCTCGAAGCCGACGAGGCTCGCGCCGAGGTACTTCTGCGCAAGGGCCGGAAGTGTGTGCACGCCACCCGCGTCGAGCAGGTGGCCCGCGATCTCCACGTCGAAATACGGCAGCGCGAGCTCGACCCCGCTTTCCGCGAAGAGCAGCTGCGTGCGCTTCGTCTCGGCGCCCATCCAGGCGACGCGTGCCGGTGTGGCGAAGAGACTTCCGAATCGGTCGAGCACTTCGTTCGCGGGAAGTCCGTTGTCGCCCCCGAAGGCCTCGGCGAAGGGAACGAACGCGGCGTTGTCACCCTCGAGCGCCGCCGCCACACCGAGGGCCTCGTTGTCGAGCGAGCCCGCCCCGCGCAACACGGGAACCAGTGCCACGGCCGGGAGCTTGCCGAGCGCGTCGACGAGAGCGTCGAGCGCCTTGGCGCTCACGACACGCTCGACCGCGATGTCCACGCGCTGTGTGAGCGGTGCGCCAGCGCCGCCCTCCGTCTCGTCGGCGTCGAGCGCGTCGAGGAGCCGCGTGAATCCGTACCTCGTGTAGAGCTCGCGGAGCTTGTCGCGATCCGGTTCTTCGAGGCTGAGTGTCGCGGGATCGAGCGGGAGCTCGACGTCCGTGCGCAGCGTCGAGAGCTGCTTCGAGAGACGCGCGTCGTCCATGTGTGCGCTGAGCGCCGTCTGCGCGCGCTTCGGCGCCACCTCATCGACGTGGTCGAGGAGATTCTCGAGCGTCTCCCACTCCTCGATGAGCTTGGCGGCGCCCTTCGCGCCAATTCCCTTCACACCGGGAATGTTGTCACTCGGATCGCCGACCAGCGCGCGCAGATCGAGCACCCGTCCGGGCGGCACGCCGAAGCGCTCCTCGACGTCGGCCGGCTGATAGCGGCGGTCCTTGATGCCGTCGAGCAGCTCGACGTGCTCGGAGACGAGCTGCATGAGATCCTTGTCGGTCGAGACGATCCTCACCTCGGTGCCACTGGGCGCCGACGTCGCCAAGGTGGCGATGACGTCATCGGCCTCCACGCCGGCGACCTCGACGATGGGGATCGCGTGGGCTTCGACGAGCTCCTTCACGATGGGAAACTGCGCCGTGAGATCCTCGGGCTGGGCGTCGCGCCCCGCCTTGTACTCGCCGAAGAGCTCGTGGCGGAACGTCTTGCCGCGCGCGTCGAACACCACGACGACACCGGTCGGCTGCTCTTCGCGAATCACCTTGGAGAGCATGTTGATGAAGCCGAGCGCCGCGTTCGTGGGCGTTCCGTCGGGGGCTCGCAGACCGGGAATGGCGAAGAAGGCGCGGTAGATCGAGTTGGTGCCGTCGATCAGAAGCAGGCGCCGAACGCGTTCGGTCGCGTCGCTGGTCGGGGCCTTGGGGGACACTCGCCGCAGGCTAGGAACTTGCGTGGGAGACCGCCAGCTCGCCGGCTCGCGAGTGCCCGGGCGACGGCGATTGACCGCCTCCGGGCGGACTCGTAGGCTGATCCCATGTCGGCACCCCCCACCGACCCGCCGCCGCGTCGTCGCGTCTCCACGACGTTCACGCCGCGGTTCACCCTGAGCCTGTTCTACCTGTTCGGCTTCTTCTTCCTGTTCGCGCTGCTGCTCGTCGTCCCTGCGCTCGTCGAGGCGTTCCAGCAACTACCCGCCGAGTCCACGCCACAGGACCTCGAGATCGCCAGCGAGGTCGCACGCGAGACCCTGCGACCGCGCCTCGGAATCGCCGTCGCGGGCTCGATCCTCGCCACCGCACTCGGCGCGTACACGAACTCGCTACCGGGAATGCGCGCTTAGTTGGAGGAGATGCCGCGGATGAAGAGCGACAGGGCGTCTTCGAACACCCCATCGAGGCTGCGGCGCAGCAGACGGCTGCGCGCCTGGCTGCTCTCGATCTGCAGTAGTCCGTTGGCCATCGTCCAGAGGATATTCGCCATCTCCCAGGGGTCGCACTCGCGCAGTTCGCCCGTCTTGACGCCCTGGTCGATGACGTCGGCGAGCACCTGCAGGCAGCTCTCCCAGAGCTTCACCACCTGGTCGAGCACCTCCGTGGGGAGCTCGCCGATGATCGATTGGTTCTCGATCGCCCAGAAGATCTGGAAGTAGTGTCGATTGTTCGTCCAGTGGTCGAAGTAGAAGCGGCTGGTGGTACGGATCTGGTCCGTCGCCGAGAGACTCGAGACCACCGTCTCGCGCAACTTGTGCTCGAAGATCTCACCGTCTTCCGCGAGCACGGCGACGTACAGCTCCGCCTTGCTCTCGAAATAGCGGTAGAGCGTGCCCTTGGCGACGCCCGCGCTCTGGGCGACGTGATCCAGATTGGCGGCCATGAAGCCGTCGCGAAAGAAGATCTCGCGGGCGGACTCGAGGATCCGGCGGCGCGAGATCGCCTTCTTCTGCTCGCGCCCGAGCGACTGGGCGGTACTCATCTCGGGGATTCTAGCCCGACGCCCCGGGAATCGGCATGGGCGCGGGCGTTCTCTACGTAGTCGAGGGCCCGCCGACGTTGCAGCTCGCGTTCTGACCGCTCCAGCGGACGCACGATGCGGGCGGGCACACCCACGGCCAGCATGCCGGCGGGTACCTCGAAACCGGGCGGGACGACGGCGCCGGCCCCCACGAGCGCCTCCTCGCCCACGACACAGCCGTCGAGCACCACCGCACCGATGCCGATCAGCGCGCCGTCTCCCACGCGGCAGCCGTGCACCACGGCGCGGTGCCCCACCGTCACCTCACAGCCGACTTCGCACGGAAACTCGTCGCGGGTGACGTGGAGGACGCTCTGATCCTGGATGTTGCTGCGCGCACCGATACGGATCCAGTGAACGTCGCCCCGGAGCACCGACCCGTACCAGACACTCGAATCGGGGCCGAGCTCGACGTTGCCGATCACGACCGCTCCCGGCGCCACCCAGGCGCTCGGGTCGATGCGAGGCGCTACACCGCAGAACTCTCGGAGGATCGGACCCGGTGCTGCGCGCTCAGAGATCGAGATCGTCGCTCCCCTCGTAGCGGTACGGATCGAACAGAGCGGTCTGGATATAGCGCTCGCCGAAGCTCGGAATGATCACGACGATGATGTCGTCGTCTGCGCCGTCGGTTTCCGCGTAACGGATCGCGGCGGTCACTGCGGCGCCCGACGAGATCCCGCAGAGGATCCCTTCCTCCTTCGCCATGCGACGCGCCATGCCGAGTGCGTCGTCGTTCCCCACCGCAATGATTCCGTCGAGCAGCTCCGTGTCGAGGTTGTCGGGAATGAAACCGGCGCCGATGCCCTGGATCGGGTGCGGTCCCGGTGCGCCGCCCGCGATGACCTGGCTCGATTCCGGCTCGACGGCGATCGCCTTGAAAGAGGGCTTCCGGGCCTTCAGCGCCTGGGCCACGCCGGTGATGGTGCCCCCCGTTCCGACGCCCGCGATGATCGCGTCGACGCGGCCGTCGGTGTCCTCCCAGATCTCCTCGGCGGTGGTGGTCCGGTGCACCTCGGGATTGGCGGGGTTGCTGAACTGCTGCGGCATGAACGAGTTCGGGACTTCTTCGCAGATCTCATTCGCGCGTTCGATGGCGCCCGGCATGCCCTTCGCTTTGTCGGTGAGAATGAGGCGCGCACCGAAAGCGCGCAACACCGCGCGTCGCTCCGGACTGAACTGCTCGGGCATGACGAGGATGCACGGATAGCCCTTCACCGCGGCCACGAATGCGAGCGCGATGCCCGTGTTGCCACTCGTGGGCTCGACGATCACCGTCTCGCCCGGCACGAGCTTCCCATCGCGCTCAGCCGCCACGATCATCGCGAGACCGATGCGGTCCTTTACGCTCGCCGCGGGATTCTGACTCTCGAGCTTCGCGACGACTTGCGGCTTCACGCCGGCCGCCAGGCGATTGAGACGGACGAGCGGGGTGCGCCCGACGAGATCGGCAACGCTATCGGCGATCTTCATGGAGCCTCCGGATTGCGCAGTTCGAGGTTCGGCCGGCCGCCTAGGATACCGGAGGGGCTTCGCGGGCGTCAGCTCGTGGGACCCCCGGCTCGCCGTCAATCGACATCGGCCGGTCCCTCGACGACGTCACCGAACAACTCCTCGACGAGCACCGACGCGTAGCTTCCCGGCGGCAGCTCGAAGTGCAGCGTGGCCCCGTCCCCGCTGGACGCGACGAGCGCGGCCGCGGGTTGCACCCGAAACGGACGTCGCCCACCGCGCAGTCGCATCCCGCGCGGCAGCTCGAGATTCTCCTGCGAGAGGCCCCACGCCGAGAGGACCCGCGCCTCGAGTTCGGCCGCGGCGCCGCCCGCCGGAAACGGGCGCGTGCCGAACATCGGCCCCGTAGCGCTGATCTCGAACGCATCGGCGCGCGCCGCTTCCGCCGCCGCGTCTTCGACGAGGAACAGCCCACCGGACGTGTGGAGGCGCGCCACGTCGCCGTCGACGACGCGATCGATGGCCGCCGGTTCGCCGCGCTCGCGCAGAGCGAGAACCTCGTTGAACACCGCGGACTGCAGGGCTGACAGCAGGAAGCGCGCCTCCCGGCGCTCGCGGGGAGCCGCTCGGCCCTCGCCCGTCTGGGCGAGCAACGCGCGCGCGCGGATCGCGTTGTCTCCGTCGCGCCCGAAGCGCTGGCCGCCAAAGCGGTTCGGCATGCCACGCTCGACGAACGACGCGAGGCGCGCGCGGGCCGCGTCGACCGCGGCCGGGTCGGCCTCGCGCACGCGAATACGAAATCGGTTCCCGGCGAGCTGCCCGGTGCGCAACTTGTGGCCGTGGCTGCGCGCGCCGAGCACGTAGACACCCGCCATGTCGAACTTGTGAGCGGCTTCGGGGTCGAGGCCGGGCACCGAGAACCACTGGGTCGTCACGGCGGCGCGATCCTTGCGACCCGCGTACCCGACGTCGCGCGGCCGCACCCCCGCGAAGCGCGCGAGAGCGCGCGCCACCTCCTCGGTGTTGCGCAGCCGCTTCTTCACGTGCACGAACGTGTGGTCGCCCTCGCCGCTCGGGGGGTAGAGGGGCAGCTCGTCGACGACGAAATCCTCGGGTTCGGCGCGCAGACGAACCACGACGGCTCAATCGGACCGCGCGGCGGCGACGGGAGCGAACGACAGCCGGTGTGCGGACGACGGACCGAGCCGCTTCAGCGCGTCGAGGTGCTCCACCGTCCCGTATCCCTTGTGCCTCGCGAACCCGTAGCCCGGGTGGCGGCGCTCGAGATCGCCCATGAGCGCGTCGCGGTGCACCTTCGCGACGATCGACGCAGCAGCGATGCACGCCTCGCTGCGGTCGCCCGCGACGATGGCCGTCTGCGGAACGTCGATCCCGGGAACCGTGCGCGCGTCGACGAGCACGTGATGGACGCCCACGGCGAGCCCGGACAGCGCGCGGCGCATCGCTTCGAGGCTCGCCTGGTAGACGTTCAGCGCGTCGACCTCATCCGGCGGAACCTCGGCGACCGACACATCGAGCGCAACGTCGCGGATCTGCGCCGCGAGGCGCTCGCGCGCGATGCGCGTCACGCGTTTCGAGTCGTCGAGACCCAAGAGCTCTACGTCGTCGGGCAGCACGACCGCGGCGGCCACGACGGGCCCCGCGAGGGGACCGACGCCCACCTCGTCGACGCCCGCGACACGGAGCGCGCCGCCCTCGTGCAGGCGCCGCTGCCGGGCAAAGAGCGCCGCGAGGCGACGCGACTCGACGCGGTCTGCGGCCATGCGACGCTCGAGGACCGCGGCGATGTGGTGGGCACCCCGGCGCCGATCCGCGCGCAGCGTGCGGATCCAGTGATTTCGCTCGGTGTCTCGGCGCAGCTCGTCGCAGCGGCGGCGGATTTCGGCGAGCGGCAGCTTCGACAGATCCATCAGCCGTTCCCGTCTCCCCCCCCGCCGGGGGCGAGGCGCTTCTCGATCGCCCGCACCCGGCGCAGGAGATCGGGCAGGCGCGGCAGAGCCGCGACGATCTTCTGCTGCAATCGGCCCTCGCGCTGCGGGCTTCCGAGCACGCGGACACGCGCCGGCACGTCCTTGTGGACCCCGCACTGCGGTCCGACGACCGCGCGCTCGCCAATCGTGAGGTGTCCGACGACTCCGGCCTGCGCCATGACGATGGCGCCCTTTTCGACCACGGTACTTCCCGAGAGACCCGCTTGGGCGATGATCAACACATCCTCGCCGACGTCGCAGCCGTGGCCGATCTGAACGAGGTTGTCGATCTTCGCTCCGCGGCGAATGCGCGTGTCGCCGAGCGCGCCGCGGTCCACCGTCGTATTGGCGCCAATCTCGACGTCGTCGTCGACGACGACGCGACCCATCTGCGGCACCTTCTCGATCGTCCCACCCACACCGGCCACGTACGCGAAGCCGTCGCCACCGAGCATCACGCCCGGCTGCAGGAGCACCCGCGCGCCGACCCGGGTCGCTTCGCGAAGGACGCAGCCGGAGTGGATCACACAGTCGGCGCCGATCTCGGCGTCGTCGTACACGGTCACGTTCGCGTGGAGGAGCGTATGCGCACCGACCCGCGCACGCGCGCCGATCGCACAGCCGGGGCCGATGGACGCCGTCGGATCGACGCTCGCATCGGGCGCGACGCTGGCGGAGCTCGCGATGCCGGCGGCCACCGCGGCGGACGGGTGGAGAAGGCGCGTGGCTCGCACGAAATCGAAGCCAGGTTGCTCGGATCGGATGACCGGGCGGTCGCCCACATCGATGTCCGGCGGAGCGACGAGCGCAGCCGCCGCGCTGGCTCTGGCGCGCGACGCGAACGCGCTGGAGCGCACGTAGCCGAGGTCGCCAGGGCCGGCGGATTCGAGGGATGCCACGCCGTCGATCGCGACATCGCCGTCGCCAGAAAATGGACGTTCGAGTCGCGCGGCGAGCTCGGAGACGCTCATCGACGTATCGGCAACGCGCCGGTCACTCATTGGGCACCGAATGCGGAGTGCGCCCTCCGGGCGCCCCCATCGTCTGTCTGGGAACGACTGCGCATGAGCGTCCGGCCCCCCTGCCGGTCGCGAGTCGGTCGCGAGTCAGCGCGCGAGCAGCACCGCGATGGGCGACGTTCGCACGACGGCCGAAGCGTTGCTGCCGAGAAAGTACTCAGTGATGCGATTGCGCCCGTAGGCACCCATCACGATCAGCCCCGCTCTCACTTCGCGCGCGGAGTCGACGATCTTCACGTCCGGCCGCCCGAGGGTCGAAGAGATCTCGCGAACGGGAACCGGCGTGGACCCGACGAGCTCGCGCACCTCCTCGAAGCGCGCAGCGGCGCGCCCCTTGTCCTTCGAGTCGACGAACACGTGGATCTGCTCGCCGAGCCGCGTGGCGAGCTGCACGGCGAGGTTGGCTCCGATGCGCGATCCCGGCGAGCCGTCGAACGCGAGGACGATGGGTCCCGACTGCTCGGCACCGGACGGAACCACGAGCGCGGGCTTCGACGTCTTGCGGATGACACCGTTCGCTGTCGATCCGATCAGCCCGCTGTGGAACGACGCGTAGTTCCCATCGCGGCCGATGACGATGAGGTCCGCTTGCTGACCGCGCTCGACGATACGGTCGTCGGCAATGCCCTCGGCTGTGTCGCAGTAGTGGTCGACGTTCTCGGCCGCAGCGCGTTCGCCGAGACGGCGCGCCGTAGCGGTAGCACGGTTCGACAGATAGGCGCCGAGGCCGTCGAGATTCGGAGGCACCACCCCCAGGCCGTCTTCCTCGATTCCGCGGACGAAGCGCTCCTCGACCACCGAGAGACCCGAGAGACGGGCCTTCAACCGGGAAGCGAGGCTGACTGCATATCGTTCAGCCGAGACGGCGGCCTTCGACCCGTCGGTTGCCATTGCGATCGTCGAGATCATCTCAGCACACTCCGCATGTACGTCCGGTCCGGGTAGACCGGCGTTTCGATTCCGTCGCGCGGAGCGATCGACCGGCCCGGCGCTTCTGCGGCGCCGTCACCCAGGTTCCGCCGCATTGGCGGTGACGAATCCAGAGTATTAGACCCCACGGGGACATGTCAATCAAATGACGATGCCGGTCTCGAGGGGTCAGAGGTCGTCGAATCCGGCGAAAAAGCGCAGGACGTCGGTCTCCGTGAGCATTCC
>JABSQW010000012.1 GCA_013215605.1 Myxococcales bacterium
TCGGTGATGCCCGAGCGCTCGCTCTGGAGTGCAGAGCAGATGATCGTCCAGCCCTGGCCTTCCTCGCCGAGGCGAAGCTCCGCGGGAACGCGCACGTCGTTGAAGAAGACCTGGTTGAGCATGTCCCCAAAGCCGCCCACTCCCATGTTGTGGACGCGCTGGATCTCGATCCCGGGCGTGTCCATGGGAACCAGCAGGCAGGTGATGCCGTCGTGCTTGGGGACAGCCGGATCGCTGCGGACCATCAGGAAGATCGACTTCGCGAAGTGGGCGAGGGAGGTCCAGATCTTCTGGCCGTTCACCACGTAGGTGTCGCCCTCACGGACCGCGCGGCACTGCAGCGCTGCGAGGTCGCTTCCGACGTCGGGCTCCGAGTAGCCGGTGCACCAGATCGATTGACTGTCGAGGATCTCCGGGATGTAGCGGGCCTTCTGCTCGGGCGTGCCGAACTGGATGATGGCGGGTCCAACCCAGTGTTGACCCGTGTAGTCGCTCCCCAGAATGGGCGCGCGGGCCTGGACGAGCTCGTCCTTGAGGATGAACTGCTCCATCAGCGTGGCGCCGCCGCCGCCGACCTCTTCGGGCCACGAGAACCCGATCCAACGCTTGGCGCGGATCTTCTTCCACCACTCGCCCATGAAGCCCGCCCCGCGCTCTTCGGGCGGAGGCAGCTCTGCGGCGAGGAAGTCGCGCACCTCCTGGCGAAAGGCTTCCTCTTCGGGAGTCAGATTGAAATCCATTACAGGCCTCGCCGGCGCAGCAGCCGGTCGTAGTGGTGGTCGGCGTCCCCGAACAGGGGACGCGCGAACTTGGAGCGCTTGTAGTAGAGCTGGGCCGGGTACTCGTCGGTGTAGGCGAGGGTACCGTGGAGCTGGATCGCGTCGGTCCCGATCCGGTTGAAGACTTCGGTCATGTGGGCCTTGGCGCGGGAGGCGGCGCGGGGCACGTCCGCGGGGCTGGCGTCCAGCGCCCAGGCGGCGTAGTAGAGCAGCGACCGCGCCGACTCGAGCTGGACGTGCATCTCGGCCAGCGGGTGCTTGACGCCCTGGTAGCGGCCGATGGGGGAACCGAACTGGACCCGGTCCATGGCGTACTGGACGGTGAGGTCGAGTGCGGCCTGGGCGGCACCCAGCATCTCGGCGGCCACGGCAATGGCACCGCGATCGAGAAGGCGCTCGATGGCTGGCCACGCTTCCCCCGGCGCGCCGAGCACGGCGTCGTCGGCGATCCGCGCCTCGCGAAGCTCGAGGTTGCCGAGACGCCGGGTCTGATCGAGAGTGGGAAAGCTCCTGGCCGAAACGCCCGGGGCCCCGCCCTCCACGACTCCGAGGGCGAGATCTTCGGGCCCGTCGCCGGTCCGGAACGCCACCACGAACAGGTCGGCTGCGGTCGGGTCGGTGACGAAGCGCTTCTCGCCGGAGAGTCGCCAGCCGTTGGCGTCGCGCTGCCCGCGAAGCTGCAGCGACTCGGGCCAGAAGGCATGGCGTTCGTCCAACACGGCGACGGTCCCGATGCGGGAGCCGTCGGACAGCCCCGGAATCCAGCGGCCCTGCTGCCCCGTGTCCGCGGCATCGGCCAGGGTCACTGCGGCCAGAGTATTCGAGACCAGGGGGCCGGGGAACAGGCTCCGGCCGGTCTCCTCGAGGACCACGATCAGGTCGAGCCAACCGAGAGCGGCGCCGCCGTGTTCTTCCGAGACGACCAGCCCGAGCCAGCCGAGCTCGCCAAGCTGCTTCCAGACCTCCGGTGAGTGGCCGTCGGGCGTCTCCTGGAGCGCGCGCACCTCCGACAGCGGACACGCCTCGTCGAGCAGCTTCCGCACCTCGGTGCGCAGCAGCTCCTGCTCGTCGCTGAATCCAAAGTCCATGGACCACAGGACGCCACGCGAAGGGGCGGTTCGTCAAGGGGCATGGGGTTTCGCCGTGCCCATTCGAGCCCTGGACGAGTTACACCGGCGCCTGCGGAATCAACGCTGCCTCGGGGTTGTGCTTCAGAACCCGGGTCCCCCTGGACTAGAATACGCAGACCCCTTCCCCTCATCGAGGAGCTCCCCATGTCGCTCTCCCACATCGATCTCACCGACCCCGACAACTTCCTCGAGGGCACCCCGCACGAGTGGTTCACCGAGCTGCGCAACCAGGATCCGGTCCACTGGCACGAAGGCTCGACCGGTGCGGCCTTCTGGTGCGTCACGAAGTGGCAGGATCTGCGCGACGTGTCGCGCGACCCGAAGCTCTTCTCTTCCCAGCAAAAAGGGATCAACATGCCGAACCCGCGCATGGAGGAGGCGATGCGCCGCAGAGCGGAGGAGGCGGGGACGAGCGGGCCGATGGCCGCGATGGCCGAGCAGGCAACCGAAGGCGGCGGCGGCGGCTTCCCCATCATGCTGATGATGGATCCCCCGCGTCACGTGAAGTTCCGGCGCCTGGTGCAGCGAAGCTTTACGCCGCGATACGTCGCGGGACTCGAGCCGCACATTCGCGATCTCGCCAAGACCATCGTCGACGACGTCGTGGGGAAGGGCGAGTGCGAGTTCGTCACCGAGGTGGCCTCGGAGCTTCCCCTCCAGGTGATCTGCGAGATGATGGGCGTCCCCGAGGAAGACCGTCACGACATCTTCGAGATCTCGAACCGCATGATCGGCTTCGACGACCCCGAACTGGGCGAAGACCAGGAAGATCGCGCCATGGCGTCCATGGGAATGTTCGCCAAGGCGATGAAGGTGGCCGAGCTCTACCGCGACGATCCCCAGGAGAACTTGACGAGCTTCCTCCTACACCGTGAGGCCGACGGCGGGAAGCTCTCCGAGATCGAGTACTCGGCGTTCTTCTTGCTGCTGTGCGTGGCCGGCAACGAGACGACGCGCACCGTCACGACCAACGGCATGCGGCTGCTCATCGACCACCCCGACCAGCTCCAGCGACTCGTGGACGATCCCTCCCTGATCCCGTCGGCGGTCGAGGAGATCCTGCGCTTCGAGCCGGCGGTCCACCACTTCCGCAGAACGGCCATGCAGGACACGGAGATCCGAGGCCGCAAGATCAAGGAGGGCGACCCGGTGCTCATCTGGTACCCGGCGGCGAACCGCGACGAGGAGGTCTTCGAGGATCCGGACCGCTTCGACGTGTCGCGACATCCCAACGAGCACCTCTCCTTCGGCATCGGAGAGCACTTCTGCCTGGGCGCCAACCTCGCGCGACTCGAGCTCAACGCGATCTTCGATGAGATCATCCCGCGCCTGCGCAGCCCCGAGCTCGCCGGGCCGACCCGGCGCTTGCGCTCGAACTTCATCAACGGCGTGAAGGAGATGCCCGTCCGCTTCGAACCCGGTGAGCGAACGAACGGCTAGGGCATCCGGTCCGACACGACCCACATCGCGTAGTACTGGGCGGCGCCGCCGTAGGCGTGACCGAGCGCAAGGCTCGCGCCGTCCACCTGGTGCTCGCCGGCGAGCCCCCGCACCTGCAGCGCCGCCTCGGCGAAACGCAGCATTCCCGACGCGCCGATCGGGTTCGATGACAGGACCCCGCCCGAGCAGTTCACGGGGATGTCGCCATCGATCGCGGTGGCTCCCGACTCCGTGAGCTTCCAGCCCTCGCGCTCATCGGCGATGCCGAGGTTCTCCATCCACATGGGCTCGTACCAGCTGAACGGCACGTAGCACTCGATCATGTCGAAGTCTTCGCGCGGGTTGCTGATACCGGCCTGCTGGTAGACGTCGGCCGCGCAGTCGCGTCCCGCTTGCGGGTTCACGGGGTCGCGGCCGGGAAAGAATCCCAGTTCGCTGCGGATCGCCGTGGCGTGTACCCAGGCCGGCTTGCGCGGCGCCTGCTTCCCGCCGGCTTCGTCGCTGAGCACCATCGCGCAGGCCCCGTCCGAGGTGGGGCACGACTCGAGCCGGCGAATCGGCGCCCACTGTACGGGCGAGGCCTCCACCGACTCGATGCTGATGTCGGGGAGTTGCAGATGCGCGTACGGATTCTTGAGCGCGTTCTGCCGGTCCTTCACCGCGACCATGGGGCCGACGTGCGCGGGTGCGCCCGAGCGCTCGATGTAGGAGCGTATGTGGGGCGCGAAGTAACCGCCGGCTCCCGTTCCGCCACTGCGTCCGCCGGACAGCCCCCAGCTCGTGTCGCCCTCGGACTGCTTTTCGAACGCGACCGTCAACACGCGCGGGTGGACGCGCGATGTGATCAGGTGCGTGGCCACCACCGCCGTGGAGCCGCCCACGCTGCCGGCCGTGTGGACGCGCATGATCGGCTTGCCCGTCGCACCCAGCGCATCCGCGAGGTAGAGCTCCGGCATCATGACGCCTTCGAAGATGTCGGGGGCGGTTCCGATCACCACGGCATCGATGTCGCGAAACGTGAGTTCCGCGTCCTCGAGCGCGCGCTCGGCGGCCTCGCGCACGAGACCCGCCAGGGACACGTCGTCCCGGCACTTCTTGTGGTGGGTCTGTCCGATCCCGACGACGGCACAGCGCTCGGCCATTACTCTCCCTCCAGCACGCAGACGAGATTCTGTTGCAGGCACGGTCCCGAGCTCGCGTGGCCGAGCGTTCGCCGATGCCCGTGGTCGCGGATCTGCCGGAAGGCCTCGCCGATGCGCGTGAGCCCCGCCACCATTGGCGGGTTCGAGACCAACGCGCCACCCGACGGGTTGATCGCGACGTCGCTTCCGAGTCCGAGCGACTCGCACAGGAGGAGTTCCTCGTGGGTGTACGACGCACACAGCTCCGCCACCTCCACCGGGGCGTCGGCGACCCCCGCACCTCGTGCTGCGAGCTGCGCCGAAGGCGAGACCGACAGATCGCGTGCTCCCGGGTAGTGGGAATCGACTCGGTGGTCGATGCCGCGGATCCAGGCGGGACGCTCGCAGAGCTCCCGGGCGCGCTCGCCCGCCACCAGCACGACCGCGGCCGCGCCCAGGGCCAGCACCGAGGCATCGTGGGCGCGCAGCGGCGCAGCCACGTACTCGTTCGCGAGGAGCTCTGCCGCGTCCACCTCGCCCGACACCTCGGCCATGGGGTGACCGACGGCCGAGCGCCGACAGCGGGCGGCGACATCGGCCAGGTCCTTCTCCGAGCGACCGCTGCGCGCGAGGTACGCCTGGGCCTGCAACGCGGCGAACGCGTCGCGCCGCGCGCACAGCGGCATCAGGTAGTAGGGATCCATCTGGATGTTCAGCACATCGTCGAAATCGAGGGCGACGTTCTTCCCCGAGCTGTAGACGAGGGCCACGTCGACGTCGTCGTGTTGGAGTCGTACCCAGGCCTCGTAGAGCGCCCAGGCCCCGTCCATCTCGACGTGCGATTCGGAGATCGGCGGCCAAGCGCCCGCCGCGCTGAGCGTCTGGACGAAGGTGAAGACACCGCCCGAGAGATAGTCCGCGCTCCCCGAGCACGTGAACTCGACGTCCTTGCGCGTGAGTCCCACCGCCTCGAGAGCCCGGGTGATGGTCGGCAGCAGCATCAGGGTCTCGGTCTGGCCCTCGGGCTGATCCTTCTCGGCCTGGGCGAACGATACGATCGCGATGTCTCTCACAGGACGTGCTCCTGGACCTGGTCGGCCGGGACGTCGGGTTCTCCGTTCGGGCCCCAGTGTGCGATGGGATTGGCGGCGCCGGCCTCGGCCCACTCGACCTCGACGCGCATTCCGATGCGGACGTCGTCGGGCTCGACCTCGCCGAGGCGTTGATGGCCGAGTGCGACGCCCGCGCCGTCGAGCAGAATCGCCGCGACCACGTACGGGCTCTTCTCCTGCTGCCCCTTGTACTGGACCGGGTTCACCACGGTGAACGTCGTAACGGTGCCGCGCGCCTCGAGCTCCACGTGTCCATCCGCGCCGATGGCCACGGCGCAGATCGGGCAGTAGCCGCTGCCGGGAACGTAGGTGAGCGCGCACTCGGGACAGCGCTGGCCCACGATGCGATGGCGCGCGAGGTCCTTCGCGTAGGCGACCTGCTGGGGGCTCGGCTTCGTGTCGTATTCGACCGACACGACCTGCTTCATGAAATTGCCGTCGTCTGTTTCGCTCAAGAGAAGGTCCTTCGTCTCGGGCTCACTCGGGTACGAAGCACTCGAGATCGGTTACATGGCCACGNCGCTCTTCGCGCCATCGGGGCCGAACCCGCATCCCCATCGACACGGCGTCCGGCGAGTCGACGGCGAGCGCGTGAAGCATCGTGGTGTCGGCACCGTCGAGTTCCACGAGGGCCCACGCAAAAGGGCGATCCAGGGGCTGCTTCTGCGTCGGATGGGCGTTCCAGGTGAAGCCCTTCACGACGCCACCCGGACCGACCGGAACGAGCTCCGCCTCGGTGCTCTCTCCGCTCTCGGGGTCGTACTCGAGAGGCGGCACCAGCACGCGCCCCGACGCCGTCCGCGCGCCGAGCAGCCGCTGCTCCTTGAGACCGGACAGGAAGCCCCCGACGACCGGGCCGAGGCTTCGCTTGTAGGGGAATTCGAGCTTGAAGGGCATGGGGGCTCCATCGATGAGCGACGAGAGTATCACTGGGGGGTGCGGCGGGTGGCGCGAAGATGGCACCAGAGGGGGCCGCGGCTCGCGTGGCCGAAAGACTCTAGAATGCGGAGTCACGCCCCCGTAGCTCAGTTGGATAGAGCGTCGGTTTCCTAAATCGTGCGTCGGAGGTTCGAGTCCTCCCGGGGGCGCCAAACGCTTGGACGCTCGAGAGCAGGCAGGGGAGCACCGCTGCCTCTCGGTCGCGAACCGGCGGGCCCGACCGAGCGAGTCGCCAACTCCTGCCAGGCCTCACCTCGAGGTCGAAGCGCGGGAGCACCCGGGGCTCCGGAACCGCGAGGCCAAACGAAAGCCGCCGCCCTCGCTTCGTTCCCCCACGCAGCTCGCGTGCTTCCTACGCCCTGGGTCCCAGTGCGGCGTCTCCACTGGCACCCCTGCGCGCGACCAGCGCCGCCTGGATCTCCTCCACGCGTTCGCGCCGCAGTCCGTAGTTCAAAATCGCGAAGCCCGAGATCACCGCCAACACCGCCGTCGCCGGACCACACAGAAAGCCCAGGTTGCGCACGACGTCCGCGGAGACCTCTCCCGGGACCGCGTTCATCGGGAATTGGATGACGTCGATCCCGATACCCGCGATCCAACCGCCCAGTCCCGACGCGGCCTTGCCCGCGAAGGAGATCGCGGCGAAGAAGACGCCCTCCTGACGCCGCCCGAAACGGAGTTCGTGGGCGTCGACGACGTCCGCCATCATCGAGCCGCCGGTCACGAAGGCCGCCGAGGCTCCAAACAGCGCTAGGAAGCTGACCGCTACGAGGATCGGGAAGTAGGCCGCGCTTTCGTACGGCGGATAAAAGCCGTAGATCTTTGCCAGTGGCGGCACCGCGACGATCAACCCGAGCCAGAACGTTCCGAACGCGAGCGTGGGCATCTTGTCGAAGCGCCGGGCCATGATTGCCCAGAACGGAATGCCCAGAAGCGGACCCAGGGCTCTCCAGGCGGATTGGATCACGATCTGATCGGTCTTCAGCTCCCAGAAAAACGTCGTGAGGTGAAGCTGCAGTACGGTCAGAACGCCACCCAGGGTCCCCATCAAGGTCATGGCACACGCGAGCCAGACAAATTCAGGCATGGCGAACGCCTGGCGGAACTCGCTCCAAAGACGCGCCACGGTGAATCGCTCGGTGTCCTTCGCGGGTTGGTGCAGGAAAGGAATGCGTGAGTGGGTGCCGATCCCGGAGGCGATGATCGTCACGAACATGATGATCGCGAAGAAGATCGCGAGCGACTCGTAGCCGGCAGGGTTGAGCTGCCCGTTCTCGAACTGTTCCGTCGAGCGAAGGAACAGCCCCATGCCAACGACGGGAGTGGCGAACGCGCCGATCATCGAGAAGAAGGAGCGAAACGCTACGACCGTCGTGCGCTCCGAATAGTCGTCGGTCAATTCAGCACCGAGGGCGAGATGCGGAACGTGGTAGAGGGTCATCGATGCGCGTACGAGGATCGCGAAGCACAGCAACCAACCGAAGAGCCCCCATTGGCCGAGACCGGGCGGCGGGTTGAAGAGCAGACAGAAGGTCACGGCAAGAGGCGCTGCAGAGGCGTACATGAACGGATGACGCCGGCCCCAGCGCGATCGGAGCCGGTCCGACAGCGATCCCGCCACCGGATCGCTGACCGCGTCGAAGACCAGTGCAATGAAGATCGCCGTGCCCGCGAGGGTCCCGGAAAGGCCGAGCACCTGATTGAAGTAGAACACGAGGAAGAAACTGAAGGCGGTGTTCTTCACGCCTTCGGCGAGCTGGCCGAGTCCGTACCAGAATTTCAGACCAAAGCCGAGCGAATTCGATCCGCTTGCGACGCCCGCGTCCGTGTCCAAATTCGCTCCCTGAAAAGAGCCGGTTCACCCGGCTATCGGGTCGCCGATGCGCCGTCGCTGAGGGTCTCACTCACGAGCCAGTCGACTACGCCGCGCAGCGCTTCTGACGGGCTCGCGCCGCCCGACAGGGCGGCATCGTACACCCGCAGCTGCGCGTGGGCACTGGTGCCGCGCGCGAGGATCGTGCGCGCGTGGGCGATCTCGTCCTCGGCACCGAAATGTGCGGCGTCTTCGGCGACGAGATCGAGGATCTCGTTCAGGAGCTCGTGGTAGGGGACGATCGCGCCGCGGCCGAAGTCGATCAGGCCCTCATCGGTGGAATAGCGCTGGGCGCGCCAGCGGTTCTCGCTGATGAGCATGGCGGAGTAGCGGCGCCAGCGCTGGTTGCCGCGACGCAGGCGGTAGAGCATGCGCAGCCAACAGAGGTAGACGGCGGCGATGCAGATGGCATCGTCGACGTTCGTGCAGACGTCCGCGAGGCGCATCTCGAGCGTGGGGAAGCGCGCGCTCGGGCGGATGTCCCACCAGATCTTCGTGGCGTCCTCGATGACTCCGGCCTCGATGAGTGCCGAGACGTGGCGCTGGTACTCACTGTGGCTCTCGAAGGCCTCGGGGAGGCCGGTGCGCGGCAGCTCGTCCCACACGGCGATGCGATACGACATGAGGCCCGTGCGATGTCCCTCCCAGAAGGGCGACGACGTACTGAGCGCGAGCAGATGCGGGAGGATGTAGGTGGCCTGGCTCATCAGGTCGATGCGGAGGTCGTCGTCATCGATGCCGACGTGGACGTGCATGCCACCGATCACGAGACGCCGCACCACCTCCTGAAGATCGCGGGCGAGGATCTGGTAGCGCTCGCGATCGGTGGGTCGCTGGGCCCCCCAGTTCGCAAACGGGTGGGTCGATGCCGCGACGATCGCGCATCCGAACTCACTGGCGATCTCGTCGAGGGTGGCGCGCAGGTCGACGAGCTCGGCGCGCGCCTCGGCGGGCCGCGCGCACACGCCGGTGCCCACTTCGATCTGACACTGGAGGAACTCGGGCGCCACCCGACTTCCCACCCGGCTCTCGAGCGCAGCGAGCAGTCCCTTCGGCACCTCCTGGACGAGGTCGCGCGACAGCCGATCGATGAGGAGATACTCCTCCTCGATCCCGAGGGTGAACGTCGGCTCTCGAATCATCGCTCTCCCCAAACTGCGCACTGCGCCGCGTTCACTCGCGCACGTGCCCCCTCAGCCGGAGCGTCGCGCCGAGGACGTACACCTGGTAGACCTCGACCGGCTCGACGCCGATCACGAACGGTAGGGGACCGTAGCGATCCGAGTAGAAGCCCGCTCCGTGGGCTCGACTCTGGCTGGCGACGAGGCCGCCCGTTGGGCGCCGCAGCTCTTCGACGAGCTCGGCGACGCCGACCGGCGGGATCCACTGGTTGGTGTTGTTGAGGGGAACGACGACGCGATCGCCCGCGCGCAGGAGCGACCCCATGGCGTCGACCTTCGGGACGCCGCGCTCCTCCATGTAGTACTGGAAGCCCCAGGCGCCCTCGAACCACAGGCTCCCGGCGGTGTCGTCCACGCGTTCGCCCGCCGGAGCGAGCAGGCGCGCGGCGTCACGGGCTTCGGTCGCGAGGCGGGTGTCGCCCCAGGCCACCCACAGCGAGACCCCGAGGCAGATTGCGAGCGGCGCACCGACTCGCCAGCCCTCGAGACGAACCCCGGGCTCGCGTTCGAGCGCGCGCACGAGGACGATGGCGACGGCAGGCGCCGCCGGCAGGAGAGACCGCGCGTTGATCGTCCAGTTCAGCGCGACCGTGAAGATCGCGATGCCCCCGATCCACAACACGAGGAGCGCGGCATCGCCGCGCGACGCGTGCCTGCACTCGCCGACGAGCAGCGCGCCCAGCGCCAACGCGCCCGCGGCGAAGACGATCGCGTGCAGGCTGACGAGATTCAGTCCCACTGGCAGCCCGGCGACGGAGCCGAGCACGACCCCCCCGACGACTGAGATCGCCAGCCACGCCGCACCCCGGCGACCGCGCCAAAGCAGCGGCGCGTACGCGACCACACTCAGGAAGCTGCCGCCGGCGAAGAACGCCGCGACGGCGAGCGATCGGAAGAGGTTGGCCCCGGAGCTCGTGCGCGAGTCGAACGCGTACCCCGCGACGGTCTCCCGCAGATCGATTCCGTAGCGCCCGCTCATGAAGGCCAGATACGCGCCGAACATTCCGACCGGTACCGCGAACGCGAGCCAGCGCGCGTCGACGCGACGTTCGCGGGCCCAGGTGACCGCCATCAGCAGGGGCAGGAGTGCTACGGCGACGAACTTCGCGAGGATCGCGAGCCCCACGATCCCCCCAGCGGCGACGAGGCGCGCCGGCCGCCCGTCTTCGAGCCCGCTCCACCACAGGAAGAGGCTCCACACCCAGCAGGCGAGCAGCACGACGTCGGCCATGAGCGTCGTCGCCGACACCAGGAACGCGGGCATCGCCAGCATCGCAAGCGCCGCGAGCGCGGGATGCGAGCACAGGCGGCGCGCGAGCGCCCAGCTGCCGAGCACGGCGGCCAGCGCCGGAATCAGCATGGCGAGGTGGAGCGCCACCTCGCTGAATCCGAACAGCGCTGCCGCCGCCGCGAGGTAGAAGGCGGTGAGTGGCGGGTTCTTGTTGGCGTTCGCCATGACGTCGGTGAAGCCGTGCCAGTTGACGTCGAAGCCGTAGAAGTCGAGCGGCGCTTTCAGGATCTGGCGCGCGGTCCAGACGAACAGCGGGTCGTCGAGGTGGATGGGCTTCCCGACGAAGGGAACGAGACACGCGATGGCGACGGCGCCGAGCAGAGCGCCTTCGGTGCGCGGCGCCCGAAGCCACCCTGGCGTCTGCTCGACCGGGTCGGACCCACCCACACTGCCAGGGTATCAGGCCGACTGACGCCGTACCGCGCAAGCTCGTAGACTCCCCCAATGGCCGCCAACAAGGACCATGGTTTCTGGCCGTACCTGGCCCCCATGTTCATCTTCCTCGGTCTCGTCGAGCTCGGAGGCCGGGCTCCCGAGGCGGCCGCGGGCGTGTTTCTCACGCTGAGGGTCGTCGTACCGCTGGGCCTGGTCGTCTGGTTCGCGTCGCGCGGCCGCTATCCCGAGCTGCGCGGATACCTGGTCAGCGCGCGGGGCGTGGCCTCGGACGTGGGCATCGGACTGCTCGGTGGAGCGATCTGGATGGCGCCGTACGTTGCGTTCCCGGCCCTCGGGCCGGAGCCGGGCGACGCCTTCGATCCGCAGCTCATGGGGGAGGAGTTCGTGGCGCTGGCGCTGGGGCTGCGCTTTGCGGGCTATGCCCTCGCGACGCCGTTCATCGAGGAGCTGTTCGTGCGCAGCTGGCTGCTGCGCTACGCCGACGTCGTCCTGGAGCGTCGCGACTTCCGCAAGGTGCCGATCGCGCGCTATACGCGGCGCAGCTTTCTCACAGTCGTCATCTACTTCACTTTCAGCCACGCGCCATGGGAATTCCCGGTGTCGCTGGCGTGGGTGCTGCTCACGCAGTGGTGGTTCTATCGCCGCGGCCACCTGATGTCGCTGGTGATCGTCCACGCGGCGTCGAACGGGGGGATCTTTCTCGCGGTCGTCGCGGCGCACGCGTTGCTCACGGGCGCGGACGGAGCGGCGGTGGACTGGTGGTTCTTTCTGTAGGGCAGCGCACCGCGTTCAACCGAAATGGGACTCGACGTTCGTCGAGTCCCTCGTCAGTCGACCGCCCCCGCTGTCTAGACCGCGCCCCGGTGTCCGAGGCGGATGCACTGCGAGATGCGGGTCAGCTCGACGAGGCGCTTGCGCACGAGCTCGACGTCCTTCGAACCGCAGCTTTCAGCCACCACCGAGGCGCTCCGCGCCAGCTCGTCGAAGCCCACACGACCGGCGTCCCGCACGAGGTTGCGGCCCAGGTTGGCGAGCTCTCCCCAGTCGCCGCTGCACTCCGCGTCCTGGAGCTGGTCGACGCGCTCAGCGACGCTCACCACGAACGCGTCGATGGACTCGCGGAACTCGAGGTCATCGGCACGGCTGGAGTAGATCGGTTTGTCGGCCAGGCCCACCCCGTTTGTATCGGAAGCACACCGAGAGACCTAAACGCTTCGACGCCCCGGGTTTTACCCCCAGGTCGGCGCTTTCGGGTGGCTTGACAGGCTTTCCACGGCTCTGCGAGGTTGACGCGTTATGCGGTGTTTTTCGTGCGACGCGGAGATCGAGCTCGGAACGGCGGAGCGCGTGGGGTTTCGCGACACCTGCGACGCCTGTAGTGCAGATCTCCACGTCTGCCGGAACTGCCGCCACCACGACCCGAACGCCTACAACGAGTGCCGGGAGTCGAGCGCCGAGCGGGTGGCAGAGCGCGAGCGGGGGAACCGCTGCGAGTACTTCAGTCCCGGCGACGCCGCTGGAGGGGCGGCGGCCGCCGCCGCCTCGAAGTCGCGTTCCGATCTCGAGGCCTTGTTCAAGAAGTAGATTCCGCGCTTTGACCCCTCGAACGGGGCGGTTCAGCCGCTTGCCTGCCGGTCCGATAAGGGCGGAGTGGAGCGTAACCTCGCGTCGCTGGCGGCCCAAGACCACGATCTGGTGATCGTCGGGGGCGGAATCTACGGAGGCGCGGCGGCCCGAGAGGCGACCCTGCGCGGACTTCGGGTCGCACTCGTCGAGCGGGGCGATTTCGGCTGCGGCACC
>JABSQW010000120.1 GCA_013215605.1 Myxococcales bacterium
TGGATCGGATCCCTTCGGGCCGATGGACATCGAGGGCCCCCTTTTCGTGGAGCCGCCCCGGCGTTCCCCGCCCGCGCCGAGCCCGACGCCCGCGACTCCGACTGCGGCAGGATCTCCCGATCCCCGCGAGGCGGAGGCCGAAGGCGACCTTCCGTTCTGGCTGACCATTCCCAACGACGAGAGCGAGAATTCCGACCGGGCGACCGCGCCGTCGGCTGCGCCGGCTGCCTCGCCCCTCGAGGTCCGCCCCGGTCCGAAGGCCGCGTCGCGTCGAGACCTCGTTCCGGACTCGCTGCCAGCGCCCACGCAGCCCGTCCTCTCCGACGCGCCGGGCGCGGACTGGGCGGAAGAACTCGCGTGCCCGGAAAAACCCGGACCGTCAGACGCTTCCCCCCGGCGAGTCGAGCGGCGGACGGCGGCACCCGTCGAACGTGCGGTCGGGGAGCGAAAGTCCGCAGCGGCTGCGCGGCAGTCCCAGCCGGCTCCGGAAGACGATCCGGACTCCGGGGGGGGCAGTGCGTCGCGCGATCTGCTCCTCGACGTGCTGGCGCAGACGAGTGTCGAGCGCGTCTGTCCTTCCGGCGCGCCCGAGCGGCGTCTGTCGAAGTTTCGCTGGCGGGGTACGAACGAACGGCTGCTCGCGGCGTTGACCGAGCCCGCGGTTTCCGAGACGACGTCGGAGGATCCGGGAGCGGCGTCGGACGGCGATGCCCGCGACACCCTCCCCCGAGCGTCGCTGCGGCTGCGTTTATTGAGCCGGTTTTGACCTTCAACAACAACTGGGGAGGGTGCATGAGCTCTGCAATTCATTCTGATGTGCGGTCGGTGGACCCGGGCCGGCGCTTGCGGTCGATGCCGCGCGCCCGGCGCGCGGCCGGGGTCGGCGTGCTGGTGGCGAGCCTGTGCACCCTCACCGCGTGTGCGACGACGGAGTCCCGGCTCGCCGCCGAGCAACAGAGTCGAAGGGCGCGGTCGCACTTCAATCTCGGGGTGGATCACCTGGAGAACGGTCGCATGGCGCGCGGCCTGCGCGAGCTGCTCACCGCCGAGCGCTACGCCCCGAAGGATCCCAACATCCAGTATGGGCTGGGTCGGGCCTACCTCGGGAAGGGGAAGACCGACGAATCCGAAGCGCATCTGCTGCGCGCCATCGAGATCTTTCCCGACCACCACGACGCGCGTCTCACGCTCTCGGGGCTCTACGTTCTCCTCGAGCGCTACGACGACAGCGCGGAGCATTCGCAGGTGCTGCTGGACGATCCGACGTTCCCGGCTCCCTGGCTGGCGCACACCAACCTGGGATGGATTCACCTCAAACAGGGAGATCGCATCCAGGCGCGGCGCGAGTTCGAGTTTTCGCTCGAATACAACGAACGGCATTGGCAGAGCGTGCTCAATCTCGGCATCCTCGAAGGGGAAGACGGAAAACACGTCGAAGCGCTGCGGGCGTACGAGAAGGTGCTGCAGCTCACGAACTCGCCCAGCGCCATCGCCGAGGTCAACTATCGGATTGCCCAGGTTTACGTCACGATGGGCAAGCGAAAGCGCGCCGTCCAGCATCTGATGGTGGCGGTTGCAAATTCTCCGGACAGCCAATGGGGATTGAAATCGGAGGAGTACCTGAAGCTGCTCCGCTGAGCAGCGAGGACGCCCGCGATCGCTCGATCGGGCGCTACCTCGCGCAGCAGCGCGAGCTTCGGCAGATCTCCATCGAGGAACTCGCCGAGCGGACGAAGATTCCGCGACGTTCGCTCGAGCGCCTCGAAGCGGGTGCGTTCGATTCCGAGCCGGACGGCTTCGTGCGGGGCTTCGTGCGGACCGTCGCCGACGCGCTTGGACTCGATCCCGACGAAGCGGTCATGCGCCTCCTACGAGAGCCGCCGGACGACGACCTGCCGGCGTTGCGCACTCTCCCGAGCTTTCGCACGGTTGCCGCCGGTCTGCTGGCGTTGCTCGGAATCGCCGTCATCGGGGTGACGCTCTGGGGTGTCTTCGCGACGCTCGGAGCGGTCGACCGGTCGGCCGCACCCGCGGCCGAAGGCCAACTCGTGTACCGACGCGACGCGGTTCGCGCCCTCGCCAGGGAACAGCTTCGAGCCGCATCGCCGGTTTCCGTGGACACCGAAGGGGCGGGGCCGGGCGCCGGCGAGCCCATTCCCCGGACCCCGGCGCCGGCCGATCCAAGCGTCGCCAGGGTACGCGTCGCCCCCACCCCCTGACCAGCTCAGGGGCGTAGCGTCGGGGAACCGGGAAGCGCCCCGAAACGGTCGGTGAACTTCGGACTCGGCACACTAGACTCCCGCCGCGATGGTCACGATGCGCACGCAGGCGCTGGTATTGCGATCGGTCGACTTCGGGGAGTCGGACCGGGTGCTGCATCTGCTCGTTCCCGAGTCGGGTCGGCTGACGGTGATCGCAAAGGGTGCGCGCCGCAGCGTGAAGCGATTTTCGGGCACGCTCGACTACTTCAACTACCTCGCCGTCCAGATCGACCGGCGCCGATCGACCGTGATGGCGCGCCTCGACCAGGCCACACTGATCCGTACCTATTCGTCGCTGCGCAGTGACCCGAAGCGCTTCGCACTCGGTTGCTACCTGCTCGAGCTTCTCGATCGTCTCGCTCCCGAGGGTGCCGGCCGGGCCGAAGCGCGCCAGCTATTCGAGCTGGCGCTCGCGTCGCTCGAAATGATCGCGACTTGGAACGCGGACGTCCGCTTGCGCACCCTGCTCGAGCTTCGCCTGCTCGATGGTCTCGGCCTGCGGCCCGAACTTCGCAGCTGCGTGCGCTGCGGACGCGCCCCCGAGACTCCCGAGGTCGATTTCCACGTGGCCGAGGGCGGCCCCGTCTGCGGTGCCTGCGCGGCCCAGCTGCAGGGGCTCATACGGGTCCACCTCGGCACTCTGCGAGCGCTCGAGCAAGGCCTGCGGTTCGCTCCCGAGCAACTCGACCGCCTCGCGCTGGGCGGCGCTACTCTCGACGAGGCGCGCCGGCTGATCGAGCGCTTTCGGCGCTTCCATGTGGGCCTCGCGCTCAAGAGCGAGCCCTTCCTGGACAGCGCGTTATAACTGGGCGTCCCGGAAAAGCCATATACTCCGGTCCCCCGGCCACCACCACGAGCCGATGCCGTCCCGATCTACTGCCGGGCCGGACACGAGAACGGGACCGCATGGCAGCTGATCAGGTTCTGGAGACGCGCCGCCTCGAGCGCATGGAGGACCTCGTGTCGCTCTGTGCACGGCGCGGGTACATCTTTGCTTCGAGCGAGATCTATGGCGGGATCAATGGCTTCTGGGACTACGGTCCGCTCGGGACCGAGCTCAAGAACAACCTGAAGGCCTTCTGGTGGCAGCGGATGATCCGCGAGCGCGCCGACGTCGAGGGCATCGACAGCGCGATCATCGCCCATCCGCGGACCTGGGAGGCATCGGGCCACGTCGAGCATTTCAGCGATCCGATGGTCGACTGTCGCGCGTGCAAGAAGAGGTTCCGAGCCGATCAACTCGACGACGCCGGGTCTTGTTCGTCGCGCGAGGGAACGTCAGAGCACGACCTCACGGAGCCGCGCAACTTCAATCTGATGCTACAGACGCGGATCGGCGCGTCCGAGGACGCCGCGTCTACGGCGTATCTCCGCGCGGAGACCTGTCAGCCGATCTTCAACGACTTCAAGCGCGTGCGCGAGGCCGCCCGCCAGAAGGTCCCTTTCGGAATCGGGCAGATCGGCAAGGCATTCCGCAACGAGATCAATCCACGCAACTTCACCTTCCGATCCCGCGAGTTCGAGCAGGCTGAGCTCGAATTCTTCTGCCATCCCTCGGAACGCGCGAAGTGGTTCGAGCACTGGAAGGAGGAGCGCCTGCGGTTTCACCGCGACCTCGGCTTCGATGACGACGTCTTGCGTACGCGGCCCCACGACGCCGATGAACTCGCTCACTATTGCAAGGCCGCGGTCGACGTCGAGTACCGGTTTCCCTTCGGTTGGCAGGAGATCGAGGGGATCCACGACCGGGGCGACTGGGACCTCTCGCGTCACAGCGAGTACTCGGGCAAGGACCTTTCGGTCACCGATGAAGCGACGAAGGAGCGCTACATGCCGATGGTGATCGAGACGTCGGTGGGCGTCGATCGCACCTGCCTCGCGTTGCTCGCCAACGCGTACTGCGAGGAGGTCATCGGCGACGGCGACAAGCGGACGGTTTTGCGCCTGTCACCTGCGATTGCTCCCATCAAGGCGGCGGTGCTGCCGCTGTCGAAAAAGCTCGCGGAGCCCGCCCACGCCCTCGAGCGCGATCTGCGCCGCCACCTCAACATCTTCTACGACGACGCCGGCAATATCGGTCGTCGCTACCGGCGCCAGGATGAGGCGGGAACCCCGTACTGCGTCACGCTGGACTTCGAGACGGCCGACGATGGCAAGGTGACCGTCCGCGAGCGCGATTCCATGGCGCAGGAGCGGATCGCCGTGGGTGCGGTGATCGCGTACCTCGAGGAACGCGTCGGGTTTCCGGCCTGACCTCCGGCGTGAACGGCAGGCTGTTCAGGGTCGTCGCCGCGCTCGCCTTGCTCGGGTGCGCTCCCGCGTGGACGCAGCTCGAGGTTCGCGCGGAACCTCCGGTCTCGATTTCCGAAGATGAACTGCTGGTCTTCCGCCAGAGCATCTTCGGGTTCTACGACCGGCTGATACAGCGGCGTTTCAACACCCTCGAGACCTTCAACGACCCGGTGTTGCGCGATTCCTTCCAGTCGATCGACCTGTTCTTCGACTACTACGCGGATTTCGCCGAGGCGCTCGCCGACGCGGACTTCGAGAAGAGTCGACCCAACACGTCCACCATTCTCGACTTCGAGATCGATGCGGTCGACCGTGCGAGGGTCCTGGTGCGGTTCGTCGGGGACGACGGGCGGCCCATGCGTTTCGGGGCTGTGATCCTCGACCGCGTGGACCGATGGGAACGAGCAGACGGAGTCTGGTGGGTCACACCGGAACGCCTCTAGGACCTCGCGGCGCGGGCCGTGCCAGATTGGGTGGGGGGGGGCGAAAGAGCCGTGTGAGGTGCTTACCGCGCGCGGATGCGCGCCAGCGGTGAAAAGCTTTTCCGCACCCCCTTCCGTTTCGACCCACCTCTTGATCCATCCACGTGATTAAGGGCCCAAGCAAAGAGAACATGAGTGGAAAAAACTACATGTACGCTCGCCTTTCAGCTCTCCTTTCTCCCATATCAATGATATCGGGCCGGATCGCCGTCGAAAGCGAACTCCAATGTGCCGGTATTCCTACAAGTGGAAAAAAAGTTCCCTCTATGGGTTCGCGCGTTCCTATCATTGCCCCGACCGTCGGGAAGATGATTGCTGAACGAATTCAACCCTTTCCTCGGTGAACCTGCACACACGGGCGCAGCTGGCACAGGGCTTGCTCATGTTCACGGGTGGGACGCGAGTCTCAACTCTTGAGGAGCCCAAACATCTCTTGAAGGGAGATCGGGAGGCACGGCGGAGCGCAAGGCGGCACAGGACGCCCCGCACGCCAGCCAGGAAGCAGCTCAGCGGTTGGACGCCACAGGGAACGGCGGCTACCCCGAATTCGGAATCTCATTCCCCCCGGTCGGCCTTCTGCGAGATGAATGCAGGAGCGCGCGATGCCGCAGAAGATCGAGAACTGGCCCGACGATCAAAAACTCATCTTGGAGATCCTCGATGGGAGCGCCGAGCATTTCGAGATGCTCTACCGGGCGTACTTCCCGCGGGTCTACCGCTTCGCTCTGAAGCGGCTGGGGGACGCCGGTGAGGCCGAGGACGTCACCCAGGAGGTGTTCTTCACGGTCTTCAACGCGCTCGGCAGCTTCCGGGGCAACTCGACGCTGCTGGTGTGGATCTTCGGGATCACCCGCAACACGGTGAACCGTCGCTTCCGCCGTCCCCGCCCGCGGCTCGAGAGCATCGACGCACCCGGCGCCGCTGATCCGGTGTCGGACGGCGTCTCCACCGACCAGACGGTCGACGCGCGCCGGTTGCTGGTGCGCTGCGAGGACGTGATCGAGCGCGAGCTGACGCCGCTTCAGCGCCGGATCTTCCACCTGAAACACCTTCGGTGCCAGTCGATCCGCAGCATCGCGAATAAGCTCGGCAAATCCGAGGACGCCATCAAGGCGAACCTCTACCGAATGCGAAAGGCGATCTCAGAGGGCGCTCCCGGCCTCGACGCACTCCTCCGGAACTAATCCCCACTCGAGATCCACGGGGTGCCCTGCCCCGTGGGGGGATGTCGAATTCTCAGATTTTCCCTGCCACCAAATTCGAAAAACGGCCACTTATACGGGTGAGGGCCAAGAAACCTCACCTGACCTGGGGAGGGACAACGCGAGGAGTACGCGTTGCCCCGCACAAGTAGCCGCGCAACAAAGCTGAATCAGAACCAGGCCCGCAGCGATGAGGAAATCGTCGCTGGCATCCGAGCCTCCGACGAGGCGGATTTCAACCTCCTGTACGAGCGCTATTTTCAGCGCGTCTTTAGCTTCGCCTACACGCGTCTGCGCAATCGCGCAGATGCGGAAGAAGTGGTACAGGAAACCTTCACAGCCGTTTTCCGATCCATCGACGCCTACCGCGGGCGTTCCTCGCTGCTGTCGTGGATCTACGGGATCGCAAAGAATACGGTGAACAACCACGTTCGGCGCGCAAAGGCTCACGAGGCGCGCATCGAGCGCGCTGAGCACGAGCTGCAGCGTTCCGGCTATTCACTGGGTTCTTGCACACCCGAGGAGAACCTCAACCTGCAACGCTGCGGTGAGGCGATCCAACGGAGTTTCTCGTCCGTCGCGGACTGGCATGTCGAGGTGTTCGTTCTGCGACACATCGAGAACCTGTCCATCAGCGAGATCGCGAGCAGGATGTCGCGTTCGAATGACGCCGTCCGTTCGAGTCTCTACCGTCTGAAACGCATGCTCGTGGAGGCCGTTGATCCGGACTCAAGACTGGCGCCCGCCATGCTTGGTCTGAAACAGCGGCATTGATGGAGGGGAATCCGTTGAAGGGTCGAGAGGGAAAGACGTCTCGAAAGCGCGAGAGATCNGANATGAATTTTAAACCTGAAGTAGCAGAGTTGGACGAGGAAATGACGGATATTTCCATTGAAGACCTCCGTGAATTTCTGGAGGCGGACCACCTCGATGTCCGCGCGGATCCGGGGTTCAAGGAGCGTCTCAGGCGGAAGCTCTGGGATCTCGTGCAATCGAAGTACGGAGGGACCTGAGGCTCGCAGCGATTGATTTGAGAAGGGGCCTCGCTTCGGCAGGGCCCCTTCTCTTTGCCTGCACTACGCTGCGTAGGTGCGACATCCGTTTCGTCGGAAGAACGCGAGCCCGCGGCTGATTCCCTTCTACATCGTGGCAGTGTTGGGCGTGATTCTCGCGAACCCCACGGGAGTGGGGCTCGGGTTCGGACTCGCTCTGGCGTCCACCGGGCTCGCGCTTCGCGCGTGGGGAGCCGGACATCTCGTGAAGACGGACGCACTCGTGGTGAGTGGCCCGTATGCGCACCTGCGACATCCTCTGTATGCCGGCACGCTGTTGATCGGGCTCGGCTTTGGCGCCGTCGCCGGGGTCGCCGGACTCGTCGTAGTCGTGGCGTTTTTCCTGCCGGTATTCGTCGGCTACTACGCACCCTACAAGGAGCGCGTCGAGAGCGAGCGCCTCGAGGCGCGCTACGGCGACACGTATCGCGAGTATCACGGGGGGGTGCGGGGCTTCGTGCCGAGGCTCGCCGCGTGGGCGCCACCGGAGGGCTCGAGTGGGGCCGCCGTCCAAGTCTGGAGCCGCCAGCGATTTCTCGACAATGACGAGCACGGCACGCTCCTCGGCGTGGCGGCGGGCTTCGGGATCCTCGTCTGCCGGGCAGCATGCGCGTAGCGGCCGAACCCCGCGCGAAGCCACCGGGCGTCGATCGTGCGGATCTCGCGTCTCGAACCCTTCTGCGTCTGAAACGCGGGCACCGTGCGAATCCGGATGTGCTCCTCGTGCGCACCGACGCGGGTCTCGTGGTGGTGAAGGACTTCGCAGCGCGGCCGGCAACGGTGCGCTGGTTCATCGCCCGAGCGTCGCTCCGGCGCGAAGCGCGCGCGCTCACCCGGCTCGCGGAGACCGGTTTTGCGCCCCGGGCGCTCGGGTGGCTCGATCCGCTCGCATTGGTGATCGAGCATCGGGCGGGAACGAAGGTCTCGCGCCGACGTCCGTGGACGTTCTCGCCGCGGTACATCGCCGAGCTCTGGGACGCACTGCACGAGATGCACGAACTCGGAGTCGTCCACCTCGACCTCGGACACCGCAGCAACGTCCGCTGCGATGCGGACGGGAGGCCGCTGCTGATCGACTTCGCGACTGCGCTGACGCTGGAACGGAACCGATTGCCGGAACGGCTACTGCGCGCCGCCGTCCGGTTCGTGGACGAGCGCGCCGTGCGAAAGTGGGAGCGGTGGCTCCGGGAGGCTGCCGTCGCGGCATCGGTCGAGACGGGCCGTCGGACCCCTCAGCTTCGGGGCGAGAATGGCGCCAACGGGTCGACCGGAGGGGCGTCGGCGGGGGGACGAGTCGCGAGCCGCCCGATGTAGTAGCGGTACGTCTCGAGGGTGAGCCTCGCATCGGCCATCGCGCGATGCGGCACCTGGCCCTGAATCAGGCCCGCCGTCACGGCTGCTTGTCGAAGAGACAGGGCAGGGACCGCTTCGCCGGCGACGAGCGACCACGAGTAGAAGAGCGTCGCCAGATCCAGGACGTGGTAGTCGAACGGGTAGGGGATGCTGCAGCTCTCGTAGGCGAGCTCGAGAAACTGCACATCCGTTCGCACGTTCTGACCGGCCGGCACGACGGTCTTGCCGGGCGGAAGCATGTCCGCGAGTTCAGTCAGCACCTGGCGCACGGGCAGGGCGTTCGCCCATGCCTCCTCCGTGTAGCCGCTGATCTTCGCCGCCTCGGGGCTGATGCGATCCGGTCGGGCGCGAATCTTCCACTCGCTCTCACCGTGCTCGCCCAGCTCCGCGAGGCGGTCGTCCGTGAGAATGACGGCGACCTCGGTGATGTCGTGAAGGCGCGGGTTGAGGCCCCCGAATTCGCAGTCCATCCACGCCAGGGCGAATTCAGCCACAGCAGCACACTCCAACGCGATTGCAGGTTTCGGGGCGGGCCGCGGAGGAAACGGATGGCGCTCCCAAGGGGAATCGAACCCCTGTCTTGGCCTTGAGAGGGCCACGTCCTAAACCGCTAGACGATGGGAGCGATCACCGACAGGCGGCGCGAAGCTAGCCGCTGCGGTCGGCAGCGGCAAGCGCCGACGCGCAGCGACCGCGCTCGAGTCCTCCAGGTTGAAAGGGTCGCGTGACGCGCACCGACCACTCGCATGAGAAGTGACGGTTTTCGTCTCCCTGGGCGACGCCCAGCGTCACTTTCCGGCGCCATTCTCGGTCTGTCGAGGCAGGTCCTCTTTCCTCATCACTTTCGAGGAACCCCGCACGGTCCTCAAGTTGAGGTGCGCGCTTGCCGATTCATGCAGAGGCAACCGCGGCACTTGGCACGGGCGTTGCTCAATCGTCTGCCCGGATGGGCTAACGAGCGCTGACGCCAAGCCGACGTTCGGTTTACCGGAATCGCGGCAAGATCGCGACCCGGCCGGAATAAAGCGCCGTAGCAAACCAGGAGAACCCAATCCGTGAAAAAGTTTCACAACCGGCGCGGTGGCTTCACGCTCATCGAGCTAATGATCGTCGTCGCCATCATCGGCATTCTTGCCGCAATTGCGATTCCGAACTTCTTGCGCTTCCAGCTGAAGGCAAAGTCGAGTGAAGGCAAGGGCAACCTGGCCGCGATCCGCACCGCAGAAGAGTCCTTCTTCGCCGAGTTCGGCAGCTACGTGTCCGCGGCCGCCACCCCGGCGGAGGTCCCCGGAACGACCAAGGCGGCCTTCGAAGGTGGCGGCGCCACCGACTTCGACACGCTGGGTTGGTCGCCCGAGGGTGAGGTGTACTTCAACTACGCCGTGGCCGTCAGCGGCATCACCTACAACGCCACCGCCGCGGCGGACATCGATGGCGAAGACAACCACCAGAAGTGGGGCTATCGCAAGGGCGCTCTTGCGGGTCAAGCCCATGCCGCGGGTGTTTCCTGCGGCGTCGCCGAGCCTGTGGCGGATCTGACCGTCGCCCCGTGTGACGTCGCTTCCGGCCAGAGCAAGTTCTAGTACGACCCGATCGAATTGCGGAGGGGCGGCTCGTGCCGCCCCTCCGCGATCTCTTTTGCACTTCCGCTCTCTCGGTCGGACCTTTTCGGGGGGGAAGGTTGAATCGAGTCTGGAATCTTCTCGGATGGCGCTTCGTCGCGCTTGCGCTGGCCGTCCTCGCGACGGTTCTTGCGCATTCCCATGTGGATACGTCGTCGCGGGTCCTGAGCGATGACTGGGCCGTCCCCAATCCCTCTCACGCCAAGTTCTGGTCGCTGGGCTTCGATTCCCTCGTCTCCGACTACTACTGGCTCCAGGCCGTTCAGACCGTCGGCGGGGACCGGGGGGTCACCGAGGACAAGGGAGCGCTGATCGGCCGACTCATCGACGTCGTGACGACGCTCGATCCCTGGGTCGACCACCCGTACCGCTTCGCGGCGGTCTGGCTCACGGGAACCCAGGAGGACGTCGCTACGGCGAACCGTCTGCTCGAGCGCGGCATCGCCTACCACCCGACCGAGTGGCGAAACCACTACTACCTGGGTTTCAACCACTTCTTCTACTTCGAGGACTATGCCACCGCCGCGGACGTGCTCGAGGTCGCGGTGCAGCTGCCCGGAAGCCCACCCTACCTCGGGGCCCTGGTCGCGCGGCTGCGCGCAGAAGTTAGAGGCATCGACATCGCGGCGAGCTTCCTCGCCGACCTCGCCCGCAACACCGAGGACGAATTCGAGAGGGCGAGCCTCTTGAAGGCTCTCGACGAGGTCGAGACCGAGCGCCGCGCGCGCGTCCTCGATGCGGCGCGCGCCGAGTACTCGAGCCTCAACGGGCGGGACATCGAGCGCGTCGAAGATCTGCTCTCGGGAACCGATCCCGTGTTGGGGGCTCTACCTGGCGCGCACCCGCACTTCGCCGATTGGGAGTGGGTGATCGACCGCGAGACCGGTCTGATCGTGTCCTCGTTCTACGGATCGCGCTACGAGCTGCATTTCCACCCGCTCGACAAGGAGCGAAGGGATCGCTTCCGCAGCGATCGCAGGAAGGCGGCCGAGATCTGATGTCGAGCACGGAAGCCCAGCATGGCGACGAGATCGTTCGCGTCGAGAACGTCGTCAAAGACTTCCGCTCGGGCTTCGGCCTGCGGAAGAAACGGGTGCTGCATGGAATTTCGTTCAGCGTCCGGCAGGGAGAGATCTTCGGTTTCGTCGGACCCAATGGTGCCGGGAAGACCACGACCCTGAAGATCCTGATGGGGCTGATCCGCAGCAGCGGGGGTTCGGCTTCCATCCTCGGCCACGACGTGCGCGAAACGGCCTTTCGCAAACACATCGGATTCCTCCCGGAGAACCCCAGCTTCTACGACTTCCTGACGGGCCGCGAGATCCTCACGTTCTACGCGAAGCTCTCCGGTGTATCCGGTTCGCAGCGAGCTGAACGCGTCGCCACGCTGCTCAAATGGGTGGGGCTCACTCAGGCGGCCGACTCACGCCTGCGCACCTACTCGAAGGGCATGTTGCAGCGCGTGGGCATCGCGCAGGCTCTCGTGCACGAACCGAGCGTCGTCTTCCTCGACGAGCCGATGAGCGGTCTCGATCCCATTGGGCGCGTCGAGATCCGCGATCTGATTCTGCGACTGCGCGCGGAGGGCAAGACGGTCTTCATGAACACGCACATCCTCCCCGACGTCGAGATGGTCTGCGACCGCGTCGCGATCATCGTGCAGGGATGCATCCGCTATCAGGGAGACACGCAGGAGCTGTTGGTCGAAGGCGAGCGCGAGACGGAGCTCGTCGCGGCGGGCCTCAGCGCCCACTCGGTGGTGGATCTCGAGGAGCGCTTCGCGGCGCGCCTGCGAGGGCTGGGTGACCGCATCGAGCTGCGATTCGCAGAGAAGAACACGGACGAAATGATACGCGCCGTGCTCGACTCGGGTGGACGAGTCGTGTCCGTCGCGCCGCAGCGCGCATCGCTCGAATCGCTGTTCCTGTCTGCCGTCGAGAATGCCGAGGCTCCCGAGTCCGGCTCCGCGCTCACGGGGATGGGGGAGGTCGAATGATCGCGGCACGGCGGATCCTGGCGATCGCGATGAACACGTGGAGAGAAGCCGTTCGCAACAAGCTGCTCTACACGCTGCTGTTCTTCGCGTTGCTCCTCATTGCAGTGAGCGTGTTCGTCGCAACGCTTTCGTACGTCGAACGCGAGCGCATCCTACAGGACATAGGGATCGCGGCGATCCGACTCTTCGGGGTGGCGATCGCGGTGTTCGTGGGCGTTGGGTTGATTCACAGGGAAGTCGATCGACGAACGGTGTACACAATCCTCTCGAAGCCGCTCTCGCGGACCGAGTTTCTGATTGGGAAGTACGTCGGTCTCGTGTTCACGGTCTGGATGCAGATGGGTGTCATGATCGTCGCGTTCGCGGGGGTCTCCCTCGCGATGGACGCGCCTCTCGGAGCGGTCCATGCCGCGGCCTTCGCCCTGACAGGCGTCGAGCTCGCGCTCATGGTGGCGGTGGCCACGCTCTTTTCGGCGTTCACCACGCCCATGCTCGCCTCGTACTTCTCCGTGGGCGTCTGGGTGGTCGGTCACCTGACCCGCAATCTGCGCGATCTCGGCGCGGCGTCGGACTCCGGTGCGGTGGCAGCGATCACGGCAGCGATCCACCGCGTGCTACCCGACCTCGAGGCGTTCAACCTCAGCACCGAAGCTGCGCACGGGCTCGCCGTCACGGCCTCCGATGTCCTGCTACCTGTGGCGTATGGCGCCGGATACGCGGTGATCCTGCTCGTGATCGCGACGCTGATCTTCGAGCGGCGTGACTTTCGCTGACCGCGGGGCGCAGTTGCTAGCCTGACACCATGAGTGAGCTCTCGAGCCTCCCGCCGCAGTTCTTCGTAGGACTGTCCCTGGTCGCGGGTCTGTTGATCGGCTCGTTCCTGAACGTCGTGATCTACCGCCTACCGCGGGGCGAGTCTCTCGTGTTTCCGGGCTCGCGTTGTCCCTCGTGCGGGCACGCCGTGGCGCCGTACGACAACATCCCGGTGTTCTCGTATCTCTGGCTTCGCGGGAAGTGCCGCAGCTGTCACACGCCGATCTCGGCGCGCTATCCCGCGATCGAGTTGCTCACGGGCCTGCTGTTCGCCGCGATCGCTTGGCGCTACGGGTTCGCGCCGATGACGCTCGTGTGGCAGCTTTTCGCCGCAACACTCGTCGCCGCCGCGGGCATCGATTTCGACCACCAGATCATTCCGGACGAGATCTCCATCGGTGGTCTGGTCGCCGCCCTGGTGGTCGTTCCGCTAGTGCGCGGATTCACAGGTGTTGCGTTCGTCCCGGCGCTGATCGACTCGCTTCTCGGCGCGCTGCTCGGAGGCGGGCTCCTGTGGATCGTCGGCTTCGCCCACGCCCGCGTGTCGGTCGCCCTCGGCCGCGAGTTCGAACACTGGCCTGGCGAGGGGGAGGCGCTCCCGAAGCCCTCGGAGTCCGACTACTGGCTGTGGTTCCCGGGCATCGGCCTCGGAGACATCAAGCTCCTCGCGATGATCGGGGCGGTGCAGGGCGTGATGGGTGTCCTGCCCACGCTGATCGCCGCGTCCGTTGCGGGTCTGGTTTCAGGCCTCGCGTGGGCGGCAGTGACACGGCGCTTCAACGCGCCGTTCGGCTTCGCTCCAGCCATCGCGGCGGGTGCGCTGCTCGTGCTGCTGCTGCCGCCGCTGCTGTAAACCGGGTCGGGCATCAGCTGGGCGATGCCGGGAGGGTGGCGTTCGCCTCTTCGAAGAGGCGCAGGTTCTTCGCGATGTCGTACGGCATCTCACGGAGCGTGATCGGGTCCCACTCGCTGCGCGTCGTGTCGAAGAAGTCGCCGCCGTAGACATGGATCGCGCCCGTGAGCTGCGACGTCGGGTTCGTGACGGAGTGGATGATCTCGGAACCGAGGGGGGTGCTTTCCCCTGCGCCGAGTGAGCGCGCGCCGGCGGCCTCGATCTGCTCGGTGGGACCGTCTTCGATGCGACGCCAGAAGATGTTGTCCTCGCGCCCTCCGTAGACGCCGATGACCGCCCACATGCGGTGGTCATGTGGCATCAGCGTCATGCGCGGCGCCCATACGACGTGGATGACCGTGAGATCTTCCGCGCGGTGCAGCTCGTAGATCCCTCCGCGCGCCGGCTCGCCGATCTCACGCAGAAGTGACGCGGGGTCGGAAATGGCGCGTGCCACGCTCTCGTGGACATTGCGCTGCGGCGCGCGGTCGGGCAACGCGGAACGACACTCGGCCACGAACGATTCGAGCTCGAATGCCTGGCTCACGCGACGACTCCATCGGTTCGCGCGGAGGGTATCACGCTCCATGGGCGCGCTGACGGTCGAGCGCGTGGCAGGGGGTAGAATCGGGCGCTCTTCCAGTACGAACTCTCGTGTGAAACGGCGGGGAGGATCGCGTGGCGGTACGAAGTCTCTATCTGTACGAAGTGGTGGATGTGATCGGTCAGGGTCAGTACGAGTACATGGAGCACCTCTGGCAGGATCCGGTGCTGCGCATGCCGGAGATGTTCGGACTTCAGGGCGCGTTCTACGTCTGCGCCGCGGGAGGCGGGCGCTGGCCGCAGGTGATCAACATCTGGGACGTGGGCAGTCGAGGCTGGATGGGTTGGGCGAGCAACGTCGACCGGATGAACCTGAAGCGGCGCAAGGCGTTCTACGGCGACTGGTGGGACGAGGCGTCGAAGTGGCGCACCGGTGGATTCGACCGGATGTGTGCGGGGGTACCGGGGAGTCCCACGACGCAGGAGATCTCGGAGCGGGGAATCCGTGGGACGCTTTTCGTGAACGAGGTTCTGACGCTGCGGCCCGGCACGCCGCTCGAGTTTCTGGCGGCAGTCGTGGAGGAGAGGGTGCCGCTCCTCGCGGAATACGGGCACCACGCGACGGGCCTCTACGAGGTAACGAGTAATCAAACCGAGGTAGTGATGGTGTGGGCGACGGACATTCCTTCGCAGACTCGGTACCGACAGAACCGCGACACGACACGGGGGTTGTGCGACGAGGGGGAGATCGACGAACGGATCGTGGCGTGGGAGCGGCGGTCGGCGGAGTACGTGACAGGCGGGGACTCCCACATCATGACTCCGCTGCCGCGGACGGTGTACGGGCCGGAGGACTGGGAGGATGCGAGCCTCGACGACTGGTTGGAGCAGGCTGGGGTTTCGGGGTAGGTCGTTGGGCTCGAGGTCGTGGGGCGCTCCGACGGCCAGGGGTGGCCTCCGGAAATGGCTTGCGACTCGGAGAGGGCTGGTGCGCTTGTTCCGAGGTCTTTGGTTTTCAAGGGGAGGTGCAGGAGGGCGAGCCCTGCTGCGCTTTGGTTTCCTGCGGCCACCCCTGGCCGTCTCCGCTTGCCGCGTGGGACTCATGGCGGTGGCCGCGACGCCTCGGGGTGGCTCAACGGCGCAGGGTGTCTTTCGGTACCAGGAGACGTCCCAGAGCAAGCTGCGAAGCGGCGCGCGATCGAGCGGTCGGTGCTGTCGGAGAAGAGACGTCACGCAAGCCGCCCTAGGCGGCGCGCAGCGAGCCATCGGCGAGCGAAGAATCGACAGGACTGGATCCCCGGGGTGGATTCGAACCACCATTGACGGATTCAGAGTCCGCTGTCCTGCCGTTAGACGACCGGGGAACTTCGAGGGATTAGATACCGGAGGACCGCCGGGGACTCAAGACTTCGCGAAGTGCTGAATTGCGGCCGCGATGCGGTCGAGGGCGTCCTGGCGGTCGAGGACGGCCAGGGTTTCGAAGATTCCCGGCGATGCGGCGCGGCCGGTGAGGGCGACGCGGACGGGTTGGGCGAGCTTGCCCATCGGGAGCTCGCCTCGACGGGCTCGGACGCTTTCGAAGGCCGACTCGATGCCGGCTTCGTCCCAGGTCGGAATTCCGGCGAGCTCGCCGTGGAGGTCCTGGAGGACGGGGAGGGCCTCGGGTTTCATGTGTTTCTTGGCCGCCTTGGCGTCGTAGTCGGCGGGTGTCGCGAAGAAGAAGCGCGCACTTTGAGCCAGCTCTTCGAGGGTCTTGCCGCGCTCGCGAACGAGATCGACGAGGCGAGCGAGCCCCGGGCTCGGTGGGACGTCGAAACCGACTTCGGCGGAAAGGAACGGGATGAGCTCGGCGAGGAGGTCGCCACTCGGAAGTTCCTTGATGTAGTGCTGGTTGATCCAGTCGAGCTTCGCGCCGTCGGCCTGGGCACTGGCGCGCCCAACGGCTTCGAGATCGAAGAGGCTCGTGATCTCGTCGGCGGAGAACACCTCCTGGTCGCCGTGCGACCAACCGATGCGAACGAGCCAATTGAGCATGGCCTGCGGGAGGTAGCCCTTGCTGCGGTACTCCTCGACGGACACTGGATCGCGTCGCTTGCTGAGCTTCTTGCCGTTCGCACCCACGATGAGCGGCACGTGGGCGAAGCGGGGCGGCGTGGCGTCGAGCGCGTCGTAGAGCGCGATCTGGAACGGCGTGTTCGGGTGGTGGTCGGCGCCGCGGATCACGTGGGTGATCTGCATGTCGAGGTCGTCGACGACGACGGCGATGTGGTACAGGGCGTGTCCGTCGCTGCGCTGGATGATACGGTCGCCGATCTCGCTCGTATCCTGACCGCTGTCGCCAAAGACGAGGTCGTCCCACGCGAGGCGTTCGTTCTCGGGAAGGCGAAGACGCACGGTGTGTGTGCGGTTGGCCCCGTGTTCGGCATCGCGGCAGCGTCCGTCGTAGGTCCACTTCTCGCCAGCCGCGATGGTCTTCTGCTTGCGTTCTTCGAGTTCCTCGGCGGTACACACGCAGCGATAGGCGCGGCCGCTTGCGATGAGCTGTTCGACCACCTCACGGTGGCGCGCCGCACGCTCACTCTGGCGGAACGGGCCCTCGTCCCACTCGATTCCAAGCCAGCCGAGTCCGTCGAGAAGAGCAGCCTCGGACTCGGCCGTGGAGCGCTCCCGGTCGGTGTCCTCGATCCGCAGCACGAAGCTGCCCCCGGTCCGACGCGCGTAGGCCCAGTTGAACAGGGCGGTACGCGCGGAACCCACGTGGAGGAATCCCGTCGGACTGGGGGCGAAGCGTGTGCGCGGAGACGTCACGGCGCGCGAGGATATCAGCCGTCCCGCGCTCCCGCTTGCTGGAGTCGACCGCCTCTGCTAACTCCTAAGTGCCTGATTTTACAGACCTTCCCCCGAGAATACCGAGATGAAGCTCCCGCTCGAGCGGCTCAGCGCAACGCCCACTCACTACGCGTTCGAGGCGGACACCGGCTGGTGGCAGCAGCAGCTGCAGCCCCACTGGGGTCTGCCCACGGCGCTCGACGAGCCCCTCGTCGTTGCGCTCGATGCCCACGTGATGGGCGAGGACCTCTTCCTGAGCGGTTCGTTGACCGGCGGGCTGCCCCTCGAATGCAGCCGGTGTCTCTCGCGCTATCGTCACGCCCTCGGCGAATCGATCACCCTCGTTCTCGAGCCCGCAGGAGACCGCGCACCGGCAGACCCCGAAGGAGCGGCGTCGCTGACCCGCGATGGTGTCTGCTTCGGAGACGAGCTCGAATCGGGGTGGTATCGCGGAAATGAGATTGCGCTCGCGGGGTACTTTCTCGAGCTGATCGTATTGGCCCTTCCTGTGAAGCCCCTGTGCGGGGAGGGGTGCCTGGGGCTGTGTCCGAGCTGCGGAGTCGATCGAAACGTCGAAGCGTGTGACTGCGCAGGGCCCGTGAGAATCTCTCCCTTCTCGGTATTGGCGGATCTAAGGAAGGACTCGAAGTGAAGGCGAGTCCCGAAACAGTTTCGGAGGAGTGAACCCATGGCGGTGCCCAAGCGGCGGACCTCGCGCTCGAAGCGCGACAAACGACGATCTCACGATGCCATCGGTGTACCCGCGCGCAGCACGTGCCCGCAGTGCAAGGAGCCGAAGCTCCCCCACCGGGTGTGCCCGAACTGCGGAACGTACCGAGATCGCGAGGTCGTTCAGACTGAAGAGGAGTAGCCCTCTGTGCTCGCACTTCTGTTTCCGGGACAGGGCTCGCAGGAAGTTGGGATGGGTCGCGACGTCTACGAGGCATCCCCGGCGGCCCGCGCGGTATTCGATCGGGCCGATCAGGCTCTCGAGTTCGCGCTGAGTCGACTGTGCTTCGAAGGGCCGGACGACGAGCTGNTACGCACCGAGATCCAGCAGCCCGCGATCCTGACGACGTGCATCGCGTACCTGCGCGCCCTCGAAGAGCGCGGCGCCGTGACACCCGACTATGTCGCCGGACACAGCCTCGGGGAGTACGCNGCGCTCGTGGCGAGTGGAGCGCTCGCGTTCGAGGACGCGGTGCGGCTGGTGAACGCGCGCGGCCGCTTCATGCAGGAAGCGGTGCCGGAAGGGCGCGGAGCCATGGCCGCTGTACTCGGCATCGGCTCCGACGCGGTCGCCCAGGCGTGTGAAGCTGCGGCCCGGCAAACGGGTCGCGTCGTTGCACCCGCGAACTTCAACGCGCCGACGCAGACGGTGGTCGCGGGCGATGCGGTGGCCGTGGAGATCGCGTGCTCGCGGGCCCGCCAGGAGGGCGCGAAGCGGACGATCCCGCTTCCCGTGTCCGCTCCGTTCCACTGCGAGTTGATGAAGCCCGCTGCCGAGAAGCTCGCGCTCGAGCTCGCGCGCGTGCGTTTTGCCGACGCCAACCCGCCGGTCGTCACCAACGTCGAGGCCAGTCCCAACGCGGAGGGCGCGCGCATGGCAGACCTCCTCGAGCAACAGGTGACCGCTCCCGTCCGCTTCACCGAAATGGTGGCCTGCATGCAGGAGCTCGGTATCACCCGGGTTCTCGAAATAGGCCCGGGCCGAGTGCTCTCCGGTCTGGTGGCACGCATTGCCCGGTCGTTCGCCCGGGGAAACCTCAGCGCGCTCGGTGACCTCGACGAGGCCGCGAGCTTCGTCGCCGAGGTGAGGTGATCGCGACCGACCCCAGATTCCGATCGTTCGCGACACCCGCCCCGGGGAGTCATGTGCGCCGCCTGCTGTGAGCGCTACCGTTTCGAGTGCGCCCTACCGCATGCCGTCACTGCTTGCCGAAGGCGCGAGGATCGAGCGTCCGCGTGTTTGCGAGCCCATTTGACGCCCAGTGGGGTGCTCTTCGGCCAAGGAGGAGATTCGAATGTCCCTGGAGGCCCGCGTCTCCGAACTCATCGTGGATCAGCTCGGCGTGACCAAGGAAGAACTGGTTCCGCAGGCGTCATTCATCGACGATCTCGGTGCCGACTCGCTCGACATCGTCGAGATGGTGATGGCCATGGAAGAGACTTTCGACATCGAGATTCCCGACGACGACGCCGAGAAGATCCAGACCGTCGGCGACGCGCTGTCCTACCTCAAGGAGCGAGTCGGGGCCGAGGCCAAGGCCTGATCGAATGACTTCCCCCGGACGGCGACGCGTCGTCGTGACCGGGCTTGGCTGCGTGTCGCCGCTGGGAATCGATGTGGCCTCTACCTGGGAGGGCGCAGTTGCCGGCCGCTCCGGGGTCGGGCCGATCACGCGCTTCGATTGCTCGGATTTCACCGTGCGTTTCGCGGGGCAGGTCCCCGCCGTGGCGCTCGACCTCGGTGACCTGCCAGTGAAAGAGGCGCGTCGTCTCGACCCGGTCGTGACGTTCGCGCTCGCGGCCGCGCGCGAGGCCGTGTCGGACGCGGGCCTCGAGATCGGGGAGGACAATCGCGAGCGCGTGGGCGTCTCGTTGGGCACCGGCATCGGCGGGCTCCAGACCCTGCAGAACGCCCACGAGGCCCTGGTGAAGGGAGGTCCGCGCCGGGTCTCGCCGTTTACGATTCCCATGACGATCTGCAACATGTCGGCCGGCTACGTTGCGATTCGTCACGGGATCTGGGGGCCAAACCTGTGTCACGTGGCGGCTTGTGCCTCGGGCACGCAGTCGATCGGGGAAGCGGCGCGGATCATCGAACGCGGCGACGCCGACGTGTTCATCGCCGGCGGCACCGAAGCCGGGGTCACGAGCGTCGGTGTGTCTGCGTTCGCCAGCATGAAGGCACTCTCGACTCGAAACGACGAGCCCCAAAAGGCGAGCCGGCCCTTCGACACCGGCCGCGACGGATTCGTGATCGGCGAGGGCGCCGCGATGCTCATCCTCGAGGCGTACGAACACGCGACCGCGCGCGGCGCGAACATCCTCGGCGAGGTGCTGGGCTACGCGCTCACGGCCGACGCGATGCACATGGCCACGCCCACGGAGAACGCCGAAGGCTCACAGCGCTGCATGAAGCTGGCGCTCGCCGATGCCGACCTCTCCCCCTCGGACGTCGACTATCTGAACGCTCACGCGACCAGCACTCCGCTCGGCGACGCCTCCGAAGCCCGGGCAGTCCGCTCGGTCTTCGGGAGCGCGACGGACCAGATCCCGGTGTCGGCCACGAAGTCGATGACCGGTCACCTGCTCGGCGCGGCCGGCGCCCTCGAGGCGATCTTCTGTATCCGCGCGCTCGAGGTGGGGATGCTCCCGCCCACCATCAACCTCGACAAGGTCGACCCCGAGTGCGACCTCGACCACGTCGCCAATAAAGCGCGCGATACCCAGCCGCAGATCGCCCTCTCGAACTCCCTCGGTTTCGGCGGCACGAACGCGAGCCTGGTCCTAGGCCGCGCCAGCTGATCCCCACCCCGTGCTTTCCCTGCTACTCTCTCCGCGCCTTGTCGCTCGTCGAGCGGCGCCCCCTCATTCGGAGAACTCGCCCCTCAGCAGCGCCGGATCGCTCCGGGTCGGCGACCCGTGAGGTCGCGACCTTTCGGGCTTTGGCGTTTCGGGTTTCGGTTTTCTGAAATGGGAGAGCACCTCCGAATGCGCGGCGCAACGCCGGTCGGCCCGCGGGTCGGCGCACAGGAAATGGGGGGTGAAGGGAGCGTGGCCGACGACGAGATCATCATGGCAAGTGATCACCGCGGCACGCAGCTGAAGGCCGCATTGCGCGAGCAGCTCGAGCGCGCGGGGCACCCGGTGCTCGACTACGGACCCAGAAGCGAGGATCCGGTCGACTATCCCGATTTCGCCGCGCCCGCCGCGCGCGCGGTCTCCGACGGCAAGGCGTCGCGGGCCATCGTGATCTGCGGTTCGGGCCTCGGCGTGATGTACACGGCAAACCGCTTCACCGGCGTGCGCGCTGCACTCGTTCACGATTCCGACACCGCTGCGATGTCGCGGCGCCACAACGACTCGAACATCCTCGCGCTGTCGGCCGACAGCATCGACACCGAATCCGCGTGGAAAATCACGCAACGCTGGCTCGAAACGCCCTTCGACGGCGGACGCCACGCCCGCCGCGTTGCGAAGATCGACGCCCTGACGGGACACCAGGAGACGACGAGCAGCACCGGTCCGGCTCTCGCCGATGTCGACCCCGAGATCCACGGGTTCATCCGACGCGAGGCGCGGCGACAGGCGCTGTCGATCGAACTCATCGCCTCCGAGAACTTCGTGTCCGACGCGGTGCTCGAAGCGGCCGGCTCCGTGTTGACCAACAAGTACGCCGAGGGCTACCCGGGCCGGCGCTATTACGGGGGTTGCGAAGAGGTCGACGAGGTCGAGAAGCTCGCCATCGAACGCGCCAAAGAGCTGTTCGGCGCCGACCACGTGAACGTCCAGCCCCACTCCGGATCGCAGGCGAACGAGGCTGTGTATCGGGCGGCCATCGACATCGGCGACACCGTGCTCGCGATGAACCTCGACCACGGCGGGCACCTGACGCACGGAAGCCCCGTCAACTTTTCGGGCAAGCTCTACAAGATCGTTCCCTACGGTGTGAGCGAAGCCGACGAGTGCATCGACTACGAGGAGCTCCGTCGCCTCGCCCACGAGCACCGCCCGAAGCTCATCCAATGCGGCACGACGGCGTACTCGCGAACGCTCGACTTCCAGAAATTCCGGGATATCGCCGACGAGGTGGGCGCCCTGGTGTTCGCCGACATCGCCCACATTGCGGGGCTCGTGGCCGTGGGCCTGCACCCGTCGCCCGTGGGCAAGGCGCACTTCGTCACCACCACTACGCACAAGACGCTGCGCGGTCCCCGCGGCGGCCTGATTCTGTGCGACGCGGAGTACCAGAAGAAGGTGGACAGCGCTGTCTTCCCCGGTGGACAGGGCGGACCGCTGATGCACGTCATCGCCGCCAAGGCCGTAGCGTTCAAGGAGGCGTCGTCACGGGCGTTCAAGGTGTACTGCTCGCAGATCCTGGCGAACGCGAGGGCGCTAGCTGCGGCGCTGGAGGCGCGCGGTTTCAAGATCGTCTCGGGGGGAACCGACACCCACCTGTTCCTGGTTTCGCTCGTGAACCGAGACATCACTGGCAAGGCTGCTCAGCTCGCTCTGGATCGCGCGGGAATCACGGCGAACAAGAACATGGTTCCGTTCGATCCCCACAAGCCGGCCGTGACGTCGGGAGTGCGCATCGGTACGCCGGCGGTCACCACGCGCGGCATGTGCGAGCCGGAGATGGAGACCATCGCGGCGTGGATCGCTCGGGTGATCGAGCACCCCGGCGACGTCGACCAGCTCGACGCGACCCGCGGTGAGGTCGAACAGCTGTGCCGGCGCTTCCCGCTGTACACGGGTCGCTGGGACGACGTCGAGTAGTCGACCGGCAGGTCGAGTTTGCACATGCGCTGCCCCTTTTGCTCCGACGCTGCCAATCGGGTGATCGACTCGCGACTCGGCCGCGAAGGCAACGAGATCCGTCGCCGCCGCGAGTGCATCGAGTGCGGGCGGCGGTTCACCACGCGCGAGCGCATCGATGAGGTGCTCCCGAAGGTCGTCAAGCGCGACGAGCGGCGCGAGGAGTTCCAGCGTACGAAGCTCCTGCTGGCGATCCAGAAGGCCTGCGAAAAGCGTCCTGTGAGCGCCGACGCCCTCGAGCGTCTGGTCGATCGCGTCGAGCGCGCAGTGCAGGAGTCCGGCGAGAAGGAGGTGACGAGCCATCTCATCGGTCAGCGAATGCTCGACGAGCTCGTGGCGCTCGACACGCTTGCGGCCGCGCGATTCGCGTCGGTGTTCAGCAATTTCCAGGGCGCCGAGGACTACGAGTCGTTCTTTGCCTCGATCGAAGCCTCGAAGCGCGACGGCTCCGAGCCCTCTCGATGACGCCTGAAGCGGCGATGCGACGCGCCCTTCGCGAAGCACGTCGAGCGAGTGGACACGTCTTCCCGAACCCCGCCGTCGGCGCCGTGGTGTATCGCGGTGATCGCGTGCTCGGGAACGGCTACACGCGCCCGCCGGGTGGTCTCCACGCTGAGGTCGTAGCGATCCGCAGCGCGCTCCGTCGTTTCGGTCGCGGTGCCGTGCGCGGCGCGAGTCTGGCCGTGACGCTCGAGCCGTGCTCTCACCAGGGGCGGACGCCGCCGTGCGCGAACCTTCTCGTCGAGCACCGACTGAAGCGCGTATTCGTCGGTTGCCGCGACCCGCACCCAGAAGTTTCGGGCCGCGGTCTTCGCCGCCTGCGCCGCGCGGGCATCGAGGTCGTGACTGGTGTACTGCGCGATGCATGCGAGACGCAGCACCGCGGGTTCTTCTCGCTCGTTGCTCGCGGGCGACCGTGGGTGACCTTGAAGCTCGCCTCGACTCTCGACGGCCGCATCGCGACGCGCAGCGGGGAGTCGCGGTGGATCACGGGGCCCGAAGCGCAAGCTGTCGTACACGCGATGCGCGCCCGCTCCGACGCCGTCGCCGTGGGTTCGAAGACGGTGCTTGCCGACGATCCGGCGCTCACAGCACGCCGCGGCGATCGCGTCGTCCACCGGCCGCAGCGCGTGCTGGTCGACTCGCAGCTTCGCGTTCCCGTCAGCGCAAAGCTGTACTGCGACCACGGTGCCCTGACGCGGGTACTGTGCGGCACGACCGCGCCGACGCGCCGGCGTCGCGCCGTGGCGGCGACGGGCGCGACGCTCCTCGAACTTCCGCTGCGCGAAGGACACATTCCCCTTCGCCCCGCGCTCCGCCGCCTCGGGCGCGAGGGCCTGACGGAGCTTCTCGTGGAAGGGGGCGGCGAGCTGGCGGCGGCACTTCTGCGCGCGCGACTGGTCGACGAAGTTCACTGGTTCGGCGCGCCTATCCTCATAGGGAGCGACGGCAGGGCGTCGCTCGGCGAGCTGTCCATCGGTCGGCTCGGCCGCGCTCCGCGCCTCGTGGACGTGCAGATCCGCCGACTGGGTGACGATGTTCACGTCTGGGGTACGGTAGCGGCGCCCCCACCCGTAAAGAGGAGGGCACAGCCGTGAAGTCCTTTCCCAGCTCCGACGACGCTACGGGCCTGCGGTTCGCGATCGTCGTGTCGCGCTTCAACCACCTCGTCTCCGTCCGTCTTCTCGAGGCCGCCGTGGCGGAACTCACGGAGCGCGGCGCATCGGAGGACGAGGTGCACGTTGCCTGGGTGCCCGGAGCGTTCGAGATCCCTCAAGCGACTCGCGTCCTCGCGAGCGGTGGGCGCTACGACGCCATCATCGCCCTCGGCGCGGTGATTCGCGGGGGCACACCGCATTTTGATTTCGTGTGTCGCGGTGTGACCGACGGACTGCGCGAGGTGATGCGCGATTTCCCCGTGCCCGTGGGCTTCGGCGTGCTGACCACCGATGACGTCGAGCAGGCACTCGACCGGTCCGGAGGCAGCGACGGCAACAAGGGCGCGGAGGCAGCGCGCGTGGCCATCGAGATGGCGAAACTGCTGCCTGCGCTCTCGAAGTCACTCCATCCGGAGTCTTCTTGATCGACGCAGACCCTGACATTCGAACGGCTTCCGACCGACCTCGGAGGACGCAGGCGTGAGTCGCAAGAGCGCGCCGCGACACCGCTCGCGTCAGGTCGCGCTGCAGGTCCTGTACGCTCTGGATCTGGCGAAGGGCGCCCGCACCACCGGCGACCGTGCCGCGTCCGTCGAGGAGACGTTCGACCGCGTCGCGGAGAACTTCGACCTGCCCGAGGGGGCACGCGCCTTTGCGAAAGAACTCGCTTGCGGAACCACGGAAGCGCAGGCGACGATCGACCAGCTGCTTACGGACCACGCGATCAACTGGCGGGTGTCGCGCATGGCGACCATCGATCGCAACGTGTTGCGCCTCGCCGTTTTCGAGCTGCTTCATACCGCCACGCCCAGGTCGGTGATCCTCGACGAGGCGATCGAGCTCGCGCGCCGCTTTGGCACAGAGGCCTCGCCACCGTTCGTGAACGGAGTCCTCGACAGTGTCGCCCACGTGCTCGCTCCGGGTCGCATTCCGGAGGAGCCAGCGTGACCGCGAAGCTCACTTTCGAGCTCGACGCGTCGCCGATCGAGCGACTCGAGGCCGACATCGCCGTTGTCGCGTGGTTCGCCGACGAGCGCCCGATTCGCGGGGCTGCGGCGCGTGCCGACTGGAGGCTGTGTGGCCGACTCTCGAAGCTCGCCAACGAAGGCTCAGCCAGCGGCGAAGCCGGCGAGGCGATTCTGCTCACGACGTCCGGGGGGTTGCGTGCGCCGCTGGTCGTGGCACTCGGGGTGGGCCCGCGAGCGGACTTTGGGCTCGGGGGTATCGAAGGGCTAGCCCACGACGCCGCGCTTCGCGTCGTCGACCTGCGAGCGGCGAAGCTCGCGTTCCCGTTTCCCGAGGAGCTGCCCGGGGCGAAGGGGATGAGGCGCAGGATCGCTGCGGTCGTCACGGGGATCGCGACAGCGCTCGCCGAGCGCGGCGCCGAGCTCCACGTTGTGCTGGCCGTGGCACCGGGGCAGGTGGGAGCGATCTCCGAGGCCCTCGCCACCGTCTCCCTCCGTGGAGCGGCTGCTGACGTGGCGCTGCGGATCGTTCCTCGCGAATCCCCTGCGCCGTCGCGTAAGGGATCTCACGCAGCCGTCTCTCGGGTGTTTTCCCCCGGGCCGTCGCAGGTCAAGTAACGGTCCCGACGACCGATCCTCTCGTTGGCGGCGTCCTCGCTCGGAACGCCGACCCCTGTCGCACCTGCGGAGATCGGAATGAGCCTGGTCGGCAGCCTCGAGGACCTGAACCTCGGCGACATCCTGCAGATCGTCAGTCTGTCCAGGAAGTCGGGCGTTCTTTCGCTGCGCTCCCAGGTTGGCGAAGGTCGGATCATCTTGCGCGACGGAAGGGTCTGCGCCGCCAGTGTGAAGGGTGACCCGGAGGATCTCCGGGGCTTGCTGGTCGGGGGCCGATTCGTAACCGACGAGCAGTTCGACGAAGCCGTCAATCTCAATCGGCGCACCGATCTCTCTCTCGACGATGCCCTCTACGAGAAGACCGCGCTCGACCGCGATCGAATCGATGTCCTGCGCCGCGAGCATGTCGAACGCGCCGTGATCCAGATGTTCGATTGGCGGCACGGCGAGTTCAGCTTCGAAGTCGCTGGCGAGATCGACGACCGCGATTCCGAGCTCCTGCTGGCGAACGGCGTCAACGCCGAGTACCTCGCGATGGAGGCGACCCGTCTCGCTGACGAGCAGGACCAGCCGGCGAAAGCCACGGACGCTCAGGGCGATCGCGCGATCGACCCGGACGACCCCGACCTGATGTTCAGCGACGGGGAGAACGAGGCCTTCGGCGATCGATTCCCCGGGGTTCCCGAGGCGAGCCCGCCGTCGGGCGACGCCGAGCCCAGCGACGCCGTCGACGACGACGCTCACGAGAGCTTTGGGCTGACGGTGGCGCAGCGCTTCGACGTCGAGATCGAAGCCGCGACCCGCCCCGCAGAGCTCGAACCCTCGGCGCCGGCGGAAACCGCCAGCGAGACTCCGGCACCTCTCGATGCGCACGTCGATCGAGACGAGGTACCGACGATTTCCCCCGTCGACGTGGCGAGCCTCGTCAACGACCCGCCCACGCCGCCCTGGTCGCGTCCGTCTCCGCTCGCCAGCGATCTGGCGCCGGTGAGGCTGATCGCAATCGACCCCGACCTGAATGCCCTGGAATGGTTGAAGTCGGTGCTCGTGGGATCGTTCTCGCGAATCCACATCTTCCAGCGCTCGGAAGCGGGCGTCGCGCGCATCCAGCAGTACCTCGGGCGTGGCGAGCTCCCGCTCGTGCTCGTTTCGTCGCGGGTCGGGCCCGACCGGGTTGGGGGAACCGCGGACGTTGGAGAGCTGACAGAGCGGCTGCGGTTGCTCGCGCCAAAGATGCCGATCCTCGTGACGACGGAGCACGAGTCCGCGAGCACACCCCTACCTCGCGCTGCCGACGCGGTGGTCGAGCGACCCTCGTCCCGCCTTCTCGCTGAATCCGGGGGCGGGTCGGCGCTGGAGGCCGCCGGGCGCCAGCTGCGCGCGATCCTCGAGCCCTGGAGCGTCCGCTCTCGCGACGAGTCCGCGAAACTGCATGCGCCGAGCCCGAACCTCGGGCTCGAGCGACTCGTCGAGGCGAGCGCCAGACTGCGCGACCCCGAGAGCTGCGGCGAAGTGCTCCCGCTGGTGCTGCGCTTTGCGTCCGACTACTTCGCTCGGGTGGCCATCTTCACGGTTCAGGACGAAGTCGTCGTGGGCCTGGCCCAACAGGGCCTCGAGACGACGGGTGGGCCGAGCGACCCTGAACTGCGCGAGTTGATGATTCGCGCGGTCGACGTCGAGTGGTTCCGCGACGCCATCGCCTCGCGGCGGGCACTCCGCGCACGGCCGACGCCCGGGAGCAGCGCTCTCACCGACCTCCTCGGGTGGAACCCACCGAGCGAGGTCTTCGTGGCGCCGATCGAGAGTGGCGGGATCGTTACCGCACTGCTGTACGGCGACGCACTGCCGGGGAGCCGTCCTATCGGCGACACCTCGCCGGTCGAGATCCTCCTCCACCAGGCCGGACTCGCACTCGATCGGGCGCGTCTCTCGCGGGCGATCGAAGAGTCCTGAGGTCGCGTCCCGTCGCGCCTCTCGTGGCGGAAGAGCCCCGCTCCACCTCAAGAACCCAAGCGGCACGCCGATACACCAACCGCGCCGAATCTCTGAGGAAATCCGCGGGAGGGACTGGGTGAAGCGCATTCTCGTGGTCGACGACTCTGCCACGATGCGGGCTCTTGTCGTCGCGTCACTGCAACAGATCGCTCCGGACATCAAGATCACCGAAGCCGAGAATGGCTTCGAAGCCCTGCGCGCGCTTCCACGCGACGCGTTCGATCTGATCATCACGGACATCAACATGCCGGATATCAACGGCCTCGATCTCGTGTCGTTCGTCAAGAGCAAACCGGCGTACCGCACGATTCCGCTCGTCATCGTCTCTACCGAGGGATCCGAGCGAGATCTCGATCGCGGCGTGAGTCTGGGCGCCGACGCGTACGTCGTGAAGCCGTTCGATCCCGAGGATCTGCGCGGTATCGTCACCGACCTGCTCGAGTGTTTCGAAATCGCTGGACGGGGCGCCGGGAAGAGGTGGGATGATGGATCGCAGGCGTGAAGGGGGAGGGAGATGATCGCAGCCTGCCCTAGTTGCGGATCACGCTATCGGATCGACGTCGCGCGGCTCAAGCCCGAGGGCGCCAGGCTCCGCTGTGCACGCTGTGAAGCCGTCTTTCGAGTGACCCCGCCCGCCGACGCCACGAAACCGCCGGCTCCCGTCGCGGCGCCTGCTCCGGCGCGACAGCCCGTAGCAGCGGCGGTCGCGCAGTCGCCGCCGTTCGAGCACTCGCCGGAGATCGGAGCGGACAAGAGCCGCATCGTGCTCGTCGCCGACCCCGAGCCCGAGCACGGCAAGGCCACCGCGAACGCGCTCGCGAGGTGGGGTCTTCAACCGGTCCTCGCCCACGACGGCGTCGAGGCGATTCTCACGATCCAACGCACGCTCCCGAGGGTCGTCGTCCTCGACGCCGCGCTTCCGAAGATGTTCGGCTTCCAGGTGTGCGAGCTCATGAAGCGCAACGCGAGCCTGAGAGAGATCAGCGTCATTCTCGTCGGCGCGATCCACCACCACGACCGCTCCCGTCGCCCGCCGAACGAGCTGTACGGCGCCGATGCGTACATCGAGCGACCCGAGCTCCCCGACGCGCTGCACTCGATCTTGAAGGATCTCGGTCTGCCGATCGTGGGCAGTGGCGCCGTCGCTGCCGGGCCGCCGACACCGCGCGCTCCGCTCGACGAACCGCCGACGAGCGAACACCGCATTCCCCGCCACCACACCGCACCGAAGCCGGTCGTCTCCCAACCGCCCCAGGTGGCGCCTGCGCCCGCAGCGTCGGCCGCAGCCCCGGTGGTGCCCGCGCCGCCGCCGGTAGCGGTGTCCGCACCGGCGCCCGTCGTGCCCGAAGCGGATCGCGCACGGGTCGAGCAGGCCGAGCGTCTCGCCCGGATCGTTGTGTCCGACATCGTGCTCTACAACCAGGAGAAGTTCGACGCCGCAGTGGTCGCGGGCAACGTGGTCGCGAGCATGGAGGCAGAAATTGCCGAGGGGCGTGCTCTGTTCGCACAACGCGTCGACGATGGGATTCGCGAGGGAAGGGATTTTCTCGCCGAAGAGCTCGTTCGCGTCGCGCGATCGAAGGGAATGAAATGACGCTGTCCTTCGATGAGCGTGAACGCGAGAGCGCGTACCGTCGGTCGCGCGGGAATCGTTGAAATAGGATCTAGCGCCCGCCCCCCATCTCCCCAACCCCCCTGTGTTATACCTCCGCCCGTGAGGCAAGCACCCCCGCACTCACGACCGTCGCTCTCTCGAACCCCACGCCTGGGGCTCGCCGTGGGTCTCCTGGCGGCTCTCGTCTCCGCCGGCTGTGGCTACCAGTTTGCGACCGGTGCCGGCTCCATGGGCGACGTCCACTTCGTCGCCATCGAGACGCCAGCGAACGACTCCTTCGATCCGGGCATCGAATTCACCGTCGCGCGTGCGCTGCGTCGGGAAGCGATGCGGCGCGGGGCGCTGCGCGTAGTCGAGGACTCCGACGCTGCGGACCTCGTATTGTCCGGCCGCGTGCTCCCCATTGTCACGACGGGCACCAGCGTCTCGTCGGTGGTTCTGACGCTCGAGTACGAGATCCGAATGCAGGTCCTCCTCGAGGCACGGTACCGTGATGGGCGCGAGCTGCCGATCGATCGGCTCGGTCTCGCGGAGACCGAGCGGTATCTGGCGAGCGCCGACCTCGAAGTCACGAGGAAGAACCGCGAGGAGGCGCTGCGCCTCGTCGCGAGTGCCATCGCCACGCGCGTCTACGATTCGCTGGCCGCGGGGCTCGCACCGTGAAGTGCGACGCGCTTCGCGCCGACCTCGTGGCTGGAAAGCTACGCCCACTCTATGTGGTGGTCGGTGAGGAGCCCTTCTACCGCGACGAGGCGCAAGCGCTGCTCCGAGAGTTCGTGCTTGCCGACGGCCCGACGGATTTCAATTTCGAGCGCCTCGAGTCCGACGCAAGTCCCGGCGCGCTCCTCGATTCGCTGAACACCCTGCCGGTCATGGCGCCGTACCGCCTCGTGGTACTGCGCGAACCCGAGGCCGGTCGCGGTTCGAAGGCGCCGCTCACTGACGCGCTCGCGAGCTGGGCGTCCGAGAAGCGGCCCGAGTTCGTCGAAGTGGGCGGCGTGGTGCTGGCAGTCGTCGCTGCGAAGCTCGACAAGAGAACACGCTGGGTGAAACAGCTCGGAACGGCGGGCCGCGTCGAGTGCGATCCGCCGCGCGGTACGCGCGAGATTGGTGCGTTCGTGAAACAGGAGGCAAAGCGCCAAGGGGTTGCGATCGAACGCGGCGTCGCGGAGCTGCTGGCCGAACGCGTCGGTCCGCAGCTGCTCCTTCTCCGACAGGAGATCGCCAAGGCGGCGCTCTACGCGGGACCCGGCGAGGCGGTCACGCGTGCGCACGTCGCGGCGGGGACGCCGGACATCTCGGAAGAGCCGATCTGGGATCTCACCGATGCCATCGGCGACGGTCGCGCGGCCGACGCACTCTCGGTGCTGTCGAAGCTGCAGCGCGCCGGGGCGCCCGCGCCGGTTCTGCTCGGCGCGCTCGTCAGTCACTTTCGCCGCCTGGTTCGAGTGCGCCACGGCACGCCGGTGCCCGGTCCGCCGTTCGTGAAGAAGAAGCTCGACGGGCAGGCGCGCCGCTACAGCGCAGCACGGCTCAACTCCTGCATGCGCGCCATCCACGAAACGGACCTCGCGATCAAGGGCTCCGGCGCATTGCGGCCGGAAGCGGCGCTCGAGCGTCTGGTGATCGGCCTGGCGGGCTAGTTCTCAGGGATCCGATCCAGGGATGGCCCGGATCGAGCCTCGCCGTTGGCTCGCTGCGCGCGCTTCGCCCTCGGTTCTTGGAGTCGGGAGCGTGGGAACGTGTTCAGCTCGTCGCTGATGCGGCGTCGCGATTCTTCTGCATCGAGAGCCGCGCGACCTGTCGGCTCGCCGTCGTGCGCGGAATGACGCCTTTCGACGCCGCACGGCGGATCTGACTCTCGGCGGATCGCAGCGTGGCTTCGGCCTGATCGGCGTCGCCACTCGCGGATGCGAGACGGAACTTCTTGATCGCGGTCCGCACGGCGCTCTTCGCGTCGCGGTTGCGCTCTCGGCGCTTCAGGTCCTGGCGGGCTCGCTTCTTCGCAGACTTGTGGGTCGCCACTGACTTTCGGTCCTTCCGTGTCCGGCGCCGCTTCGGTCGACGTCGGGCGAAGCGGGCTGTGGGGCGTCGCCCGACCTCCAGCGAAAGGCTCAGTGGAGATCCCGCGGCATCCCACCGCCGGCCCTCTTGGCCGGCGCTGAAATCGGGCGGCCGAGGGTAGTCGGCCCCTCCGGGCCTGTCGACGGGCGGGCGACGGATCCGGGGAGCTCCATCGGTCCCGGGAGGGGTACAGGGTGTCCCGGAACCCACCGATGATGAAAGTGGACCCGTCCGTCGGCCGGAGAGAGTGGCTCGCGGGAGCCCCCGAAGCCCGGGGAAATCCGACGGGGTCTCGGAAGGGGACGCCAATTGAGCGATTCGGTGCCGGTCGAGCGGGCCTCCAGGCGAGCGTTCCTCGGGGCGGGCTGGCCCCGGCGGGGGGCCGCGTTCCTGGTGACGGGTGGGTGTCTCCTCGTGCTCGCTGCCAGCGGACTCGCGGTGACCACAGCGGAATCGCTCGAGTCCGGCGCCCCCGACACCGAGGCGGTCCCGTCGGACCTCGTCGCTCCGGCGGCTGCCATCGAAGCCGCCGTGCCCGGCATCGCGCTCGAGGACCCGGCCACCGCGACGGAGCTCGCCCGCCGCACGCGGCCCGCGCCCCAGCACGCCTTCGCAGTTGGACCCAACGACCCGATCGAGCGCGCGTGGTTCTCGCCGGCGGCGACGCTCGACGAACGTGTGACGCGCACGCGACGCGCATCGCTCGAGCTCGGCGTGTGGAATCTCGACGCGGCGGCTCGCGCGGTCATCTCGGGCGCGGTCGCCGGCGTGCCGATCGAGCGAGCCCGAGCCGCTCTGCGCCTCGCACCCGACCTACCGCTCGCCCACATGGCCCTCGCCCGCGCCCAGTGGCTGCACGGCGAGTCGCCGATCAGCGCGCTGCGCACCGCGGGCGCCGCGATCCTGTCGATTCCCCGCCATCCCGAGGCCGCCATCTGGTTCGCGGGCAATGCGCTGTATCTGCTGGCCATGGCGCTGATGGCTGCCGGTCTTCTCGTGATCGGTGTGGCCGCGATCCTGGCCGCACCGCACGCGGCGCACGACCTGGGAGATCTGCTGAGCCACCGCATGCCGCGCTTCGCGCGTGCGGCGTTTCTCAGCAGTCTGATCCTCATTCCCCTCGCGTTCGGGGAGGGCGTGCTCGGCCTGGCCGCGGCATGCCTCGCTCTGGGCTGCGTCTACGGAAGCCTGGGCGGCCGTCTGGCGCTCGCCCTGGCGGCGGCGGGTCTGGTTGGCGGTGCGTACCCCGTCGCGCAGTTCGCCGGGCAGGTGCTCACCGGGCTTTCGAACGATCGCGTCGCGTCGGCCGTGATCTCGACGGGGCAGGGATTCGCGCACCCCGTCGACGGCGTGCGACTCGAGGCGGCCGCGGAGACCGACGCCCTCGCCCGGATGGCGCTCGCGCAGCGCGCACAGCGAAACGGCGAACTCGGCAGCGCAGACGCCCACTACCAGTCGCTGCTCCCGATACGCCGCCACGACCCGACGCTAGTCAACAACGCAGCGAACGTCCGACTCGCTCTCGGACACATGGAGTCGGCCCTCGATCTCTACCGCGAATCGACCGAGATCTTCGAATCGCCCGTGGCGCTCTACAATCTGTCGCAGGCGCACGGCCGGGCGTTCCAGGTAGAGGACCTCTCCCGGACGCTGGCCCGCGCACAGTCGCTCGATGGTGTCGTCGTCGCGGAGCTGACGCAGCTACAGGGCACAGAGGCCGAGGGCTTCGTGGTGGCGCTGCCGGTCGGCTCCCGCGAACTGTGGAACCGCGTGGTCGGCGCGGGCGACGGTCGGCGGATCGCCGCCGAGCTCCGCTCGTGGCTCGCGCCCGGGAGACTCGGCGACGAGCTTTTCGTCGCCGCCGGGACGTTCGCCGCCGTCGTGTTGCTCGGCGCGCTGCTCGGCGGTTGGATCGAGGCGTCGAAGAGCTGCATCCGCTGCGGCGAGCGCATGTGTCCCCGTTGTGACGACGAGGTCGAGGCGGCCGAAATCTGTTCCGGCTGCATCGTGCTCTTCCAACAGAACGAGAAGACCGATCGGGCGATGCGGATCGAACGCATCAACGACCTTCGCCGGCGCGAGCAGCGCGTCGACAAGATGGTCTTCACCGTGGCGCTGCTGGTACCTGGCGCCGCGGGCTTCCTCGTCGACCGCCCGCTGCGCGGGTTCGTCGGAGCGCTAGCGTTCGCAACGGCCCTCGTCTTCGTCGTCCATCGCGACGGTGTGGTTCACGATCCGCTCGTCGCCGGCGCGGCGGCGCAGCTCTTCTTTCTCGGGATCGCCGGGCTGGCTGCTCTCACCTACGCGACCGCGGTGGCGCTCTCGATCGGCGCCCGGAGGAACGCCTGACCATGTCCGTCGCGCTGCGGGGCAACATCGAAGACTTCGGAATCGCCGAGATCTTCCAGCTGATCGGTCAACAGCGGAAGAGCGGCGCCCTCGAGTTCACATCCAGAGGTCGGCGCATACAGATCCTGTTCGACCGAGGTGCTGTCGTCTCCGCGGCGCCGGCCCACGAGCGACCCGCTGGCGCCCTCGCCGACATGCTGGTTCGCTGCGGCTACGCGACACGCGAACGCGTCGACCTCCTGCGCAAGGAGAGCGAATCCGCGGCGCTCGGCTTCGGGAACGTTGCCGTCGAGCGCGGCGTCGTCAGCGAGTCGGGTCTCAAGGAGCTTGTGGCCCTCCTCACGCGCGAGAGCCTCTTCGAGGTGCTGCGGTGGTCGACGGGATCGTTCGACTTCAAGACTCAACGAGTCGATCACGATCACGTGTTCGAGTCGATGCTCGGTGCCGAGCAGATCCTCATGGACGGACTGCGGATGGTGGACGAGTGGAACTCGCTGGAGTCCGAGATCCCGTCCGAAAAAGCCGTCGTCCGTCGCGTCGGCGACTTCGAGCGACTCTGGCGCGATGCGGCGGAGGCGTCTCGGATCCGCACCGAGGACGCCGAGCGCGTCTGCCTGTTGATCGACGGTCGACTGAGCGTGCGGCGGATCATCGACCTGTCCCGCCTCGGGACTTTCGCCGCGATGTACGTCCTCGTCGAGTTGCTTCGCGGGGGCCTCATCGAGTCCATCGAGCGGTCGTCGAACCGGCGCTCGAGCGGAGCGTCACGGGTGAGTCCGGAGCAGGTGCGTGGCTGGCTCGCCGCCGCGCTTCCGATCGTGTTGCTGATCGCCGCGAGCCTCGCGGCCCAGGAGGGCGCCACCCGGACCCGCGCCGCGGCGGCGTCATGGGGGCCGGGGCTCCTTATCGAGCACGCACCGCTCGCCGCAGTTCGCGCGCACTTCGCCACGCTCCGTGCGAAGCACGCAGTCGAGGACTTCCGAATGACCAGCGGCGAGTGGCCGGCCGATTGGGAGGACCTCGAGCGAGCTCAGCCGAGGGTTCCTGGCGCGTTGGCGACGTCTGTGAGCCGTCCCTACTATTACGCGCGTCGAGACGGCGCGGTGGTGTTGACGCCGATGAGATGACGCGATGCCAGAGACACCGCCGCGCGAACCGGTCACCCGACTCGCGCTCCTTCCGCCAGCCCCGTCGCCCAAGGCGTGGCCCAACGCATCGCTCAATGAAAAGGACGTCCCCTGGCACCGAACGACGCCGCGACCCGTCAGACCCTGGTCTTCGACGACAATCACACCGCGGCGGCCCTCTATGGCGACAGCGATAGGACCCTGCGCATCCTCGAGCAGGAACTCGGCGTTCACGCGCGCGCGCGCGGCAACGAGGTCCGGCTCGTCGGGTCGTCCGTGGAGGTCGGCCTCGCGAAGAAAGTTCTCGAGGAACTCTACGCCGTGCTGCAGGCGGGGAATCCGGTGCATGCGCGCGACGTCCACCAGGCCGTCCGCATGGTCACCGCCGAGCCCAATGTCGACCTCGGAGACGTCTACGAGGACATTCTCTCGGCGGTCGGTGCGCGGCGGCGGATCGCCGCGAAGAACCTCTCGCAAAGGCGCTACATCGACCTCATGCGCCAGTGCGACATCGTCATGGCGAGCGGTCCTGCCGGGACCGGAAAGACGTATCTCGCGATGGCGATGGCCGTGGCGGCGCTGAACCGCCACGAAGTATCGCGGGTCGTACTGACGCGCCCGGCGGTCGAGGCCGGCGAAAAGCTCGGCTTCCTGCCCGGTTCGATGGCCGAGAAGGTCAACCCCTATCTGCGCCCGCTCTACGATGCGCTCAACGACATGATGCCGTTCGACAAGGCGGCAAGGCTGATGGACCGCGGTGTAATCGAAGTCGCGCCGCTCGCCTTCATGCGCGGACGCACGCTCAACGATTCGTTCGTGATCCTCGACGAGGCGCAGAACACCACGAGCGAACAGATGAAGATGTTCTTGACGCGGCTCGGCTTCGACTCGCAGGCGGTCGTCACGGGCGACATCACCCAGATCGACCTGCCCATCGAGACGAGAAGCGGCCTCGTCGAGGTGCTCGACATGCTTCGCGACGTGGAGGGGATCGGCTTCATCCGCTTCACCGACCAGGACGTCGTGCGCCATCCGCTCGTGCAGAAGATCGTCCGCGCCTACGATCGGGCGCCCGACCCGCGTCGCGCGGACGCACGGAGAAGCCCCGAGCACGGGGTGGGAGAGTCGCCGGAGCCGCGCCCGGCGGATCCGGGCGAAGCCAGCTCGGGCGAATGACCACGAGCATCTCCGGCCCGCCGCGAACGCGCGGGCTTCCGCGACCCGACCGCCGCCTGCTGCGCCGGCGCGCGGACCGGCTGCTCCACGAGATCGGTCGCGGCGATTCGGAGCTCTCGCTGAGCATCGTCCGCGAGCTGGAAATCGCGGACTTGAACGAGCGGTTCCGACACAAGGAAGGACCCACCGACGTTCTCGCGTTCTCGCTCCTGGAAGGGGAGGGCGCCGATTTTCGCGGGGCGCTCCTCGGAGACGTCGTGATCGGCATCGAGACGGCCGTGCGTCAGGCGAGGCGGGGACGGCGCACGCTGGACGACGAGGTGGCGCGCCTGCTGATCCACGGCACGCTCCACCTCGTGGGCTACGACCACGTCGAGGACGACGAGGCCCGGGTGATGCGGGCCGAGGAACGCCGACTGTGGCGCATCCTCGAGACGTGACCGACCTCCCGCCCTCGGACGCCGTGCCCACATCGGGAGGGCGGCTCTGCTGGCTCGCTGCGTACGTCGGCGCCTCGTTCTTTGCGTTTCCGCAGCTGGTGATGGGCGAGGTCGTGGATCTCGGTGTCGTCCTCGCGTGGCTGGCACCTGCCTGTTTCATCCTCGGTCTGCGCGGACTCGCGCCGCGTCGGGCGCTCGGAATCGGTGGCCTGGCGGGTCTCGTCGCGCACTCGGCGATCCTCCACTGGATCTACGTCGTCACGGTCACGCACGGCCACGCGCCCATCATCGTCGGGCTCCTCGCGCCCGTGTGTCTCGCGGTGTGCATCGCGATCTTCACCGCGGCTTTCGGCGCGGGGTTCGCGTGGCTCGAGGTGCGCGGCGCGGCCCACCCGCTCTCCATCGCGGTGCTGTGGACCGCGCTGGATCACATGCGCGGTTTCTTGTTCACGGGGTTTCCCTGGGCCACCCTCGGCTATGCGCAGCACGAGAACCTCGCGTTGATGGGTGTGGTGGCGTACACCGGGGTCTACGGTCTGTCGTTCGTGAGCGCACTCGGCGCTGCGGCGCTGGCGCGCGCCGGACTCGACCTCTGGCGCGGCGTCCGCCCGGGCGCCGCCGTGTGGAGCTCGGCGGTGATCGTCCTGCTCGCTCACGCTCTCGGCTTCGCCACGCTGACCCGCGTCGACGAGTCGGCTCTGCCCCATGTTCGCATGGCGGTCGTTCAGGGCAACATCGAGCAGGACGTGAAGTGGAGCCCCGAGTGGAGGGGGCGTACGCTCACGGCGTACTCGGACCTCACGCGCCGCGCGGCGCGCGAGGGGGCGAAGGTCGTGATCTGGCCGGAGTCCGCCGTGCCCGGCGGCGTCGAGCCCTACCGGGAAACCGGTAAGTTGGTGATGGCCCTCGCGCGGGAGACCGCCACGACCCTCGTGATCGGCGGCGTGGGGCTGCGCTACGACGGCACCGGTCGCGTGTCCGAGTTCTTCGACAGTGCGTTCCTGGTGGACCGCGATGGGCGGATCCTCGAGCGCTACGACAAGTCGCACCTGGTGCCGTTCGGCGAGTACGTGCCCTTCCGGGGTCTGTTGGGCCGTTTCCTTTCCGCGGTCGCGAGCGGCATCGCGAGCGGCGACGTCACGCCCGGCGCAGGGCCGCGGGCGCTGACCGTTCCCTTTGGCCCCACTCCACCCGAGGCGGACTCCCGTGGCCTCCGCGCCGGCGTCCCGATCTGCTATGAACTGCTGTTCCCGGACCTCGTCCGGCGCTTCGTGGACGACGGCGCGCAAGTGCTCCTGGCCATCACGAATGACGCCTGGTACGGGCGGACGGGGGCGCCATTCCAGTTCCTGGCCATGACTGCCATGCGCTCGGCGGAGAACCGGGTCTGGACCGCGCGGGCCGCGAATACGGGGGTAACGGCATTCATCGATGCGCGCGGGAGGGTCCACTCCCGCACGGAGATCTTCGAGCGCGATCTCCTGGTGTTGGACGTACCGTTGCGCGCAGCGCCCGCGGGAGGTTCCTTCTACAGCCGACACGGTGACGTCTTCGCAGGAGTGTGCTGGCTCGCGGCAATCGCGATCGTCGGACTCGCGCTCCGAAACGGCCGCCCGGCGCGGAGGTCGGCTCGAAAGTCGGCCTCCGGGCAGTGAGTCGCGGAGCCGACCGGCGCGAAGGCGAACGAAGCTCGAACGAAATTGAACCCTCCCCCCGTGAAAGTCGCCTCGGAAGCCGAGGCACACGAGGTAGGCATGAGCGAATCCACGAACATGATCGATGCCAGCGAGCTTGCCGAACGATTGCGCGCCCTGCGCGCGCGTTTCGACGAGTTCCGGGGGCGTCTTTGACCCCGATGGACTGAGACGCCGCCTCGAGGCCCTCGAGGCCGAGACGGCGCGCCCCGATCTCTGGAACGACCGCGAGCAGGCCGAGAA
>JABSQW010000121.1 GCA_013215605.1 Myxococcales bacterium
GGCTCGTCGAGAATCAGCAGCTGGGGCTCCACCACCAGGGCGCGGCCGATGGCCAGCTGCTGCTGCTGGCCGCCAGAGAGATCGCCTCCGCGACGCGAGAGCATCTCGCCCAACACGGGAAACAGCTCGAACACCAGTGCCGGCAGCTCGCGTACGCCGTCGGAACGCCCGGCGAGCCCCACCCGCAGGTTCTCCTCCACCGTCAGCTGTCCGAAGATCTCGCGCCCCTGCGGCACGTAGCCGATACCGAGCCGCGCGCGCCGCTCGGGCGGCGCCCCGCACAGCTCCTGGCCCCTGTAGCGAATGCTGCCGCTCGTGGCGGACACGCTGCCCATGATCGTCTTGAGCAGCGTCGTCTTGCCGACACCGTTGCGGCCGATCAGACAGGTGCACGAGCCCTGGGGCACGTCCAGCTCCACGTCCCACAGGATGTGGCTGCCGCCGTAGTACTGATTGAGCGCTGTCGTGACCAACATCGTCGCTAGGTTCCCAAGTACACTTCCACCACGCGCGGATCCTGCTGCACGCGGTCCATCGACCCCTCGGCCAGCACTCGCCCCTCGTGGAGCACCGTCACCTTGCGGGCGATCAGTCGCACGAACTCCATGTCGTGCTCCACCACCACCACGGTGTGCGTACCGGCCAGCCCGGTGAGCAGCTCAGCCGTGCGCTCGACCTCCTGGTGGGTCATGCCCGCGACCGGCTCGTCCACCAGCAGCAGACGCGGATCCTGCATCAACAGCATGCCGATCTCGAGCCACTGCTTCTCGCCGTGCGAGAGCGATCCCGCCATCGTGGGCAAGCGATCGCGCAGCCCGATGGTGTCGGCCACGCTCTCGATCTGGTCGCGCTCTGCCCCCGAGAGCTTCGCGAATAGCGTGGACCACACGCCCTTGCCGCCCTGGCTCGCCAGCTCGAGGTTCGCGAACACGGTGTGCTGGGTAAAGACAGTGGGCTTCTGGAACTTGCGCCCGATGCCCGCGTTCACGATCTCGTGCTCGCGCATGGCGGTGAGATCGAGGGTATTGCCCAGGAAGACGGCCCCCGTATCGGGTCGGGTCTTGCCGGTGATGACGTCCATCAAGGTGGTCTTGCCGGCGCCGTTGGGCCCGATGATGCAGCGCAGCTCGCCATCGTCGAGATACAGGTTGATGTCGTCGAGGGCCTTGAAGCCGTCGAAGGACACCGTCACGTTCTCCAGGTAAAGGATGGGACCGTGAGTGGTGTCGATCTGGCCCGGCTCGGCGATGTGGCGGCCGCCCTCCCTTTGTTTCATGCGTTGCTCCCGTCGGCCGCGGGCGTCTCATCCGCTCGTCGGGCGGACTGCTCGCGAAAGGTGCGGATACGGCGCCAGAGACTCACCACCCCCCCGGGCAGGAAGAGCGTGACGACGATGAACAGGCCTCCGAGCACGTAGAGCCAGGTCTCCGGCGCCGCAACCGTGAACCAGCTCTTGGCACCGTTCACCAGCAGGGCGCCGAGCGCCGCGCCGATCAGCGTTCCGCGCCCGCCGACCGCCACCCAGATGGCCATCTCGATGGAATTGGCGGGGACCATCTCGCTGGGATTGATGATCCCCACCTGGGGGACATAGAGCGCCCCGGCCATACCGCACAGCATGGCGGACACCGTCCACACGAACAGCTTGTGCCGGACGGTGTTGTATCCGGTGAAGAGAACTCTGCCCTCCTCGTCGCGAATCGCCGCCAGAACCCGTCCCAGCTTCGAGCAGACGATGAAACGACACAGCAGGTAGGTGCCCAACAGGGCGAGGACCGAGGCGACGTAGAGGCCCACCCGGGTCGAGGGCTCCTGAAGCGAAAAGCCGAGGATCCGCTTGAAGTCGGTGAGACCGTTGTTGCCGCCGAAGCCGGTGTTGTTGCGAAAGAAGAGCAACATCAGGGCGAAGGTCATCGCCTGGGTGATGATGGCGAAGTAGACGCCCTTGATGCGCGAGCGAAACGCGAACCAGCCGAAGACGAACGCGAGGGTCCCGGGCACCGCCACCGCCATGAAGGCCGCAAAGGCGAAGCGATCGAAACCCCGCCAGAACCAGGGCAACTCCTTCCAGTCGAGGAACACCATGAAGTCGGGCAAGTCGCTGGCGTAGACGCCCTCGGTGCCGATGGACCGCATCAGGTACATGCCCATGGCGTAGCCGCCGAGGGCGAAGAAGACACCGTGACCGAGGCTCAGGATGCCCGTGTAGCCCCAGATGAGATCCATGGCCAAGGCGACGATCGCGTAGCAAAGGAACTTCCCGATGAGCGGGATCAGGAAATCCGGAAAATGCAGGAGGGAGTCCGCGGGCATCGTGTTGAGGACGGGAACCACCAGGAGGCCGAAGACCGCCACGACGATCAGGACCAGCCACTGGCCGCGCGTATGCATCGGATTTCTGGAATGGCCGGCGGCGAGCACGACTCAGATCTCCGCCGCTCGACCCTTCAGGGCGAAGATGCCCTGGGGCCGTCGCTGGATGAAGAGGATCAGGAAGCCCAGGACGAAGATCTTTCCCAGGACGGCGCCGGAGACCGGCTCGAGAAACTTGTTGACGACGCCGAGGCCCAACGCAGCCGTCACCGTACCCGCCAGCTTGCCCACACCACCGAGCACGACCACCATGAACGAGTCCACGATGTAGGACTGCCCGAGTTCGGGGCCCACGTTCCCGATCTGCGAGAGCGCGACACCCCCCAGGCCGGCGATGGCCGAGCCGAGCCCGAAGGTCCACATGTCGACGCGAGAGGTCGCGATCCCCAGGCTCGCCGCCATCTCCCGGTTCTGGGTCACCGCTCGCACGTTGAGTCCCAGCGGCGTGCGCTGCAGCACGAGCCAGACCCCGGTTACGGTGAGGCCGGCGAAGATCACGATGCAAATGCGGCTCCAGGGGAGGACCACTCCGCGGAAGATCTCGTATCCACCGGACAGCCAGGCCGGGTTGGCGACTTCGACGTTCTGGGCACCGAACATCAGGCGCACCGTCTGGATCAGGATCAAGCTGATCCCCCAGGTGGCCAGCAGCGTCTCCAGCGGCCGGCCGTACAGAAAACGGATCACGCCGCGCTCCATGGCCATCCCGATGCAGCCGCAAACGATGAAGGCGGACGGGATGGCGACCAGGATGTACGCGTCCAGCAGGTCCGGCAGGTGGGTCTCGAACAAGCCGACGATCACGTAGGTGGTGTAGGCCCCGACCATGAGCATCTCGCCGTGGGCCATGTTGATCACGCCCATCAGCCCAAACGTGATGGCGAGCCCCAGAGCCGCGAGCAGCAGGATGCTCGCGAGGCTGAGGCCGTACAAGAAGTGCGCCGCCATGTCGCTGAGGAATGCGGCGCGCTGGATCTTCTCGACGGCAGATCGCGCCGCTTCGCGAACCGCCGGGTCGGGCTCCGCGAACTGGCCCTCCTCATCCTCGACCAGCAAGGCCTTGAGCTCGACCTCATGGTTCCGGTCGCCCCGTTCGCCGAGCACTTCGGCCGCCTGCATACGGAGCTTCGGGTCGTCGCTCGTCAGGTCGATCCGCGCCAGAGCCACCTCGAGAGCGTCGCGTACCTCCTGGTCCGATTCGTCTTCGAGGGCCACGCGGATCGAGGCGACCGCATCGACACTGGGGCGATTCAAGAGCTCCGTGGCAGCAGCCAGACGGATCGAGACGTCCGGATTGCGCAGGCGAAGCCGCGCGATCAGGGGCTTCAAGCTGCGCCTCACGCGATTGTTGATGCGCGGAGTGGTCAGGGAGTCGGGGGCGTCGACGCGGACCCCCTCACCGCTCAGGGCATCGACGAACGACTCGCCCGCATCATCGACGATGAACAGGCCAGCGCTGCCGTCACTGCGCAGGCGCTTGTCGAGCAGGGCTTCCAGGGCCGAAAGCGAGCGTGGGTCGCTCAGCTCCGAGAGCTTCTCGATGCTTTGCAGGATGGTGGTGCGGCTCTTCGAGCCGAGGCCTCGGAGAGCGTCGTCAAAGTCGGGCGCCTCTCCGGCGAGCGCCTCGACTCCGGTGAGGGCCATGACGATCAGCATCGCCACGAACCCGGGGAGCTTCATTCTCTGCTCCGTGAATTGCAACGGAAACTGGGACCACGACCAGAAACGAGGTTCGCGCGGGTCCAAAAACGCCGAGTGCCTCCGCTGAGCTCCTGCTCAGCGGAGACACTCGGGTCGGAGTTCACGGGAGCGGGACCTGGGCCCGCGAACCCGCCACACACACAGCTATTGCGATGCCGGAGAGCTCGCCGCTCCGGGATCCTTGATCTTCGGCTCCGTACAGTTGCCGCACAAGTGCGGGTAGCTCCAGTCGGCAATCTTGGAGGCGCTGTCCGGAATGTGGGGGCTCCAGGCATCCGCCCGCACCTGCATGTCGGTCTGCCACACGATGTCGAACTGACCGTCCTCGTTGACCTCACCGATCACCACGGGCTTGTGGAGGTGGTGGTTCCTTCCATCCATGGTGATCACGTAGCCCGAGGGAGACATCACTTTCTGACCCGAGAGAGCCTGGCGCACCGCATCGACGTCGGTGGTCCGGGCCTGCTCGACCGCCTGTACCCACATCTTGAAGCCGATGTAGTGGGCCTCCATGGGATCGTTGGTGACGCGCTTGTCGCCGCCCGGCAGGTCGTGGTCCTTCACGTACTTCTTCCACTGCTTGATGAAGGCATCGTTGGTCGGGTTCTCGATGGACTGGAAGTAGTTCCAGGCCGCCAGGTGGCCCACCAGAGGCTTGGTGTCGATGCCGCGGAGTTCTTCCTCACCCACCGAGAACGCCACCACCGGGATGTCTTCGGCCTTGATCCCCTGAGCGGCGAGTTCCTTGTAGAAGGGCACGTTCGAGTCGCCGTTGATGGTGGACACCACTGCGGTGGGCCCTCCGGCAGCGAACTTCTTCACGTTGGCCACGATGGTCTGGTAGTCGCTGTGTCCGAAGGGCGTGTACTCCTCCATGATGTCGGAGTCCTTGACCCCCTGCGCGTTCAGGAAGTAGCGCAGGATCTTGTTGGTGGTGCGGGGATACACGTAATCGGTCCCCAGCAGCACCCAGCGCTTGGCGCCGCCGCCCTCCTCGCTCATCAGATACTCGACGGCGGGGATCGCCTGCTGGTTGGGTGCTGCACCCGTGTAGAAGACGTTCCACGACGACTCCTCGCCCTCGTACTGGACGGGGTAGAAGAGCAGGCCGTTGAGCTCCTCGAAGACGGGGAGCACCGACTTGCGGGACACCGAGGTCCAGCAGCCGAACACCACGTCCACGTCGTGCACTTCGATCAACTCGCGAGCCTTCTCGGCAAACAGCGGCCAGTTGGAGGCGGGATCCACCACCACGGCCTCGAGCTGTTTGCCGAGCACGCCGCCCTTGGCGTTCTGCTCCTCGATCATCATGAGCACGGTGTCCTTGAGGGACGTCTCACTGATGGCCATCGTTCCGGACAGGGAGTGCAAGACGCCGACCTTGATGGTGTCGTCTTCTGCCGTGGCGACGGAGCCAATCGACAGGGTCACCGCAATCGTTGCGGCCAGGGTCAATCTGATGAAGTTGGTCATGGGGGGGGCCTCGATGTTGTTGTCTTGGTGTGAGTTTGGGATGCGCACCGATACAGTCGTCGTGGTCAGATCTGGAGCTGGATACCCAGCCCGATCTTGCTCGCGTCGTCGGCGAGTGCCGTGAGGCCTCCAACGCTGCCGATGTTGCCGTACTGGTAGTAGAACGACACCCGCGCGTTGTGACCGTCGATGACGTAGTTGATGCCCACTTCGGTCTCATCCATATCCG
>JABSQW010000122.1 GCA_013215605.1 Myxococcales bacterium
TCGGTGTCGCGGTCGATCGTGAACTGGAGCTCGTTGGCCGGCTTTCCGTAGGCCTGCTGGTTCCAGCGAACCGTGCTGTCCGCGTAGCGGAGCATGAACTCTGCGGTCAGCTCGGCCTGCTCGTCAGGATCGAGTGCAGGCCGCGAAGGCGCGCCGCCGAGCCGCTCGATCTCGAGCTCGTTCGGCGTGTCGACGGACCAATCCTGCAACACGTCCCGGATGTAGAACTCTCGAGCCGCGGGCGCTGAGCGGACGTGGTTGGGGCGATCTCCCGCCGGATCGCTGTCGACGGTGATGCTGAAGCGACGATCGGCGTCGAACGAGAGATCGCTGCCGTTCAATACGTCGACCGTGTTGAAGCTCTCGTCCCAGAGCGTGAAGTAGTTCTCGGGAAGGCGCGACTCGCCGACCCGGCCCGTGATTCGGTAGCGCTCGTCGCCCGAAATCGGGATGACGCGGTAGACCGAGTCCGGGTTGTCGATTCCCCAACGCGAGCCCGGAATGCGCAGGTCACCGAGCCTGTGTTCCAGCCGGGTGATCGCGACGACCTTGGGCCGCAGCGGATCCTGGTTGAGGGACCAGATCGCCGCCGCGTACATCACCTCTTCGAAAGCGGCCTCGAAACAGCTTTCCATGTCCGGGCCGGGCCCGGCCTTCGCGAGCCAGTGGGGTCCGACGCGCTCGAATGCCGCCCTTACGATCGGGTGCTGCGTCAACTCGACCGCGAGACGCTCGTGTTCGTGCTGGATCGGGGTCGCAACCGGATGGCTCATCACGACGTCCTCACTCGAGCGAGATCATCTTTGGATTCGCTCCGTCGAGTATAGACTGTGGCGTCGTCAGATCCTGCCGAGTGCGACTCACTCGGAAGGTTTAGAATGACTCCCGACCCGTTGACGGTCCGCGAGCGCGGACCCACGGCGGGCTTCAGAATGTGGAGGACGCATCGATGGCGCTCGATTCAGACCCGCGACCGGCGCACGCGAACCTGGGCTTCGATCCCGATGCCCTGCGCGAGAAGTACCGGTTGGAACGGGACAAGCGGCTCCGCAAGGACGGCAACGACCAGTACCTCCATATCACGGGCGAGTTTGCCCGGTATCTCGACGATCCCTATGTGGAACCCGGATTCACACGGGAAGCCCTCACCGATGAGGTCGAGGTCGCGATCATCGGGGGCGGTTTCAGCGGGCTCCTGGCTGGCGCGCGTCTGCGCGAGGCCGGCGTCGACGACTTCCGGATCATCGAGACGGGCGGTGACTTCGGCGGTACCTGGTACTGGAACCGCTACCCCGGCGCGCAGTGTGACATCGAGTCGTACATCTATCTGCCCCTGCTCGAAGAGATGAACTACACCCCAAAGGAGAAGTACTCCTATGGACCGGAGATCCAGGCGCACGGTCAGGCCATCGCCAAGCACTTCGATCTCTACAGGAGCGCCCTCTTCCAGACACGAGTAACGGAGCTGCGCTGGAACGAGGACACCGCTCGCTGGCGGGTCTCCACCAACCAGGGAGACCGGATCGAGGCCCGCTACGTGACCATGGCGATCGGGCCGCTGAGTCGGCCCAAGCTGCCCGGCATCCCGGGGGTAGAGCGCTTCGCGGGGCACTCGTTTCACACGAGCCGATGGGACTACGGCTACACCGGCGGAGACACCAACGGCAACCTGACAGGCTTGCGGGACAAGCGCGTCGGTGTCATCGGCACCGGAGCGACGGCCGTGCAGTGCATCCCCCATGTCGGAGAGTGGGCAGAGCATCTGTACGTCTTCCAGCGCACGCCGTCGTCGATCGACGTGCGAGGCAATCGGCCCACCGACCCGGAGTGGGTGAAGACCCTGGAACCGGGCTGGCAGCAGCATCGGATCGACAACTTCAGCATCCTCGTGTCGGGTGGGTTCCAGGAAGTGGACCTGGTGAGCGACGGCTGGACCGACATCATTCGGAACCTGTCGGGAATGGCCGCCAGGGGAGAAGACCTGGGCAGCTCGCCGGAAGAGCTGGCAGCCAAGGTGGAGCTCGCCGACTTCCAGAAGATGGAGCAGATCCGCGCGCGCGTGGACTCTCTCGTCAGCAATCCGGCGACGGCGGAGGCTCTGAAGCCCTACTACCGCCAGTTCTGCAAGCGGCCCTGTTTTCACGACGACTATCTGCCGACCTTCGACCGCCCCAACGTGACCCTCGTCGATACCCAGGGAAACGGTGTGGAGCGGATCTCCGCGGGCGGCGTCGTGGTCGACGGCAACGAGTACGAGGTGGACTGCCTCATCTACGCCACCGGCTTCGAGGTCGGGACGGCATACACGCGCCGAGCCGGATGCGAGATCATCGGACGCGAGGGCCTGACCCTGAGCTCGAAATGGGCGGACGCACTCTCCACCTTCCACGGCCTGCTCAGCCGCGGTTTCCCCAACTGTTTCTTCATGGGAGGGATGCAGTCCGGGGTCACCCCGAACTTCACGGAGCTGTACAACCACCAGAGCCAGCACGTCGCGTACATCATCGAGCAAGGAATCAAACGGGGCGCCAGGAGCGTCGAAACCTCGCAGGAAGCCGAGGAGGGTTGGGTGCGCACGATCACCGAGTCCGCGATCTCACGCGGGGGGTTCCAGCTGGACTGCACCCCCGGCTACTACAACAACGAAGGCAAGCCGGGAGAAGGGCCGGGATGGTTCGGCGGCAACTACGGCGGCGGGGCCCAGGAGTTCTTCCAGATCCTGCAGGAGTGGCGCGCCAAGGGAGGCCTGGAGGGCCTCGAGATCTCCTGAGTCGAGCACTGCAACCGCGGGCGTCGGAGTCGAGGAGACCGAATTGACCGGACTTCATCCATCGGAGAAGATCGGAATCCAACAGCCAGCGGGAGGCAGCCGCCCATGAGCATCGCGAGCGACACTGCGATCGCCGCAGCCATGGACGATCCCGAAGACGTCCTGGGCCTCATCCTCGATCCGAAGCGCCGGGGCAGCCTCTACCCCTACTTCCACCGGTTGCGCGAGCTGTCCCCCGTCCACCCGACGGAGCAGGCCACCGGCAAGCCCGCCTGGGTGCTCACTCGCTACGCCGACGTGCGCAACGCCCTCAAGCACCCGGACATGCGCAGTGACCACCGCGGCGTCGACGTCTTCGACTCGGGTCCCTCGGGCCGCGCCTTCTACGAGATGCAGCTCGACACGCTGCTCTTCATGGAGCCGCGGAAACACGACCGGGTGCGCGCACTCATTTCCCGGGCCTTCACCCCGCGCTCGGTGGAGCTGCGGGAGGAGCGCATCCAGGAGATCGTCGAAGAGCTGATCGACCGGGTGGAGGGAACGGGCCGGATGGACGTGGTCGCCGACTACGCTTTTCTCCTGCCCGTGGTGGTGATTTGCGAAATGTTGGGCGTGCCTGCCGATGATCTGCCCCGCTTCTACGACTGGGCCGAAGCGTCGAGTCGCCGCGGTGAGATCGGCCAGATCAACGAGGAGCGCATCCGGGAGGGAGAGGAAGCCACCAACGGCTACCGCGACTACTTTTTGGAGCTCATCGACCAGCACCGCAAGCAGCCGCGCTTCGACCTCATGACGGCACTCATCGAGGCGGAGGACGAGGAGGGACCGCTCTCCGACAACGACCTGGTGGGCAGCTGCTACATCCTGCTCCAAGCCGGCCACGGCACCACCCAGGACCTGCTGGGCATGGGCACGCTGGCCCTGCTGCAGAACAGCGAGCAGCTCGAGGTCCTGCGGAGGGAGCCCGGGGCGATTCCCACCGCGGTGGAGGAACTCCTCCGCTACGACACCTCGGTCCAGATCAGCCAGCGGGTGTCCGACGTCCCGATCCGCATCGGCGACCGAGAGATTCCAGCCGACCAGGTCTGCGTGCTCTTCAACGGCGCCGCCAACCGGGACCCAGCGGAGTTCCCCGATCCCGACGTCCTCGACATCACCCGCAGTCCCAACCCCCACATCAGCTTCGGGCTCGGCCGCCACACCTGCCTGGGCCAGTCCCTGGCGCGCATGGAGCTGCACATCGCCCTCGAGACGCTGCTGCGGCGTCTCCCCCACCTCACGCTCGACGGCGAGCCCCGCTACCGCGACAGCCTATTCCTGCGCGGTCTCGCCACGCTGCCGGTTCGCTTCTAGAACGGCCGGCGGGGCGTGACGACGCACACGACCGGCGATCTCTTCCGCCCGGATCAAGCCAGGGTCAGCAACTCGTGGGTCTCGCGCGTGCGCTCGGGGATCGGAATCCCGTAGGGGCACGCGCTCGCGCACGGCGCAGCGCAACCCGCGCAGACGTCGGCCTGAACCTCGAGCTTTGCGTACAGACGCATCGCCTCCTTCTGCGCACCGTACTGCTCGTAGTACATCCGATGCCGCAACACGTCGTGGATGGGCAGGCCCTCGGGACAGCTGTCCAGGCAGACACCGCAGTGCGGACGGCAGTGGTCACCGGCCGTGAGCGCCTCGTAGCGCTGCAGCACGGCGAGATCGCCCGGGCTCGGCGCCTCGCCCGAGGCGAAGAGGAACTCGTCGAGCTGGCCAGACTCCCACAGCGAGATGACGAGGCACGACACGCTGGGATTCGACAGCACCCACTTGAACGACGCCTGTGTGTAGGAGTCGCGTTCGTCCCGCGACCACAGCAGGCCGCGATGGTGCGAACCGCGCAGCGTCTTCATCGCAACGACTCCGATGTCCTTCGACGCGGCCCGGTCGATGATCTCGCGCAGTCGCGGCCAGGCGCCAAAGTGGTACGCGAGCATCATCACATCGAAGCGGCCGCTGTCGATGGCAGCGTCGGCGACCTCCTCGAGGTTGGGGGTGTGGGTCGACACGCCGAGGAAGCGCAGCTTGCCCTGCTCCACGAGGCGATCGAACGCCTCGTGGGCGTTCTCGTCCATCAGCCGCTCCACCGAGTCGCAGGAGTGGATGTGGACCAGGTCCACCCAGTCGGTTCGAAGCCGGCGCAGGCTTCCGTTCACCGCCTCCATGTAGTCTTCGACCGTGTGGCCGGGGGACAAATGCCCGGTGGGCTGACAGAACTTCGTCGCCAGGAATACCTGGTCCCGCCTGCCCTGCATGGCTTCACCGAAACGGTTCTCGGAGCCGGTCCCCGCGTAGTCGGGCGCGGTGTCGAAGTAGTTGATGCCGCGGTCGATGGCCTCGCTCACGACGTCGACCGTCTGGCGCCCGCCGGTACTCGAGCCGGAGCCCAGCGAGATGTCGGAGACCATGACGCCGGTCCGGCCCAGTCTGCGATAGCCCTCCACCCGCGCGCCCTTCCACGCGTCGCGCGCCACATCCGCCTTGTAGGGCGGCCGCACGAGGAAGATGTTCTTTCCGGTGACCGAGAACCAGCGCGAGTTGCGCGCCAGCGCCGCTGCCAGCGTCGCGACGACTCCGCCGCCCGCACCCAGTGCACCCACTGCGGCGAGCAGGAAGCGGCGCCGCCCACTGGCCGGTTCGGCGCTACTCGCGTCGCGTGCCTCGCGCAGGCGCGCTCGCGTCCAGAGCGCCGTGAGCACGATGCTGGAAATCACGAACACGCCGGTCAGCAGGAGCGGGAGACGTGAGATGGACGAGCGGTCGTAGCCTTCGACCAGTCTTCCGACGAAGCCGCCGAGGACCACGTACGAGACGGCGATGGTGACGAGCCAGAGGAGAAGCGCGATCCGACCCATGATCCACCTCCTGATCCACGATTCTGCAACAGACGCGTCGTGAAGGGAAGCGTGGCAACACGCGCGTCGCGCAGTCACTCCCCACTAAGGCGAAACGAGGCGGTAGATCCAGACTTCGTCGAACGCAGCCGGGTCGCGGCGGAACACGGACTGGCTCGTCCACGCCTCGCCAAAGGCGGCGATTTCCTCGGCCCGCGTCACGCGCTGGGCTCGCAGGTCGTAGAGCGCGGCGTCCATGCGAAGCCGCACCAGCGGGTTCTCCGACAGGTTCTTCACCCACTGGGTCTCGGTGTCGCCGGCGTTGATGTAGAGACTGCCTTGCATGACCGTGAAGGCGAGGTTGACCGAGTAGGGATCTTCGGGCCGCGTCTCCAGCTGAATGGTTCCGTAGGACCCGGCGAACTCCCAGTCGGACGGTACGGGCTTGGCTTCGCCGTCGAGCTTCCCGCCGGGCAGCAGCAGTGTGGGGCCGTTGCAACCGGAAGAGGTGAGTACCAGCAGTAGAGAGAGAAGTCGAAATAACACGATCGTCGCTCCTTGGCCATTGGCGGGCCGGCATTCATGCGCGGAAACCGCTGATCCGTCCCACGCCCCAACGCCCAACACTAGGCGACTCCACCTCCGTCCACCGCGATGCGCTGTCCATTCACGTAGGACGCGCCCTCGGAGACCAGGAACCGCACCACCGTCGCCACCTCCTCGGGCTGGCACACGCGGCCGTACGGGACGAGCGCGGCGACGTCTTGCAGATCGCGAGCGCCCATCCGCTCCACGTAGTCGAGTCCCATACCGGCTTCGACGAGACCCGGGGAGACGACGTTGACGTGGACACCGTGCTCGCGCTCCTCCTTCGCGAGGACGAAGGCCAGCGCCTCCATGGCCGCCTTGCTCATCGCGTAGGGGGCGTAACCGGCGCCCAGCACGTCGGTCACGGTGCTCGAGATCATCACCACGTCACCGCGCGGGCGCTTGCGCATCTCGGGAAGCACCAGGCCGCACAGCTGATGGGGCGCCAGTGCGTTGACGCGCATCACCCGCAGCAGATCCTCGGGATCGGTGTCGGCGACCGGCGTGCCGTCCCAGTCGTAGCCCGCGTTGTTGATCAGGATGTCGATGGGACCGAGGTCCCCCTGCACGGCGTCGACCAGGGAACGCTGAGCGTCGGGATCCTCCGCGGGGGCGCGTGTCGCGCTGCCGCGTCTACCTGCGGCGTGGATTTCTTCCACACAGGCCGCCGCCGCAGCCTCGTCGCGCGCGTAGCTGATCGCGACGTCTGCGCCGTCGCGGGCGAGGGCAAGGGCGATGGCCCGCCCGATGCCGCGAGTGCCGCCGGTCACGAGGGCGATCCGACCTTCCAGTGCCATGAATCCCGCCTCCCTTCAGCGCCTGCTCGAGCTCTACCCGCACATCTCGCGTTGGACGTCCGGCATCGAAGGAAGCCCCAGAGCGGGAAGACCTCAGCTCTCTCCCAGGACGCCCTTCCAGAAGTCCGGAGCATCCCCGCCTACGGTCGAAGCCTGATGGGAATCGTCGGGGATCCTGCCGTCGACGTCCGTGAAGCCGTACTCGTGGGCGAGTTCGGTCGTGCGAAAGCAACGACCGGAACGCTTCGCGACCTCTGCATCGGTCGCCAGCTGAACGACGCTGCGCCCGGACAGCCGCGGCGACTCTGCGGCTCCGATGTCGAGCCCGAAGACATGAATCCGTCCGTCTTCGGTCTGCTCGCCGTTCACCAGCAGTCGCTCCGTTGCGACCAGGCCGGGCCAGATCGAGACGACCGAAACTCCGTGGCTGTGGAGGTCGTGGTGCATCGCGTCGGTGATGCGGTCGATCCCCGCTTTTCCGGCCACGTACGGAACCGAGATGATGAAGCTCCCGTATTGAGATCCGTGGGAGGACACATTGACAATGAGGCCCGAGCCCTGCTCGACCATCGTCGGTGCCGCAAAGAAGCTCGCCACGTAGTGGGAACGCAGCCCCACTGTCGTCGTCTCGTCCCAGGCGGAGATCGGAAGCTCCCAGAAGGGCTTGCCGAGCATGCTGTCGAGGTGGTTCCAGCACACGTTGTTGACCAGGATGTCCAGGCGACCCTGCTCGCTGCGAACCTGGTCGAAGGCCGCCTGCACCTGGTCGTCGCGGGCGTGGTCGCAGCCGACCGCGATTCCCTCACCCCCGAGCTCCGTCAGCTCAGCGGCGGTGGCGTCGATGCTGCCGGCCTGGTCGGTCGAGCTCGCCCAGTCCGGAACGTCCTGCGAATCCGATCGGGTGCGGCCCGTCACGTAGACCGTCGCGCCCGCCGCGCCCAGCTCGAGGGCGATCCCCTTGCCGATCCCTCGGCTTGCACCCGTGACCAGGGCCACCTGCCCACGGAGCGGTTGCGTCGTCGTACTCATCAACGCTTCTCCTTCGATACAGCGTCACGCCGGGTCGAGCACCACCACCGGAATGATTCGCTCCGTGGCCTTCTTGTAGTCCACGTAGGGGGGATAGACCTCGACCATCTGGTTCCAGATCCGCTCGCGTTCTTCTCCCTCGACGACGCGGGCCCTCGCGGTGAGCCGCTTCGCGCCCACCTGGAGCTCGCACTCGGGATGAGCCTCGAGGTTCAGGTACCAGATCGGATGCGACGGCATGCCGCCCTTCGAAGCGATCACCACGTAGCTGTCACCGACCGTTCCGTAGATGAGAGGGAGCGCTCTGGGCTCGCCGGTCTTCCTTCCCGTGGTCGTGAGCAGAAGCGTCGGCAGGAGTCCGGGACCCCCGAGGTGAGTCGAGTCCCACAGGTGCGCCTTCTCCGGATCGGTCCGGTAGAGCTCGATGTGTTCTGCGATCCAGGGAATCGCTTTGAAGTCGACCATGAGGGGCTCCTTTCGTATCGAGGCGAAGTTCGGATCCGGGAGCGGCGGTTCAGCCGATACCGAGCAAGCCTTTGATCGCGGGATCGTCGTAGGCGCCCGCAACCGAATGGCTCGCGTGTCCGTGGTCGATGACCAGGTTGGCGCCGTTGATGCCTCCTGCGGCGTCGCTGCACAAGAAGACCAACGTGTCTCCGATCTGCTCCGGCGTCAGCGGCTCGACACCGACCTCCTTGCGGAAGGGCTCGCCGAAGCCGAGCCACACGTCGGCATTGGCGCGCGCCAGCGGCGTATCGGTGGGACCGGGGAGTACCGCGTTGAGGCGGATGCCCTTGCGGAGCAGCGCGAACGACTCGCGTGCCACGTACGCGCACATGAACTGCTTGCTGATCAGGTAGTTGTCGGTCCCCGGGTGCTCCTCGATCCACTTCGCCGCGGAGTCCCAGTCCGCGCAGTCGAGGAACTCGAGGGCCTGCGCGAGATTGTTCTGCCAGCCCATCCCGGCGGCGGAGGAAATCATCGCGATCGCCGCGCCGCGGCCGAGCTTGCCCTGCTCGAGCAGCCGGTCGATGAGATGCCGCTGCGCGGTGAAGTTGATCAGCATCAGGCCGGGCCCGTCGGCGATGCCCGCGCACGAGAAGATCGCGTGGATCGGTGCGCTGATCTGCTCGATCGAAGCCTCGACGCTCGACTTGTCGCGCAGATCGACCTTCAGGCTCTGGGCGCACGGGTAGTCGATCGCGGCGACGTCCATGACGATGGCCTCCGCACCGAGGTCGGCGACGCGCTTCGCAGCTGCGGCGCCCATCCCCGTTGCGCCCCCGACCACCAGTACGCGCTTGCCGTCGTAACGAAATCCCGCAGGTGACATATCGGCTCCTCGTCGTGATGAGTCGGCCCATCTTAACGCGAAGCGGCTCCGACTCGTCGACCTCGTTGTCTGGCCGGGCGCCAAATCTCCGTGATACATTCACCCTATGTCCGATCCCACCCTCGATACGCTCGATATTCACAGCAAGGGCCTCTACGTCAGCCGAGGCTATCCCTGGCGCGAATGGGACCTGCTCCGGCGCGAAGCTCCCGTCTTCTGGTACGAGCGCGAGGGCATCGCACCCTTCTGGGCCATCACCCGCCACGCCGACATCCTGACGATCTCGAAGCGAGCCGACGTCTTTATCAACAGCCGGCGCCTGCGCCTGCAGATGATCCACGAGGACGAACGACAAGTCACCTCGATGCAGATGCGCGTCGAGGCGCTCGGCTGGGATCTCGACGAGCCGTCCGACTTCATCCTCATGGACGACCCGAGGCATCGAAAATTTCGCCTGCTCTCGGCACGGAACTTCACGCCGGCTTCGTTGAACAAGCTCGAAGCGCATTTCGAGGACTTGTCGCGGCAGTTCGCCGATGAATTCTCCGCCGAGCTCACCCGCGCCGCGGACGCGGGCGAGACCTGCGATTTCGTGCGCGGTTTTGCGGAGAAGCTACCGCTCGCCGCCATCGGCGAGATGATGGGACTGCCGGCCGGCGACTGGATGCGCCTCAAGCAGCTCACCAACGTCATGATCGGCGCGCCGGAGCGCGATTTCTTTCACTCCGGCGAGACCCGCAACGAGGGCGTCCAGCGCGCCTTCGGAGAGATGGTCACGTACATGATCGAGGTCATTCGCGATCGCAAGGCGCGCGGTCCCGGCGGAGACGATCTGTGCAGCAAGATCGTTCACTCGGAGGTCGACGGAAAGCCGCTCACCGAACAGCAGCTCCAGGGCTACCTCTTCGTGATCCTGGCGGCAGGCAACGAGACCACGCGGAACTCGATCACCAGCGGGGTTCACGCGCTGCTCGAGAATCCCGACCAGCGCGACCTGCTCTGCTCGGACCCAAGCCTCGTCGTCTCCGCCGGTGAAGAGATCCTTCGCTGGTCTTCGCCCGTCGTGCAGTTTGCAAGGACGGCGGTCGAGGACTTCGAGCTTTCGGGCGTGACGATCAAGGCCGGTCAGGACGTGGGAATGTGGTATCCGTCGGCGAATCGCGACGAAGCGGTCTTCGAAGATCCCTACCGCTTCGACATCACGCGCGATCCGAATCGTCACCTCGCCTTCGGCGGCTACGGCGCACATTTCTGCCTGGGGGCGAACCTCGCGCGCTGGGAGCTCCGCGCGGCGCTGCGCGCGTTGATCCCGATCCTGCCTCGGTTCGAAAGCGCCGGACCGCCCGAGAGAGTCCCCAACCTGCACGTGCCGGCGATCCACCACCTGCCGGTGCGAGCCGCCTGATCGGCGTTCCCGACCGGGTCAGCGTTCCAGGCCGGGTCAGCGTTCCATACAGGGGTCCAGGAGGGTGCCGCGCGCGGGCGGCTCGGTCTGGCTCTCGATCGACTGGTGGCGCGCACGGATGGGCCCGGTGGGCGCCGAGACCCCGGCGTTGAGGCAAACCACGTGGGGG
>JABSQW010000123.1 GCA_013215605.1 Myxococcales bacterium
CGAGGCGGGAGCGCCGGGGGCCGGCGCCGACGCCAGACGACGCCCTTCACCCGGACTCGCAACTCCGTCGACGGGACCCTGCCGGCCGATGGAAAAGCCCGCGACGAAGCTCGCCGACAGCGCGCCGACGACGAGCAGGGAACGCTTCCAGGAAGCCGAGGGGAACACGCAGAAACTCAATACCGCCGCACCCTTCGGTGTCAACCACCGGATCGGGCCGAAGGCCTCGAGCCGCGTGTGGGGAGCCCTCGCGGGTCGCGAAGCTGATTTTTTTTACGCGGGCTGCGACCGAAATGCCGCGCTGCGCGAAATCGGGGGTGCAGGCGCCGAGGCCACGGCACCGTTTCGCGAGTTCCCGAGCGGAAGAGTCGCCCTCCCCGGGCGCACGAGGGGAGCCTCGGGCCTCTGGGCTCCTCGTCGACGCGAAGGGAGGCTTCGGATTCGCGCGGCGCTCTGCAACGGCGCCGTCGAGGAGATCTGGCGGCGCGCCGATCCGGGGGAGGCGACCCGGCGCCCCGCTGACCGGCAGTTTGGGGCTCGCCGGTGCTTCCCGACGGGGCGGAACGGTTGTATCGTCTCCGGGTCGGGCCCCCCAACCCCGATTCCTGCCTCGCGTTTCAGCGGTGGTCCATGCCGACCGCCCCAACGGAGAAACGATGACCCCCGACCCGACTCCCCAGCTCAGGGAGCGCATCGAGAAGACGATCCGATTCCTCGCCGTCGATGCCATCGACAAGGCGAAATCCGGACACATCGGCGCCCCGCTGGCGCTGGCCGGACCGGCATTCGAGCTGTGGGACCGCCACCTTCGCTTCGATCCTACCGACCCCGAGTGGCCGCTGCGGGATCGCTTCGTCCTCTCGAACGGGCACGCGTCGCTGTTGCAATACGTGCTGCTCCACCTGTTCGGCTTCGATCTCTCTCTCGACGACCTCCGGGCCTTCCGTTCGCTGGGGTCGAGAACGCCGGGTCACCCCGAATACGGCGACACGCCGGGAGTCGAGGTCACGACGGGCCCGCTCGGCCAGGGCTTCGGCCACGGTGTGGGCATGGCGCTCGCCTTCCGGATGGCGCGGACCCGCTTCGCTGCGGGATCCGAGGGGCCGGGACATTCCAACGTGTATGGTTTCGTCGGCGATGGCGACCTGATGGAGGGTGTCTCGTCCGAGGCGGCGTCGTTCGCGGGGACACACGAGCTCGGCAACCTCATCTACATCTACGACGACAACCAGATCACCATCGACGGTCCGACGTCGATCACGTTCAAGGAAGACGTTTCGAAGCGCTTCGACGCCTACGGCTGGCACGTCTCCCACGTCGACGGTCTGGACAACGCAGGTCTGCGCGCCGCGCTCGCCGCTGCGCGCGGTGAAGAGAATCGCCCGTCGCTGATCGTGATGCGCACGCTGATCGGTCTGGGCAGTCCGAATGGCGCGGGCACATCGAAGGCCCACGGTGATCTCGGTGCCGACGAATACGCGCTCACTCGGGAGGCAGCGGGCTGGCCGGCGGACAGCGAGTTCCTCGTGCCCGACGAGGTGCGCGAGTACTTCGGCGAGCGGATCGCTGCCAAACAGCAGGAGCGCGCAGAGGCTGACGCAGCCCTGGCGCGCTGGCGCGATTCCCATCGCGATCTCGCAGCGAGCTGGGATGCTGCGCGCTCCGGCGCCCTGCCGGTCGATCTCGAGGCGCAGCTCGTCGATGGCAGCGACGTCGAGAACGCGACGCGCAAACACTCCGCCGCGGCGCTCGAGAAGATCGCGAGCGTCGCTCCGTACTGGGTGGGAGGCTCTGCGGACCTCGCCGGCTCGGCAGCCCCGCCGAGCCTGAAGGCCCGCGGCTTCGTCGGGCCCGCCGCCGAGGCCGGCGCGGACTTCTTCGCCGGGTCGAACATCCACTTCGGTGTGCGCGAGCACGCGATGGGGACGATCGCCAACGGGATCGCGCTCGAAGGAACCTTCCGTCCGTACTGCGGCACGTTTCTGATCTTCAGCGACTACATGCGCCCGTCGATTCGACTCGCCGCGCTGATGAAGATCAAAACGGTCTTCGTCTTCACACACGATTCGATCTTCCTCGGAGAAGATGGTCCGACCCACCAGCCGATCGAACACCTCGATTCTTTGAGAGCGATGCCGGGCCTGCCGGTCTTCCGGCCGGCCGACGGCATCGAGACCGCGATGGCCTATGCGTGGATCGCGAGGAGCGCTCGTGGGCCGGCACTGCTGGCGCTCAGCCGCCAGACGCTGCCGCAGCTCGAGCGCGAGCCCGGCTTCGAGCCCGCGGACGTACTGAAGGGCGCCTATGCGCTCCGCGATCCGAGCGAGACGGCCAAAGTGGTACTTCTCGCGACGGGCTCCGAGGTGGCGTTGGCTTGCAACGCCGCCGCAAAGCTCCAGTCCGACGGCTTCCCCGTTCGGGTCGTGTCCGTGCCCTGTCTCGAGCTGTTCCTCGAGCAGCCCGAGTCCTATCGAAAGCAGCTGATTCCGGAAGACGCCACGGTCGTAGCGATCGAGGCCGGGGTGGGAGAGAGCTTCCGGCGCCTGGTCGGCTCGACGGGTCTCGTCTACGGGATCGACCGGTTCGGCAGCTCAGCGCCCTACCGTGACCTCTACGAGGCCTACGGGTTCACGCCGGACCAGCTCGTCGCCAGGATCCGCAAGCACGTAGAGTCGCTCTAGCGGGCGGGTGGCCCTGCAACGCGCAGCCGGCCGGGATAACCTCGAGACGTCCAACGTGCTTCGGCCGTGATCCCAGCGGATCCGCGTCAAGTCGATGCTTCTCGCGGCCGAAACGGACAGCGGCGCCGAACGCACGGCGGGAGCGGGGTGACGGACATGTCGACGATCGCGATGGTCGGATGGGGAGCTGTGGCGGCCCTCGTGCTCGGGTGGCTCATCATCTCGTTCACCGCGCCCAGCCCGCGCCGGACCGTCGTCGAGTGGCTGTCGGCCTGCGCGATGTTCGTGGCCCTGATCAGTCTCTTCGCGAACCTGATCCTGAGCGCCCAGGCGTCGGGGAGCAGCCTGGCGGTCGTGGCTTTCGGCTTCCTCGCCGCCGTGTTCGTGTGCGGCCTCGCCGTGTCCCTCTACCAGACGTTCACGTCGCTGGGGAGCGGCGGTTCGGAGCAGGTCAGCGCCACTAACTAGGAAGGTGGCCCGAGAACCGGGTCATGCGGGCTCGGGTCCGTTCGAGACCCAGGGCAGCTCCGCACAGAACTCGAACTGCACCACCGGGAGTCCGAAGAACTCGTCCGGTGCATTGCCCCGAGCGGTCGAGAATCCGAACTGCAGCCCGTCCCCGGACGGGATCAGCGACACGATCGACTTCTCGCCCTCGCGCGCCGCGGCAACCGGTGTGAGGGGGCCAGCGGTGATCTCACCCACCAGGTGGAACCAGCCCGAGTAGAGGTGCAGGCCCGAGTCGAGGCGACCGCGGTGGCGCACGCCCGACTCGAGGAGCGGGTCGACGCCGAACCAGTCGAGGAGGTTCAGGATTTCGGGCGTGTACACGAGGTGTCGCACAGCGGCGAAGTTGAAGCACTCCTCGCAGCCGCAGAGCTCGGCGCCGCTCGTGTCGATCGACGCGTAGACCTCCCGTGTCAGGTCGGGGTCGGAGCGGATCGTCCACTTGTCGAAGTCGAAGCTCAGCACGAGTCACCCGGGATCGCGAGAGAGCCGCGAGGACGCGATTGGGCTGGATTCTCGAGACGAGTCCGAGGTTCCGTCGTCGTCGGCGAGGGCATCGATTCGCGCCACGTCGTGAAGCGCGCCGCGGTTCATCCCGGGACAGCCCTTCGCCTCCTCCGCCCAGCGTTCCTCCGAGTGGACGACTGCGC
>JABSQW010000124.1 GCA_013215605.1 Myxococcales bacterium
ACTGCTCACGCTGAACCGCCCCGAGTCTCGCAACGCGCTCTCCGACACCTTGAGCCCCGCGCTGCGGCGGATGTTCGCGCGACTTCCCGACATGCCCGAGGCCCGCTGCGTCGTTCTGACCGGGGCGGGCACGGCGTTCTGCGCCGGCGGTGATGTCAAGGGGATGGGCGGTCGCGGCGAGCCGCGCCCGGACCGACCAACGACGCGCGAGGGCGTCGTCGCGGACCTCACCGAGCGGCAGCGTTCCTTGACGGGCGCCTTGTACGCGTTGCCACAGCCTACGATCGCGGCTCTGCCGGGACCGGCCGCGGGCGCCGGGTTCGCGATCGCACTGGCGTGCGACCTGCGCCTCGCGGCTGAGAGCGCGTTCGTGACCACGGGCTTCGCCAACATCGGGCTTGCCGGCGACTACGGCGTGAGCTTCTTCTTGCCACGCCTGGTCGGCCAGATGAAGGCGCGCGAGCTCTTCTTCACGGCCGACCGGGTCGAGGCGGCAGATTGCCTCGAGCTCGGCATCGTGAATCGGGTCGTCCCCGATGAGAAGCTGATGGAAGAGACGCTGGCCCTCGCGCGGCGCCTCGCCGCCGGCCCGAGCGTGGCCTATCGCCTGATGAAGGCGAACCTCGACCGCTCGCAGCGCGAAGACCTCGATACCTGCCTCGCGCACGAAGCCGAGGCCACGGTGGCGAGCGCGAGCACCGAGGATCACCGCGAGGCCGTGCGCGCGTTCGTCGAGAAGCGCAAGCCGATCTTCAAAGGACGCTGAGATGGCTCGATCGCCGCGGGTCGAAGTCGAGGCCGGATTGATCACTGCAGCCGTCCGCCTGGCGCGCCGGCTCCAAGAGCGCGCGGTCGCGCTGCAGACTCCGCAGGAGCGCCGCCAGCAGGCCGAGCTCGATCGCATGATCCAGCACCCCGCCGACAAGGCGACGCTGGTGGAGATGACCGACCAGGCCTTCCGGTCGAGCGCAGCCAAGCGCTCGGCCGACCAGCTGACGCACATCCTCGACGTGCAGGGCGTGCCGCGCTTCTTCTCCCCCGTCGACCGCACCCTGCTGCGCGGCTTCCAGTCCTTCGGCGGCTACCTGCCGGGGGTTGCCGTACCCCTGGTGAAGGAGAAGATGCACCAGGAGACCGCCAACGTGGTGCTGCCCGCCGAGCCGGAGCTTCTGGCCGCGCACCTTCGCGCGCGGCGGGACGAAGGCGTGCGCATGAACGTGAACTTCCTCGGCGAGGCGCTGCTCGGCGAGAAGGAAGCCGAACGGCGTCTCGCGGGCTACCTCGCGGCTCTGCAGAACCCCGACATCGAGGTCGTGTCGGTCAAGATCTCGACGATCTTCTCTCAGATCTCGCCGGTCGCCCGCGATCAGACGATCCGGACGCTTTGCGATCGCCTGGAGCTGCTGGTGCGCGCGGCCGCGAAGGATCGCTTCGCACGCGCCGACGGAACCCTCGTGCCGAAACTCGTCTACCTCGACATGGAGGAGTACCGCGACCTCGGCATCACCGCCGAGACGTTCATGCGCACCCTCGACCGGCCGGGGCTCGAGGCCGCTCAGGCTGGGATCGTGCTCCAGGGGTACGTTCAGGACTCCTTCGCCACGCAGCGTCGCATTACGGAGTGGGCACTGCGGCGGCAGGCCTCCGGGGGAGCGCCGGTCACACTGCGCATCGTCAAGGGCGCCAACATGGAGATGGAGCGCGTCGAGGCGTCGCAGCGGGGCTGGCGCGCCGCGCCCTTCCAGACCAAGCGGGAGACCGACGCCAACTACAAGCGGATGCTGCGCTTTGCCCTCGAGCCCGACCACGCACGCGCCGTTCGCGTGGGAATCGCATCGCACAATCTCTTCGAACTCGCCTACGGCCTGGTGCTCGCCGAGGCGCGCGGCGTCGAAGAGTTCGTCCATCTCGAGATGCTCGAAGGCATGGCGAACCACCAGCGGCGCGCGCTCTTCGAGGAGACGTCGGATCTGCTCCTCTACGCGCCGGCGTGCCCGCGCGAGGACTTCATTCACGCCATCGGGTACCTGGTCCGACGGCTGGACGAGAACACCGGCCCCGACAATTTCCTGCGGCACGCCTTTCGCCTCTCGGTGGATTCCGAGGCGTGGCAGCAGCTCGAGCGCGACTTCGTCGAGGCCTTCGACGCGATCCCCTCCCTTGGGGAGGGTCCCCGCCGCGCGCAGGATCGCAGCGAGCCACCGCCCACGCCGTCGGTTGGCGACCGCGAGGCCTGGCCGGCGTTTCGCAACGAACCCGATACCGACTTCGCGCTCCCCCACCACGCGGACTGGGCGCGGTCCATCGTCGAGACGTGGCGGGATCGTCACGGCGCGAAGGCACTGGAAGTTCCCCTCGTGGTGGCGGGGCGCGAGATCATCGAGGACCGGCTCACGGGAGAGTCGAGCGATCCCTCGCGTCCGGGGACCGTGGTGGCGCGGTTTCGCATCGCGACGACGCATGACGTCGACGCGGCCGTCCTCTGTGCGCGCACCGACCCGGATGGCTGGCGTTCCCGTTCGGCCGGCGACCGCGCGGGAGTGCTCGGACGTGTCGCCCAGCGCATCCGCGAGCGCCGCGCCGCCTTCCTGGGCATCGCCCTCGCCGAAGGCGGCAAGGTGCTGCTCGAGAGCGACCCCGAAGTCTCCGAGGCGATCGACTTCTGCGAGTTCTACGCCCGCAGCGCAGAGGCCTTCGCCGACCTGCCGGGCGTCGATGCGCGCGGTCGGGGCGTCGTCGCCGTGCTGCCGCCCTGGAACTTTCCCATCGCCATTCCCTGCGGTGGCGTCGCGGCCGCGCTGGCGGCTGGAAATACCGTCATCCTGAAGCCCGCACCCGAAACGGTCGCCACCGCCTGGCTCCTGTGCCAGTGCTTCTGGTCTGCAGGAGTGAGCCAGCGGGTGCTCCAGTTCGTGTACGGCGAGAACGAGGACGCGGCTACGCGCCTCGCCACCCACGAGGGCGTCGACGCTGTGATCTTCACGGGCGGCACGGCCACGGCGTTTCACCTGCTCCGCCTCGACCCTGGCATTCCGATCCTCGCCGAGACGGGGGGGAAGAACGCCAGCATCGTGACTGCCATGTCCGATCGCGACCTCGCCATCAAGCACGTGGTGCAGTCGGCGTTCGGTCACGCCGGGCAGAAGTGCTCGGCCACGTCGCTGTTGATCCTGGAGCGGGAGGTCTACGAGGACCCGGACTTCAAGCGCACGTTGTGTGATGCGGTGGAGAGCCTTCGCGTGGGCTCGGCCTGGGAGCTCACCACCGTGGTGGGTCCGCTGATCCGACCGCCTCGAGGCGCGCTCGAGAGCGCATTGAAGGAGCTCGAAGCGGGAGAGTCGTGGGCGGTGCGCCCGCGCCGGATCGGAAACAACCCGTGCCTGTGGTCACCGGGCATCAAGTGGGGCGTCGCGCCGGGCAGCGTTACCCATACCACCGAGTTCTTCGGGCCGCTGCTCGGTGTCCTGTGCGCGAACGATCTCGACGAGGCCATCGACCTCGTTCACCAGACCGGTTACGGGCTGACGTCGGGCCTGCACAGTCTCGACGAACGCGAGCAGGACCACTGGGCGCGGCGGCTGCGCGCCGGCAATCTCTACGTGAACCGGGGCACGACGGGGGCGATCGTGCTGCGCCAGCCCTTCGGAGGGATGGCGAGGAGCGCCGTGGGGCCCGGTATCAAGGCGGGCGGACCCAACTACGTCGCGCAGCTGATGGGCTTTCGCGAGGTGGGGGAGGGTGGCGGGAGCGAGCGCGTTGCAGACGAGTGGCTAAAGGCTCTGCTGTCGGAGCTCGATCGGCGTGCGGCGCTCGAGCCCGACGCCCTGGCTCGCCTGCGGCGTGCAGCGGCGAGCTACGAGCGTGCCATGGACGAGGAGTTCGGCCGCGATCACGACTCCTTTCGCCTCATCGGCCAGGACAACCTGCGGCGCTACCAGCCGGTCGGACCCCTGCGAATCCGCGTCCATCCCGACGACAGTCCCTTCGAACTCTTTGCGCGGGTCATGGCTGCCCGAGCTGCTCATTGCGGGGTCACGGTGAGCGTTCCCCTCGGACGAGAGGAGGGGGACATCGAGCTGCTCCAGGAGCGCACGGAGTCGTGGGCCGCCGCCATCGAGTTCGTGGACGAATCCGACGAGCGTCTCGCCGCCGCGATCCACAGCGGCCAGACCGAGCGTGTGCGCTACGCGCACCCCGATCGCATTCCAGACGTCGTGCGCCGTGCGGCCGCGGAGGTCGGCCTGTACCTCGCGGCGGCACCCGTGCTCGCCGTCGGCCGGGTCGAGCTGCTCCACTACCTGCGGGAGCAGAGTCTGTGCGTCGACTACCACCGCTACGGAAATCTCGGTTCCCGCGTGGGCGAGCTGCGAGCGACGGTCCTCTAGGAGCGCGACCCCGGCATTCAGGCAGGCACCCGGATCCGCTCGACCAACTCACGCACCTCCGCCGAGGGTGGGGGCGTGAGCGCACTGACGCTGATTGCGACGGCGAAGTTCAGCAGCGCACCCAGGGCACCGATTCCCTCGGGTGAGATCCCGAACAGCCAGTTCTCCGGCGAGTTCACCGCGAAGGGTGCCACGAACACGCCCTTGAAATAGATGATGTAGCCCACCGTGAACGCGAGGCCCGACAACATTCCGGCGATCGCCCCGTGCTTGTTCACCCGAAAGGTGAAGATGCCGAGCAGAACGACGGGGAAGAGCGACGCCGCGGCCAACCCGAAGGCGAGTGCCACGACCTGGGCGACGAATCCCGGCGGGTTGTAGCCGAGATAGCCCGCCAGGAGAATCGCGACCGCCGCGCTGATCCGGCCGGCCGTCAGCTCGTTGCGTTCGGTAATACGCCGCGCGAATACGCTCTTCAAGAGATCGTGTGACACCGCTGCAGAGATCACGAGCAGCAGGCCGGCGGCAGTCGACAGCGCGGCGGCGATTCCGCCCGCCGCCACCAGTGCGACGACCCAATCCGGAAGCCCGGCAATCTCCGGATTCGCGAGCACGATGATGTCGTTGTCGACCCGCAACTCGTTTCCATTCCAGCCGTAGGCCGCCGCCTTCGCGTCGAACTCGGCGTTCGCGTCGTTGTAGTACTGGATGCGGCCGTCGCCGTTCTTGTCTTCGAATCCCAGCAGGCCCGTGTCTTCCCACGTCTTGAACCACTCCGGACGATCCTCGTAGGCGAGGTTGCCGTCCGACTCACCCACCGACCCCATCTGAATCGTCTCCGTCAGGTTCAGCCGCGCGAGCGCACCGACCGCGGGCGCCGTCGTGTAGAGAATGGCGATGAACAGCAGCGCCCATCCCGCCGACATACGGGCGTCGCGCACGCGCGGCACCGTGAAGAATCGGACGATGACGTGTGGCAGCCCCGCGGTTCCGATCATCAGCGCCATCGTGATGAAGAAGACGTCGACGCGGCTCTTGCTCCCACTCGTGTACGCCGCGAAGCCGAGATCGGTCACGACCCGGTCGAGCTTTTCGAGCAGGAAGCCACCACCGCTGGTGACCTCGCTGCCGAACGCGAGCTGCGGGACGGGCATTCCCGTCACCTGCAGCGAGATGAACACCGCGGGGACGGTGTAGGCGAAGATCAGTACGCAGTACTGCGCGACCTGCGTATACGTAATGCCCTTCATGCCGCCGATCACCGCGTAGAAGAAGATGATCGCCATGCCGATCATGAGACCGATGGAGATGTCGACGTTGAGGAAGCGCGAGAACACGATGCCCACGCCACGCATCTGCCCCGCGATGTAGGTGAAGGAGATGACGATCAAGCACACGACGGCAACCACGCGAGCAGCCTGCGAATCGTAGCGATCGCCGATGAACTCGGGCACGGTGAACTTGCCAAACTTCCTCAGGTACGGAGCGAGCAACAGCGCCAGCAGGACGTAGCCACCGGTCCAGCCCATGAGATAGACCGCGCCGTCGTAGCCGAGGAATGCGATCAGCCCGGCCATGGAGATGAAGGAGGCAGCGGACATCCAGTCGGCCGCGGTAGCCATGCCGTTCGCCACCGGGTGCACGTGCTTGCCCGCTACGTAGAACTCGCCGGTGCTGCGGGCTTGCGAGAGCAGAGCGATCACGATGTAGAGCGCGAACGATGCGCCCACTACGATGTACGTCAGCGTCTGGAGATCCACGCTCAGTCCTCGTCCACGCCGTGGGCCTTGTCGATTGCCGACATGCGCCGCGCGTAGAAGAAGATCAGGCCGACGAAGACGTAGATGCTGCCCTGCTGGGCGAACCAGAAGCCGAGCTTGAAACCAGCGATCTCGATCTGGTTGAGAACGTCCAGCAGCAGGATCCCGAAGCCAAAGGACACCAGGAACCAGATGCTCAAGCAAAGGCCAACCAGTCGTAGGTTGTCCTGCCAATGACTTCGCTTCTTCACGTGGTTTCCTCTTTGGGCCGTACTGCCCGGAGCGCTGCGGCGCCCTCGCGTGGAGCACCGGTTCGAGTCCCGAAACGTAGGCCAGAGAGCAAGCTTCTACACCACGCCCTCCGCCCGCAGGTGCGCGATCTCGGATCGGGAGAGGCCAAGGACCTCGCTCAGGATCTCATCATTGTGCTCACCTGGCGCGGGCGCGGGCGTCGTGGAGAACGTCTCGTTGTCGCTGTGGATGGGCGTCGAGAACAGCCGAAGGGATCCGGCGACGGGGTGATCCTGCTCGATGAGGAGTGCGCGTTCTTTCACGTGTGGGTCGTCGGGCAACTCGTCGACGGGGTAGACCGGGGCGCCGGGCACGTCGGCCTCGAGGAACAGCGCGATCCACTCGTCTCGAGTTCTCGTTCGGAAGATCTGCGCGAGCTCGCGCCTCAACTCCTCGTCGCCGCGCGCGTGGTCGCCAACGGCGTCGCCAGGCTTCGCCTCGAAGAGGTCGGGACGGCCGACTGCGTCGCAGAAATTGCGCCAGAATTTTCGCTCGGACGCCTGGAACAGCACGACGCGCTCGTCCGCCGTTCGGTAGTACTGGTACCGGACGGACGCGGAAAGGTCGACGCGACCCGGTGCCTGCTCCCCACGCGCGCCGGCGAGGGCCTCGGCCTGCCACGCGACCGAGGCGTCGAGCTCCGCGATGTCGAGGCAGCTTCCAACGCCGGTGGTGCGCGCCCGAACGAGCGCGGCGCAGACGGCCATCCCGGCGTAGAGAGGTGCGGCGTGCATACCGATTCCCACGTGCGGAGGAATCCGCGGCTCGCCGTCGGCGGGGTCGTCGACGGGCGGTGCGAGCCCTGCGAAGGCGTCGTATGCGACGCCGTGGGTGGCAAGCTGCGCGTAGGGGCTCCGACGGCCCGTTCCCGACAACGAGCAGTACACGATCGCGGGCTGGAGCGCGCGCAGCTCGTCGTAGCCGGCGCCGCAGCGCTCGGCGGCGCCGGCGCGAAGCCCGTCGATGACGACGTCGGCACCTGTCGCCAGCCGGTGCAGGAGCTCGCGTCCGCGCGCCTGCTTGCAGTCGAGGGTGAGGCTGCGCTTGCTCCGGTTCCAGCGCAGGTGCATGAAGGACACGCCGCCCGCCTTGTGCGCGCCGAGCTCCCTGACGTAGTCGCCCCGCGGCGGCTGCTCGATCTTGATGACGTCGGCGCCGAGGTCCGCGAGGTGCATGCCGAGCAGGTCGGGTGCGAGGAGAGAGAGCTCGAGCACCCGAACACCGGAGAGAAGCGAGTACGTCACGCCAGTCGGAGCCGGGACCGATTCAACCGTCGAACGCGACGGGCAGGTTCTCCATGCGGCGCATGATCACCATTTCGCTCCAACGCACCAGGTCTTCGCGCAGGCTGGCGCCGGGCGGCAGAAAGCCGAGCGCGCCGTCGATCATGCAGCGCATTTCCTGCTTGGCGAGGTTTGCGCCCAGACAGAAATGGGGCCCGCGGCCGAAACTGATCACGTTCTTCGTGTCGCGCTCGATGTCGAAGCGATCCGGATCGCGGAACACGCTCGGGTCGCGATGGGCGCCCTGAAAGGAGAGCTGAAGCTGCTGGCCCTTCCGGATCTGCTTGCCGCGCAGCTCGAAGTCGCGAAGCGCGTAGCGGGGAAGTCCACCGCCGACCCCGAAGTCGTAGCGCAGCACCTCCATCACGGTGTTGTCCAGGAGCTGCCGGTTCGCGCGCAGCTTCGCGAGTTCGTCGGGGTGGCGAAGCAGGCTCCGCAGGGCGAAGGTGCCGCCGAGCATGGTCGTCTCGCTGCCCGCGGTCACCAAGGCGGAGATCATCATCACGATCTCGTCGTTCGACATGCGGTCGCCGGCCTCCTGGGCCTGCACGAGGTCGCTGACGAGATCCGCGCGCGGCGCGCGGCGGCGTTCGTCGGCCATGGAGGAGACCCAGTCCCGCATCTCATCGCTGGCCTGCTCCGACTCGCGTTTCACATCTTCGGGCGCGAAGGACGGAAACCCGCGGATCGTCAGCTGGGCGAGCTCGCGGAAGCGCCGGTCGTCGTCGCCCTTGGGCGGGATGCCGGTAATGCGACTGATCACCGCGTTCGGAATCGGGTTCGTGAACTCATCAATGAGGTCGACCACGCCGGTGCGGCCGCGCAGCGGCTCGGAGAACTGCTCCACCACCTCGCGCACCTGCCACTCCATGCGCTTGACCGCCCGTGGTGTGAGGGCGAGGGAGACGAGCTGCCGCAGGCGCGCATGTTCGGCGGGCGACGCACCAAAGAGGCCCTTGCTCTCGATGAGCGCCTTCCAGCTGCCCGCGGTCGGCGGCGCGTAGTGCTCCCAGGCGTGTGGGTCGGGTGTGCAGTTCGGGTCCGTGAACAGCTGCCGCACGTCGTCGTAGCGGGTCAGGAGCCAGAACCTGAGGTCGGTCACCCAGTGGACGGGATCGCGTTGGCGAAGCTCCGCGACAACGCGGTGGTTGTCGGTGAGAAACTCCGGGGACAGCACGGGAGACGACGCGGTTGCGGCGGGAGCACTGGCCATGAAAGCCCTCCCTTTGCAGCACGCCCCTGCGTTCCAGGCGCGCCGCTGGATACGGTGGGCCGCCAGTCTAGGCGATCGGCTGGATCGCAGTCATCCGCAAAGCACCCTTCATGCGCCGATGCGGACGAGACGCCGACGGCGTTGTGTTCTGGGGAAGGGATCCGGGGTCGCAATTTCCTGCGTTGGTTCGTCTCTCCTGTCAGACAGAATTTTTGTTTTGTTCTACAGTGACGAAGGGGGAGGTTTCATGTCCGACGCCGCGGGTGCCCACTTCGAACCTCTGGGGGGAGAGCGCTGGCGCGATCCCTTTTCGATGTACCGCGCGTTGCGGGATCACGATCCCGTCCATCGCGTACCCGACAACGGCGACGGCGAGGACTACTGGGTCCTGTCGCGCTTCCGGGACGTCTTCGCCGCAGCCGTCGATGCGAAGACGTTCTCCTCGGCGTCGGGTCTGACGTTCGCGTACGGGGACATGGCGTCGCTGGGGCTCGAAGCGCCAATCGTCATGATGGACCCGCCCGACCACACCTCGCTCCGCAAGCTCGCGATCAAACAGTTCACCCCGCAGCGTGTCGCGGCCCTCGACCCCATGATTCGCGAGTTCGTGGTCGAGCGGATCGAAAGACTTCGGGAGATGGGGGAGGGCGACATCGTCGAGGAACTCCTCAAGCCACTCCCGAGCCTCGTGGTTTCACACTTCCTCGGGGTGCCGAGAGAGGACCGCGCACTCTTCGATCGATGGACGAACGCCATCGTCGCCGCGAACGCAGGCCCCGGTGTTCTCGATGCGGCCGAAGCCGTTGGCGAGTTGATGGGTTACTTCAACGACCTGATGGAGAAGCGGCGAGCCGAGCCCGGTGACGACGTGATCTCCGCGCTGGTCCACGGTCGATTGAAGTCGGGCGAGGAGGTCTCGGTCGCGAAGATCCTGGGAATGGGTTTCACCCTCGTGACCGGAGGAAACGATACGACCACCGGACTGCTCGGAGGCACTCTCGAACTCCTCACGAAGCATCCCGACCAACGAGCCCTGCTGCTGTCGGGTTCGGGAAACTCGAAGAACGCCGTCGAGGAGTTCCTCCGGCTGACATCGCCGGTTCAGGGGCTGACGCGCACGGCGATGAGCGACGTGGAGATCCAAGGCCAGACGATTCCGAAGGGTCGCAAGGTGTTGCTCCTCTACGCCTCGGCGAATCGCGACGAGCGTGAGTTCGGCGAGAACGCCGACTGCTGCGACGTCACGCGGAAGATCACGCGTCACGTGGCGCTCAGCTACGGTC
>JABSQW010000125.1 GCA_013215605.1 Myxococcales bacterium
GGTCGTAGCCCGACGAGACGCGAAACCCGATACCGTGGTCCACGGCGCCGTTCTCCACGGCGTCCGGGACGCGCCCGCTTCGCCAACGCTGTTCCCAGACCTCGGCCTGGGCGGCGTCGACATTCGATACGGTGGCGATGACGACGCCGGCGTGTTTTCGACCTTCCATGTTTCGTCCTCTTTGCTTGCGAACTCGTTCACGCCACCGCCACGGTGGCCGTGCCGGCGAGCTTGACCTCGCCGTCCTGGTTGCAGAGCGTGACGTCGACCGACACGCGCTTGCCCTCCTCGGTCTGGCTCTTTCCCGTCACGACGATGCGCGTACTGAGGGTTTCGCCCGGCCAGGTCTGCTTCGTGAAGCGCGCCCGGTACTCCGTGAGGTTTCCTACGCCCGCCCAATCCGTGAGGGCGCGGCCGAGGATTCCCATGGAGAGCATTCCGTGGCCAAACACGCTGGGCAGGCCGGCCGCCTTCGCTTGGACCTCGTCGTGGTGCATCGGGTTCATGTCGCCAGAAGCGCCCGCGTAGGCGACGAGGCCGCTGCGCGTCAATTCGTGGCTCAGGGCCGGTGCTTCGTCGCCTTCCGAGAGGTCGTCGTAGCGGAGCTTCGCGATCGGTTTGGCCATGCTCTCTCCCTTCTTTCCCGCGACGTCGTCTACCTGCGGTGGATGAGGTTGAAGCGCTCGGTCACGACGGGATCACCGGCGTCGTCCTTGAAGACGGTCTCCGTGACCAGGAAGGTCATCGTCTTGCCCTTCGCCTCCTTGGTGTAGAGGTCGACGATCTTGCCCTCTCGGCGGAGCGTCTCGCCCACCTGCATGGGCTTGTGGTAGACGAACTCCTGCTCGCCGTGGAGAATCAGTCCTCCTTCCTTTCTCAGGTCTCCCATCAACCTGCCCATGGGGTTGCCAGCACCGCCCGTCGGATCCTCGGGCTGGTCCTCGGGGAAGGCGCCCCAGTGACTCGCGGCAGAGAAGGTGAAGGTGGGCGGCGCGGGAATGCTGTCGAAGCCGGCTTCGCGCGCGGCCGCCAGATCGTGGTAGACGGGGTTCGGATCGGTGACGGATCGCGCGAACTTGCTGACGGGTCCGCGCTCGACGTGGACCGTGGAGGCTCCGGTGGGAAGTCCGACCACCTCATCCCTGTTCAGTGACATTTCCATTCCTCTCGTGCGGCATTCGCCGGGCTGCTTCGCGGCGTTGGATCGAGCCCTTCCGCCTGCCGGTGACGGGTGCCTGTCGCGTGGCCCGCCAGTATAAGATGAGCGGATGACCGCCGTGTAGCCGCGGCGAGAAGGAGACGCCGTGAGCGAGGCGCTGCTGGAGGGAGTTCGCGTCGTCGACCTGGCGGGCGAGCCGGGGCACATGACTGGCCGGATCCTGGCCGACCTCGGCGCAGAGGTCGTCAAGCTGGAACCCCCGGGCGGCGACCCGCTGCGCGGCGTCGGGCCGTTCATCGAGGCTCGACGCGACGCGGAGGCCTCGTTGCGCTTCACCGCCTGGAATGCGGGCAAGACCAGCGTGGTGTGTGATTCCGATGATTCCAGCCTCGAGCCGTTGCTCGCGGGAGCCGACGTCGTCCTCGACACCCCGGGCTGGCCGGGAGCGCTGCAACTCGATCCCTCACGCGCACCGCTGGCCGTGTGGGTTCGCATTACGCCGTTTGGTCTCTCGGGTCCACGCGCCGGTTGGCGCGGTACGGATCTCGGTGCGATGGCGGCCAGCGGTAACATGTACGTCACCGGCTTTCCCGACCGCGCGCCGCTGCGCTGTAGCGAGCCGTCGGGCTATGCGCACGTGGGCCCAGAGGCGGCGATCGCCGCGATCAGCGGGCTCGCGTCGGGCCGGCCGCAGGTGATCGACGTCTCGATCCAGGAGGCGGTGATCGTCTCGAACATGGGCGCGCTGTTGAATTTCGCGCGTGAGGGAGGGAGTCGTGGCAGTCGCCTGGGCGCTCGAATCGGCGCGACGCGCGAGATCTGGCGCTGCAAGGACGGCTGGCTGAGCTTCGGTCTGCGCGGTGGTGTGGCGCGCGCACCCACCTACTGGAAGATGACCAGGATCCTGGAGGAGGAGGGCGTGTCGACGCCCGCCTGGTCGGAGCGGGACTGGGACAAGTTCAACCAGAACGAGCTGACCGCGCAGGACATCCGCGAGATCGAGGCGCCGTTGATCGAGTATTTCAAGCGCTACACGATGCTCGATCTCTACGAGATGGCCGCCGCAGACAACATCATGCTCGCCACCGCCAACTCGCCGCGCGAGATGTTCGCCAGCTCGCAGCTGTCCGCGCGCGCGATGTTTGGAAAGTTGGGCGAAATCGAC
>JABSQW010000126.1 GCA_013215605.1 Myxococcales bacterium
AGCCGCCACCCGTGGTGTTCGCGAAGAACTCGACGCGGAAGCTCGTGCTCGCCGAGCTTTCCAGCTCGCCGGCGATGAGCGTCGAGTCAATGCCGTTGGTCGATGCGCTGGTGAGCTCGGGGAAGTTCTGGCGATGGTTCGCCCCGCTGTCGCCATCGCCGTCGTCGTTCGGCGTGGTCCCGAGGCCGATCTCGCCGCCGCTTTTCAGGTTGATGCCGAGACCATCGTTCGAGTGGATCGAGTTTTGAAGGATGGCGACGGTCGTCGCGCTGGACTCTACGTGGACGCCCTCCTTGTTCCCGGCGATGATGTTCCCATCGCCGGCTCCCACGCCTCCGATCGTCGCGTCGCTGGAGGTCGTGACACGGACCCCGTAGCCTCGGTTGCCGATGACCACGGTTCCGCTGGCGTCGGTTCCGATCTTGTTCCCGATGACCTGCGTGCCGCCAGCGTTGTCCTGGATCTTGATGCCTTCGCCTTTGTTCCCTGAGATGACGTTGGCTTCCCCAGCACCCGAGCCCCCGACGATGGTTCCGCTGGAGTGGATCTCGATTCCCTCATCGGCATTGGCGAGGGCCGCAGTCCCGGCGGCATTCACCCCGACGTAATTGCCGAGAATGACGTTGTCGTCGGCGCCCTGAGAGACATAGATTCCGTCGTCTCCATTCCCGGAGACCACGTTGCCGAGACCGACACCGCCGATCGTGTTGCTTCCGGCGCCCGAGAGAAGGATTCCGCCGTCTTTGTTCGCCACCGCGACGGTACCGGTCTTGTCGGTCCCGATCAGATTGCCGATGACGAGGTTGTTCGTCGCGGAGGAGTGAAACGAGATCCCCCAGTCACTGTTCCCCGAGAGCAGGTTCGCGTCCGCGGCGCTGGTCCCACCGATGGTGTTGTTGTCGCCGTCTATGCGTACGCCGTCGTCGCGGTTCCTGACGTCCGAAGTGCCGTCTGCGTTCGTTCCGATGTAGTTGCCCGCGACGGTGTTCCCATCGCCTGTGATCCGGATGCCGTGTCCGTCGAAGTCGTGGATGACGAATCCACGGATCGTGACTCCGTCGCCCGTGACGGTGAAGCCGTTTCCGTCCAGATCGTCTCCATCGAGTACAACGCCGGGAACACCTCCCGAACTCGCGTCGATCGTGAGGTCGTTCACGCTGATCGCGGGCAGAATCGAGTCGAGCTCGATGATGCTGCCGGGCGCGAGGGTGAACTCGATCGTGCTCCCCTCGGGCCCCGCGTTCGCGTCGTCGATCGCCTGGCGCAGCGATCCCGTACCGCTTTCGTCGGTGGTGCTCACGGTGTACGTCGCAAACACGCCCTGCCAGTTGGCCTGGAGCTCCTGACTGACCGCGACCTGCGTCTCGAGCTCGCCGACGCGGTACTCGAGGTTCCAGTCGCCGCCGAGCGACGAAGCGCCCGTCAGATCGTCGCTCGCGGCCACGTCGGCGCCGGTGATCTGGGATAGCTGGTCGACGAGCGCCCGTCCCGCATCGGTCTCCGCGAGGTCGCAACCGTAGAACAGCAGATCGGCGTCACCCGTCAGAGCGTCGGCCCAGGTCGCGACCTCGGCGCTGCGGTCGGCGAGCGTTCCTGCATCGAATTGCCCGCTTCCGAGCTGCACGGCGCCGTCTTCGGCGTGGGAGATGATGTGAACGCCATCGAGATCGTCGAAGCCGGAGAGAACATCGCTGAGCTGCGAGATTCCGTCGCGGTCCGGATCGAGGACGACCACGTCGATCTGTCGGCCCGAAGGGTCGGTGGCGCGAATGTCGTCGACGAGTGCCTCGTAGCCCTCGACGCCGGGATCCACGACGACGAGCTCGTGGCGAAGCTGGTCAGCAGCCCGTTGGAGCTCCTCGCTGTCGAGCAGCGAGACCTCCGCAACGACGTCCCCGGCCTGGCGTGCCAGGTCCACGTCACCCAGGATCCCCGGAATGTCGGCAGAGAGGAGGAGGCGCTTCTCGAGCGCCTCGACAAGCACCCTCGAGGGGCGCGTTGAAGTTTTGGACATGCAGCTACCCGTCGATCTGGTTGTAGTCGACCGACTTATCGGCTGGCCGGTCCTGGGAACTGAGCCGGACAGCCCCGCAAATGCGGTGCCGGTCGACTCGGTGTCCGCGGCCTCGCGGGCCTCCCTCCGGACCTCGTCGGAGCGCGCGATCCGGTCCCGAGCCGCTCTCTTCGCGGCCTAGAGCGCCTGACGCGCCTGTTTGACGACGTCATGGGCGGACCGGGCGCCGCCCGAGGGGGTCGAGACGCCGAAGCTCGAGGGGATGGGCAGCTCGCTGAACCCGCTGCCCGCGACCTTCTTGCGGATCCGCTCGGCCAGCGCCGGGGCCCAGACTGGGTCACACGGCGTGTAGACCTTTCATGGTGATCTACTTCGGGTCGTTCGAGAGAAAACTCACACGGCAATGGAGTCCGCTCGGAATCGTGTAGTCGGGGTTGGGAAGCTCGAGGCGAACTCCGAACGTGCCGCTCGCGGGATCGATCACCCGATCCACCACGTCTACGGATGCGGTGTAGATGCCATCGGCGGGCAGCTCGGGCCTCACCTCCGCGCGCATACCCAACGTCACCTTGCCGAACATCGGAGCGGGCAGGATCACCTCGACGCGGAGCGGATCGATGCGGGCCACGGTCAGGATCGCTTCTTCGGTCACGACCTCACCCGGCAGCTTCAAGCGTTCGACGACGACACCACTGATGGGCGTGCGGATCGTGCGCTGGCGAAGGTTCGACTTCGCTCGGTGCAGTTCGAGCTCTGCGACGCGCTTGCGTTTCTGGACCTGTTCGAGCTCGAGCTGGGCGAGCTTCGTCTGGGTGTTGACTTCATCTCGGAGATCGAGCGAAAGCGCCTTGCCGAGGAAGAGCTCGTCGGCCCGCGACTGGCGCCGCTTGCCGAGTGCGAGGGATACCTCCGCTGCTCGAAGCTCTTCCTCCATCATGGATTTCGCCTCGGCCACTTCGACGTGGGCGCTCTGGACGTGGGACTCGAGGACGGCCACGACCTGGCCTTCATTTACGAGATCACTCCGGTCGAAGAAGACCGACTCCAAAACGCCGGTCTCGGCGCTGCCCACCGACACGCTGGCCGAGGGCTCGACCATGCAGTCGAACCTTCCGTCGTCGAGATCGACTGGCGCTTCGAACACCGTGGAATGGATTGGCTCGGCAATCGCCGGGGGTGCGACAGGTTCGAGATCGTTGGGCGGCATCAGACTTGCGACGGTCGCGGGCGGTTCGGGCTGCGCCTGACGCTGCCAAGCCGAAGACGCCGAAGCGATCCAGTTCTGGGGCGAGCCGTCGGTTTCGCCCCACGTCGCGACGAGCCCCGGAACGACGAGTGCGATCACGATCGCGCTCGAGATCGTCCAGACGAGAATCCGACCCTTCGAATCGCCAGCAGGCAGCGTCACGTCAAAAGTCCTCTATTTCCAACGACTATTCGCGCATCCCCGCGAAGGCGAGGACACGGTCCAGGTATTCCTCGAGCGACATCAATCCCCGTCTCAGCCGTCGATGCCGCCTCTCTTCGGCACGTTGGGGCATTCGCAAGAGGAGGCGCGCGAGCCATGGCGGCAATTGCTCACCGCGCGATGGCCAGCGCGCGGCAGCGCCGAGGAGCCAGGCGGGAAAGTGATTCGTGAGCGTCTCGTCCTGGAGCGAAGCCAGGACCTCGAAGCTCCCCGGATCCCCCTGTCGCCCGCACCTTCCGAAGAGCTGGCGGTCGACGCGTCGCGCCTCCGCGCGCTCCGTGGCAATCACGTGGAGCCCACCCTTTTCCCGGACGTCGTCGTCGAGTTTGATATCGGTTCCGCGCCCCGCCATGCTCGTCGCCACCGTGATGCGTCCGCGCTCGCCGGCACGGGCGACGACGGCGGCCTCCTGCGCGTCCTGGCGGGCGTTGATCACTTCGTGCTCGAGTCCCGTAGCGGCGAGGCGTTCGCTCAGCGCTTCCGAGCTCGCCACCGAATTCGTACCGATGAGCACCGACCGGCCGGCGTCGCGGACGCTGCGAACCCGCTCGACGATGGCCTTCCACTTGTCGGCTTCCCTGCGGTAGAGACGCTCACCGATCTCGACGCGCTGGTTCGGGCGCCGCGGCGGGACCGCGACCGCATGCAGGCCGTACGTCGACGCAAGCTCGCCGGCCACCTCGCGTGCGGTGCCGGTCATTCCAGAGACTCTGAGGTAGCGCCGGAAGAATTGCTGGTAGCTGATTCGCGCGAGCGTCTCGTTCGGTGGTGTCAGGGTGCAGCCCTCCTTGAGCTCGATGAGCTGGTGGAGACCCCCCTCCCACGAACGATCCGGTGACACGCGACCTGTCAGCGCATCGACGATCTGGACCCGGTCGTCCCTCACGATGTACTGGCGGTCGCGCTCGAAGGTGTAGAGAGCAGAGAGCCCGCGAATTACCCACTCCTCCCGGCGGCGGGGACCGTGCCACAACCCGCCCATCGGCGCAGCGAGCAACTCCAGGCGCTCGCGCCCGAGCTCCGTGAGCACCGGCGCGGAGCTCGCGCCCTCGAGCTCGAAATCACGACTGCGCTCGAGGCTGCGTGCGAGGCGCAGGGTCTGCTTCAGGAGGCGCCGCTGCTCACCGACCTGCGCTCGCCGCGAGAGAATGAGTGGCGTGCGCGCCTCGTCGATCAGCACACTGTCGGCTTCGTCGATTACCGCGAAGCAGAGGCCGCGCAACAGCGGCGGATCCCGGTCGTTCGCCGCCGCGATGCGTTCGACGCGGCGCGCGAGACCACGGCGTCCCCCCAGGCGGATCCGATCGCGCAGGTAGTCGAAAGCAATGACCTTGCCGGTCGCGTAGGTGACATCACACGCGTACGCAGCGCGTCGCGCGTCATCGTCCTTCTCCTCCTCGGTGACGGTCCCCACCGTGAGACCGAGGGTCTCGTAGATGGGGCGCATCTCTTCGGAGTCGCGACTCACGAGGTAGTCGTTCGACGAGATGACGTGCACGGGAAATCCCGCAAGAGCGGCCGTGCAGGCCGGAAGCGTCGCAGCGAGTGTCTTGCCCTCGCCGGTCTGCATCTCAGCGAGCATGCCCTGCGTCATCAACCAGCCGCCCATCAGCTGGACGTCGTAGTGGGGAGTGCCCAGCTTGCGGTCGGCGATCTCGCGAATGAGCGCGAACGCGCGTGCCACGTGGTCGGGCTCGAGACCGTCGATGACGAGGCGTCTACGCAGCCCGTCGAGCGCGCTCTGCAGATCGGAATCACTGGCGCAACGGAGCGGCTGCGAATAGCGATCCACCCGGCCGAGGACGCGCGTGAGATCGCGCGACGCCTGCGTCCGCCGCAGCGGCGCCGCGAGCGCCGAGAGTCGTCGGTCGAGCCAGCTCGGCAGCTCGTCGTCGCCGCGCTCCGGATAGTCTCCTAGACCCGCTCCGGGCCGATGCGAGCCTCCGCGATCAGACACGGAACCGACCCAGGAACAGCCGTCGGATCGAGCGCGCGACACGCGGCGCGATGGGCTGCGGGTCGTGGAAGAAGCGCACGTAGACGCGCTCCCCGATCCGGGCGAAGCCGGGAGGCTCCTCGACTACCAGGTCGAACTGGAACACCGGAGCGGGGCTCGAAACGCCGTTCGGATCCGTGGGATCGACGGGCCAGACGCCGCCACCCGCCGAGCCGAGTGCGCGACTCGGAAGCTCGTCGATGCCCGCTGGGACCTCGCGGTTGATCGAGGCGCGCGCGACGTCGCCGAGGCGGCTCGACGCACGAAGCTCTACGCGTTCGGCATTGTTGCGCACGAGGGCGACGTCCTCGCCCGAGACGACCACACGCACGGTCTTCGCCGCAGGGCCCACCACGTAGCCAACGAGCTCGCCTTGAGCGACGAATCGGCCGATCCAGTCGCGGCCGCCCAGTGGCACGTACGCGCCGGCGGCCGGACTGCGCACGATCACGTCGCGTACCTCCTCTTGCGCGCTTTCGAGCTCGGCGTTCGCAGTGGTGATTTCCTCCGCCGTGATCTGAGAGCGAACGAGATCGTCGAGACGCTCCGCGTGGCGGCGAGCGCGCAACTCGCGGACTCGCGCCTGCAGCGACGCCACCCGTGCCTCGAGAGTAGGATCGCGCGTACGAAGCAGCGGATCGCCAGGTGCCACGATCGAGTGGGGCTCGACGAGGATCTCCATCACGAAGCCCGCGACACCAACGCGAACGTGTGCCTCCTCGGGCGGCCACACGACACCTTCGGCCGCCGTCCAGTGCGGAAACGGAATCGCGCCGACCCCTAGGACGAGGGCCGCTACCGCACCTGCAGACACCAGCAGTGCGCGGCGTCGCCTGTCGCCGAACCGCGGGTCGGTGAACAGGCCCGCAAGCATCTTCGCCGCGGGAATGACAAGCTGCGTCGCGAGAGAGAAGAGCGCGAGCAACACACCGAAGAAGAACAGCTTGCCCGCGACGAACAGTGCGATCGCGAACGTGATGAACAATCGGTACAGCGCCGCCGCACAACCGTAGACGAGAAGCCACGGACGCTCGCTCTCGGCGGTCGCCGGGTCCCGCACGTTCGCGAGCTTGAATACCCGGCGATCGACCCACGCCTTGATGAACTGTTGCGCGCGATCTGCGAGGTTCGGAATCTCGAGAGCGTCGGAGAGCACGAAGTAGCCGTCGAAGCGAAGCAGCGGGTTGCCGTTGAAGAGCAGGGTCGATACACCGCCGATCCAGATCACGTTGTAGGCGATACTGCTCACGACCCCCGGGTCCACCGCGAGCCAGACCAGCAGCGCGAGCGACGCAAGGCCCGCTTCGACCATGATCCCCGCGGCGCCGACGACCATCCGCCGCCGCTTGTCCGGCAGCACCGCGGCGGCGCTGGCGTCGACATACGGGACCGGAAGGAGCACGAGGAACAGAACACCGACCTCGTGGACCTCACACCCCCAGGTCTTCGACGCGAAGGCGTGGCCAAGCTCGTGTACTGCTTTCATCAACGGGTACACGACGGCGAGAAGTATCAGGTTTCCGGGAGAGAGAAGCTGCTCGCCGGCGCGGGCCACGAGTTCTTCGAAATGGACGGCCCCGAGGAACGCCGCGAGAGCGACGAGGCCGCACCAGGCACCCGCCACCCAGCGTGTGAAGAGGAAGCGGACCCACGGCTCGAAGCGCGTCAGCAGCCTGTCCGGATCGGCGATCGGGATCCGGAGCGCCAGTGGTGCGAGCAGGCGCTGCCAAAGCTCCTGTGACTCCCGACGCCGCCTTCGGCTGAAGAGCTCC
>JABSQW010000127.1 GCA_013215605.1 Myxococcales bacterium
GAGAACGCTGGCGAACCCGATCAAGCGCGCCTTCGCCCCATGCCCAGAACGCTCAGGAAGAAGCTCGTCAACGCGATCTGTACGCCCAGGGTAAGGGCCAGCGCCGAGGGGATGACGACGCGCAGGGCCTGGGTGGGCTCGAGGGCGCCGAAGGAGCGCGCGCCCCAGTCCGACAGGGCGACGGCCGTTCCCACCACCCCCCCGGCGACGAGCAGGAGCCCCACACCGACCCCGACCTCGAGGGTGACCACGCGAAAGAGTGCGGCGAGACGCGGGTCCTCGGGCATGAGCCCCTCGTGGACGGCGTAGATCTTGGTGAAGACCGCGAAGCTGATCGACTGGAAGCCGAGGTACACCGCGGCCGCGGCGTAGACCAGCGTGTGGACGTCGAACTCCACGCCGGCCACGCTGCGCGGCGCGGGCAGGATCCACAACAGGGCGGCGACGCCGAGCAGCATGAGGGCGGCCCCGGGGTACAGAAACAGCCAGCGCGGGCTGAAGAGCAGCAGGAAGCGCAGGTGGCGCCAGCCGTCGCGCCAGCTGCGCAGATGCGGGGACCGGCTGCGCCCGTCCGGCGACAGCGTGACGGGCACCTCGGTCACGCGCAGGCCGATCAGCGTGGCCTTCACCACCATCTCCGACGCGAACTCCATGCCCGTCGTCTGGAGGTTCAGACGCAGCGCGGCCTCCTTCGAGAAGCCCCGGAGCCCGCAGTGGAAGTCGCCACACTCGCACTTGAAGAAGAGTCGTCCGACCGCGGTGAGAACGGGGTTGCCCAGGTAGCGGTGCAGGGGCGGCATGGCGCTGGGCAGGATCCCGCCCCGAAAGCGGTTGCCGACCACGAGGTCGAAGCCCGCGCGCAGCTTCTCGAGGAAGGGCTCCAGCGCGGTGAAGTCGTAGCTGTCGTCGGCGTCGCCCATCACGATGTAGCGACCGCGCGCGGCGGCGATGCCGCTCATGAGCGCACTCCCGTAGCCCTTCACGGGGACGTCCACGACCCGCGCGCCCGCGCGGCGGGCGATCTCGGGGGAGCCATCGCTGCTGCCGTTGTCGGCGATCACCACTTCACCCTTCACGCCCAGGGCGCGCATCGTGCGTTGCGCCTTGTCGATACACCTGGCGAGGGTTTCGGCCTCGTTCAGGCAGGGCATGACGACGGACAGCTCGATTTCGGGGCCGTGTTCACGTTCCGCGGCGACGGAGACCGCACCGGGCGCCTGAGGTGTGTCGGATGCGGCCGTCACAGCGCCCGCGAGAGGATCTCGACGATGCGACCGGCGGCCTTGCCGTCCCACAGCGGAGGAACCTGTGGACGGGGCACGTCGCCGCTGGCGACCTTGCGGTACGCCTTCAGGATGCGCTCGGGGTCGCGACCCACCAGCTGATTGCCCCCCATCTCGATCGTCACCGGCCTCTCGGTGTTCTCGCGCAGCGTGAGGCACGGCACCGCGAGGATGGTCGCCTCCTCCTGGATGCCACCCGAATCCGTGAGTACGAGCTTCGCGGACGTCATGAGCTTGAGGAAATCCAGGTAGCCGACGGGGTCGAGTACGCGAAAGTCGGGAAGACCAGCGATGCGCTCGGCCAGCCCGAACTCCTGCAACCGGGCGCGCGTCCTCGGATGGGCGGGAAACACGACTGGGAGGTCGCGTTGGATGACCTCGAAGGCGTCGACCAGGGGACCCAGCAACTCGCGGCGGTCGACGTTCGCGGGCCGGTGCAGTGTGAGCACTGCGTAGCGTCCCTCCTCGAGCTCCAGATTCTCGAGAACCCTCGACGCGTCGGCCTTCTCGCGGTGACGCATCAAAGTGTCGATCATCACGTTTCCCACGAGGTGGATCTTCTCCTTGGCGACGCCCTCGGCGAGGAGGTTCTCGACGCCGCTCTTCTCGGTGCAGAAGAGCACGTCGCTGATCGCGTCGGTGATGATGCGGTTGATCTCCTCGGGCATGCTGCGGTCGAAGCTGCGCAGGCCCGCCTCGACGTGGACGAGGGGGATGCCGAGCTTCACCGCCACCGTGCCGCAGGCGATGGTGCTGTTGACGTCGCCGACGACGAGCACGGCGTCGGGCGCGTGCTCGAGCACGACGGGCTCGAAGGCCTTCATGATCTCGGCGGTCTGCACGGCGTGGGAGCCGCTGCCGACCCCGAGGTTGAGGTCCGGTTCGGGGATGCCCAGCTGCCGGAAGAACAGATCGCTCATGTTCTCGTCGTAGTGCTGACCGGTGTGGACGAGAAGCGGGGAGATCTCCCTGCGGGCCGCAAAGGCCTCCATCAGGGGGGCGATCTTCATGAGGTTGGGGCGGGCCCCCACGACGTTGAGAATCTTCACCGCTCGCCCCGCTGCTGCGCGACGCAGCCGGCGATCACCGCGTAGTTCGCCGCGAGCCTGTCGTAGTCATACACCGGCGCGATCTTCTCGTATCCCGCCAGGCCCAGTTCCCGGGCCCGCTCGAGATCCTGCGCCAGCTGCGTCACGGCTTCGACGAGTTCGCACTCGTTCTCGGGCTCGATACAGATTCCCGCTCCCGCATCCCTCACGATGTCGGCCGCGTGCCCCTCGACGCCCAGCACGATGGGCCGCTTCATGGACGCTGCCTCGAATATCTTCGACGGTAGAACGGTGCGAAACAAGTCCTTTCGGGCGAGGTGCACGAGGCAGGCGTCGCTCATCGCGAGATAATCGGGGATCCTGCGCTTGTCCTGCAGTCCGGTGAAGAGAACCATCGGGAGCCCCTCCGCGTTCACCTTCTCCTCGAGTTCTTCGCGGATCGAGCCATCGCCCACCAGCACGAAGACCACGTCGTGGCGGCCCTCGTCGCGCAGCCGCCGCGCGGCTCGCAGCACCACCTCGAGCCCGCTCGCCGCGCCGATCGTGCCGACGTAGGAGCAGACGAAGGCGTCGCCGAGCTGGTACTGCTCGCGCAGGGCGTCGCCGTCTCCGCTCGAGAAGAGCGCCCGGTCGACGCCGTTGGGGACGATGTCGACGTCCGCGGCGGCGACGCCGCGGTCGAGAAGCTCGTCCCGGTAGCCCTCGCCGACCGTCACGATGCGGGTCGCCGCGGCGTACATGCGCCGCTCGAGCCACTCGAGCAGCCGCAGCAGCGCCGGGTTCTTCATGGCACCCACGGTGGCGATGGACTCGGGCCAGATGTCGCGAATCTCGAGGATGAAGGGAGCGCGCTTGAGTCGGCTCACCCACACCCCCGCCCAGCCGCAGAAGAACTGCGGCGAGGTCGCGATCACGACATCGGGCCTGCGCAGAAAGAGCCCCGCCGCGATGGCGCTCAGCATGAAGGAGACGTAGTTGAGGATGCGACGCACGGTGCCCTTGTTCGCGGCCAGCCAGGTCCAGACGCGAACCACTTCGACCCCCTCCACGATCTCGCGCCGGACGATCGCGTTCGCGTAGCCCTCGTAGACCACGCCGCTGGGAACGTTGGGCGCACCCGTCACCACCGTGACCTGATGACCCGCGGCCACCCAGCGCCGACACAGTTCGTAGACCCGCGTGGCGGGCGCGTTTCCCTCAGGAAAGAAGTAGTGACTGAGAAAGAGTACGCGCATCGTCTCCGGATCGGGTCGTGATGCAGAAGGCCGATTCGATGTCGCCGCCGTCACACACGGTGGAGAATACGAGCGCCCGGTTCTCGAGCTTCACGCCAAACTCGGGACAGTGGATCGATCTCTCGACTTCGAGTGTACCCTGCCCCGCGAACCCCACCCAGAAGCGTCCGCCGGGAAAGCGGACCCGGGCGACTCCCGCCTCGAGGTCCTCGAGTGCACAGCTCGGGTGCAAGTGGAGTCTCGACGCGGCGCGCAGCGCGGCGCGGCCGCTCAGCCGATCGCGCACGAGCAGCGTGCCGCCTTCCATCCAGCGAAACTCCCGGTGGTGCCGGGGGCGGCCGGGCAGGCGCTCGTAGCCGTCGTGCCATCCCTCGAGTCGGAAGCCCTCCGCCTGGGCTTCGAAGGTCACGTCGCGCGGTCGGCCGCGGCGGGCCACGCGGAAGGCCGACCAGAACTCGCACTGGTCCTGACCCGACAACTCCACCGTGTTGTGGGCGCGCGTCGATCTGCAGTAGTGGCGCAGCGAGTCGGCCTCGTAGCCGAATACGCCGGTATCGCAGACCACCCGATGCCCCGAGAGCGAGAGCTCGAAGGAGAAGATGTCGCCGTGAGAGTGGCCCGGCATGTAGTCGGGGCCGATCATGCCGGCGTCACAGACCAGGTAGTGGCCGCTCTCGGAGCGCGCACCGAAGTAGCCGGTCTCGGGAAGCGAGAAGACGCCCAGCCCGACCGACAACGACTCGGCCGGGGCGCCGCTCGCGCGACTCCACCACTCGACGAGGTCCGCCGCCCTCGGGTAGACGCCGCTGGCGGCGTCGTTGAGCAGCGCCACGTCGCCGTCGGGGTGGCACAGGCGCAGCGAGGCGGTGAGCGTGCGCCGCAGGGGGCCGTCGACGAGCGCACGCAGCGTCTCGTCCCCGCTGTTCTGCAGCGCGATGAGAACCCAGGCGACGCGCAGCTGGTACATCGGCGAACGCTCGAAGTGGCCCCCATCGGGGAGTACCTGCTCGGCGATCTCGGAGCTGAGGATCGACTGCCCGAGAACGGCCCAGCGCGCCGCGCTCGACCCCGCGAAGCAGCTCCCGCACAGTGCTAGCGCCGCGGCGTTCTCGAGCAGGTGGTTCCCGAGGAGATGGGTCTCCAGATGTCCGCACAGCCACTCGGCCTGGCTGAAGATCGACTGCCACAGGGCATCGCAGAGCTCGTCGTCGGCGCGGGTCTCCTCGAGGTGATCCCCGAAGAAGTAGGCGCACCAGTTCTGGAGGCGCAGCGAGATCGGATAGGAACCCCAGCCGACGCGACCCCGGCCCGGCGTGTGGTGCCGCATCCAGTCGAGCGCGAGGTCCTTCGCAGCGTCGAAGGGAAGCGACCACAGGAATTCGAAGTAGTGCAGGTTGTAGGCCCAGAGATGCGACGCGCCGGCGGGGTCCCAGCGCGGGGGCCAGCCGAGATCCCACGTCCGGTTGAGGAAGCGGAACTCCCCGCGGAGGAGATCCCGCGTGGTCTGCTGAACGGCGGCAGGCGGAAGGAAAGGCGCGCGGGGACGCCAGCGGCATTGGGGTCGCGCCGGCGCCTCGACACGCGCGGCCCGGGCCGGGTCTTCGTAGAGTCCGCGCAGGCGGTAGCGAAGCTGCCCGGCGATCTGACGGGATCGAAGATGCCGGAGCGTCTCCACCAGTCGCGGGGGCGATACGCCGACGACGATGTCGGGATCCTCCCAGGGTGCGTCACCGCGCGGCGCGTTCGCGCGTGTTGCATACTTCCATTTCATTGGACTCAATGAGCACCACCCCCGGTAACGGCTCCACCTTGACGCGACGAACGACGCGGGCCGACTGACTCATGTGCGGAATCGCTGGCGTCGTAGGCTACCGAGAGGACGGGCGGACGGACACCCGTGAGGTCACGGCGCTGCGCGACGCCCAGTCCCACCGCGGGCCCGACGACGCGGGAACGTGGATCTCGCCGGACGGACGGGTGGGGCTCGGACACCGCCGTCTCTCGATCATCGACCTCTCCCCCGGCGGTCACCAGCCCATGGCGGCGGCCGGCGGGCGCTATCAACTCGTCTTCAACGGCGAGATCTACAACTTCGAAGCCCTGCGCGCGGAGCTTCAGCGTCTCGGCTTCGCCTTCCAGTCGCAGAGCGACACCGAGGTGATCCTGCACGGTTACCGCGCCTGGGGGCGGGGTCTGCTGGGACGCCTGCGCGGCATGTTCGCCTTCGCGCTCCACGACAGGGACGAGCGCGAAACGCTGCTCGCCCGGGATCCCCTGGGCATCAAGCCCCTCTATACCCTCGACGACGGCTCGCGCCTGTGCTTCGCCTCGGAGGTGCAGGCGCTGCGGAGTGTCGTGGGCGGCGGCGACGTCGATCCCGAAGGACTGGCGTCCTACCTGCGCTGGGGCTCCATTGTGCCGCCGCGTACCCTCTACTCGCGAATTCGCGCGCTTCCAGCGGGCTGTTGGCAGCGCGTACGGGATCGCTCGGTGGACGAGCCGACGGAGTACTTCCGGATCGAAGACTGCTTCGGCGCCGCCGACGAGATGGACGAAGAGGAGGCGCACGCTCGGTTGCGGGACGCCCTTCTCGAGTCCGCCCGCGCGCACCTGGTCTCCGACGTGCCGGTAGGGGTCTTCCTCTCCGGTGGGGTCGACTCGGCGGCGCTGCTGGGACTGATGTCGGAGACGGGGGAGGCCTCGCTGCGCACCATCACGCTCGCCTTCGACGTCGAAGGCCTCGACGAGAGCGCCCTGGCCCGCACCTCCGCGGACCTCTACGGCTCGGAGCACACCGAGGTCAAGATCGGCGTCGACGAGATCGGCGACCGCATGCCCGACGCCATTCGCTCCCTCGATCAGCCGACCGTCGACGGCGTCAACAGCTACTTCGTCTCGGAAGCCGCGGTCCGCGCGGGACTCAAGGTCGCAATCGCGGGAGTCGGCGGCGACGAGCTGTTCGGCGGCTACGGGAGCTTCGCCCGCATCCCGCGCATCCGCCGCACCCACGACGCCCTCTCGCGCCTGCCGCTGCTGCAGCCGGCCCACCTGGCCCGCGGCGTCGACGCGCTTCCCGCCTGGCGCTGGAGGTCGCGGATGTCCCTCGCACTCGACTTCGGCGGGTCGCCGGCGGGGGCGTACTTCGCGGAGCGCGGTATCAACACGGCGCAGGAGACCCGCGCCCTGCTCGCCCCCGAGCTCGCCGACGCCGCCGACGCCTACGATCCCGTGGACGAGCTCGCCCGCCGCCTACGCGCGGAGGATCTGCCGGAGGAGGAACGCGTGTCGGCCTTCGAGCTGCGCCAGTACCTGCAGGTGCAGCTGCTGCGCGACATCGACGCTGTGTCGATGCGCCATTCCCTGGAGGTCCGCCCCCCCCTCGTCGACTGCGAGCTGCTGCGCGCCGTAGCGAAGATCCCCGCGCGGCATCGGTTGTCGGGCCCGGCCAAGCGCATGCTCCGCGAAGCCCCGCGCCCGCCCGTCGCCAATGCAATCTGGAACCGCACCAAGCAGGGCTTCACGCTGCCCTTCGATCACTGGCTTCGCACCGGGCGCATTGCGCTCGATCTGCCCGAGCACCCGTGTCTGCAAGGGGCAGCCGTGCAGCGCGTGCGCGATGGATTCGAACGCGGCAACCTCCACTTCTCCCGGGTGTGGCAGCTCCTCGTCCTCCGGGACTTCCTGACGTGATGTCGGAGGCACGCGGCGATCGAGATCGTATTCCGTCTCGGTGCGTGCATCACCCCACGCTGGGGTTTCGCCGAGGCGGCGTGTGCCGAACGGCGCCGGGGAGCTCGCGATCCGGGGGCGAGAGATTGCGCACGAGACGGGTCGAGACGCGAGGGGCGTTGAATTCGACCCTCGGGGCGTCGTCCGGTCCAGAAGCAGTCTTACGAGGGTCGACGTGCTGAGAGGTGTGAGCTGTCGATCCACGTGACGCGATAGCCGGCCGCTTTCAGCTGACGCTCGATCTGCAGGGGAGCGAACATCCTCCCGCGGTCCTCCAGCAGACCGAAGTGCACCTCGATGAAGATCGAGCCGCACGTTCCGTTCTCGAGCAGCCTCATCATTCCCCCCAGGACCTCGTCTTCGTACCCCTCGACGTCGATCTTTACGACCGTGGGGGCCGGAAGGCCATCCTCCGCGATCAGCTCGTCTACCGCGCGCATCGGAACCGTGATGGTCTTTCCGTCTGCAGGTGCGTCCGTGACGCGGTGAATCTCTGCCAGCGGATCGTCATCAAGCAGCATCCGGACCTCGGAACGAGAGCGACCGATTGCGTAGTTGAAGAGCTGACAGTTCGACAGAGCACGATCCGCCACGGCCCGCTCCAGCGCCGCAAAGCACCTCGGCGTGGGCTCGAACGCGCAGACGGAGCCGCTCTCGCCCGCCCACTTCCCGAAACGCGTCGTGTACAGCCCCACGTTCGCACCGATGTCCCAGACGACGTCACCGGGACCGATGGCCTCGCGCAGACACCGCCCGAAGGTTTCTTCGTAGACGGAATCGCCCGCACCGCCCAGGGCGCGCAGAGACCGGAGCCGCTGCAAGATGTCGATGATGCGCAGCCGTCGTGCAAGAGACCGCGTGAGGATTTCGACTGCCCGCATTTCTCCTACCGGCGCTGGAAGATGACCTTCGCGGGATTGCCCTGGACGATCGCGTCCTTCGGCACTCTACCGCTCACCACCGAGTTCGGCGCCACGATGGCGCCGCTCTCGATGCGCGCGCCGTCGACCACGACGGTGCCGGCGCCGATCCACACGTTCTCGCCGATGTGGATGCCCTTCGACGTCTTCTCCTGCAGGCAGATCGGCACATCGAGCTGATCGTAGCGGTAGTTGTTGCCAATGATCGACGAGTTCGGCCCCACCATGCTGTAGTCGCCGATGCTGACGCCACCCTGGTCGGCCGAGATGAAGCAGCACGTGCCGATCGACACGTTCTCGCCCACCGTGAGCTTTCCGTCGTTGGCCTTCAGCTTCGCGAAAGAGCTGATGTCCGTGCCCTTGCCGAGGCTGATGAGCTTGTTGAGCTCGACTTCGGCCTTCGGGCTCACCATGCAGCGGTGCTTCACCAGGTAGACCCCCGTCACGACGAACGACGGGATCAGGAAGCGACGGGCGATCTGTCCGAGCTTCATGACAGCTTCACGTGCTCGGCCACGAGCCTCTTGAGGCGCCCGACCGAATCGATGGACTCGATCTCGTCCATCGAGAGCTTGATGTCGAAGTCCTGCTCGATGGCGGTCACGAGGCGCAGCTGGCTCAGCGAGTCCCATATATCCACCATGTCGGGCGTGAGCTCATCGGCCACCTCGGTCTCGTCGAGCTCGAAAATATCGGCCACGATCTCGGTCACTTTCTCGTTCAGATCCATCAGTCGTTCTCCATGCTTTGCACCGCGATTCCCGGGCATTCCAGGGTTTCGGAAGCACCGGCCTCGAGGCGGTAGCGTCGGCTGCCGTCGTCGCCTGCTTCGATCAGCGCGAATCCCTGCTGCTCGAAGAGCGTCGCGACGGGCTTGTTCTTCTGGGTGGGGCGGAACTCGGCCTCGAGGGCGCTGGCGCGCCCGCTGGCGAGGTGGTCCGCCTTGATGCGGTTGATGAGTGCGGTCTCGATGCCGCGGCCCATGGCGCGACAGCTCATGATCACGCTGTCGATGCGCGCGATGTCGCCCGTGTCCTCGACGAGATACAGGCCCACGATGCCGAGGTCGCCGAACTTGTCCTCGACGCGCATCACGCCGAGGTTGAAGCGCGCGTCGGCCACGAAGCCCTCCACCTCGGCGAGCGAGTAGCGGACCGTCGTGACGTTGAACTGGTTGGACTTCGTGAAGAGCTGATGCACGCGCGGCACGTGGTGATCGCGCGCGGTGCCGAGGGACACCACGGTGCCGAGCTTTTCGATGTAGCTCTCGAGGTCCCCGACCTGCGTGCGCATCGACTCGCGCTCGGCGTTCTCGCGGTACTGCTCGGCCTTCTCGCGGTCTTCCTCCGTGAGCGTGAGCTTCTCGAAGTCGAGCGTCTTGCGCAGGAGCCCGGCGTAGAGCGACGGGTCCCTCGGCAGGTGGATCACCTTCACGTGGGGCAGCACCTGCCGCACGAGCTCGCACTCGGCGGGGTTGTCGTCGATGAACACGACGCTGTCCTCGCCAATGTTGAGCTCCGCCGCGATGCTCGCGATGTTGGCGGGCTTGGGCTCCCAGTTGATGCGCTGCGCCGAGAAGTCCTCGATGGCGAGCACCATCTCCGGCCGTTTCTCGAACACCTCGAGGGCGTCCTCGGGGTTGTTCTTGCTGCAGAGCGCGAGGATCGTGCCCTTCTCCTTGAGCGCGCGGATTGCGCGCTGAAACTCCTGGAAGGCCTCGGCGACGGGATCGCCCTCCCCCACCTTCACCCCGAGCGGCCCGTCCTCTCCCACGACGCCACCCCAGAGCGTGTTGTCGAGATCGAGCACCAGGCACTTCCGGGTCTGTCCCTTGAGGGCCTTCACGTAGCGGAGCAGCTCCTCCGCGATCTGCGGCGCGCAGACTGCGTCCCACTGCATCTTCGCCACGTAGTAGAGCTTCGGGTCGTGGCTGCCGAGCGTGCCGACCCGGGTGATCGCCGCGTCGAGGTCGAAGAGGAAGGCGCGGGAATCGCCGCGCAGCCCGCGCAGCAGTTCGAGATTCAGCTCGGCGTAGAACTCGGCCTCGCCGTACTCGGTCTTCGTGTCCGCGATACCCGCCTGGCTGTAGACCGGGCGCGGGAAGTTCGCGATCAGCAGCGTGGCGTCGGTATTCTGGCGCGCCAGCATCACCCAATCGAGGATGCCGCCCACGATCTCCTCGCGTTCCTTGCGCCGGGCTTCGGCCGACAGCGAGAGGAACTCGCCGTAGATCCTGGGCGAGAGCGTGCGCATCGAGAGCTCGAGCAGGATCACGTCCGGGCCGAAGGATTCGAGGCCGCTCCCCGGGGTCAGCACCTCCTGGAAGTGCTGGCCAGAAGGACCGACGTAGCTCGCGAGGCACAGGCCCTCGAACGCCGCCGCCACTTCGACGTAGCCGGGCAGCGGCTCGACGGTGTGGTTCGAGAGATAGGCGACCCTGAGGTCGGCCGAGAGCCCGTCTGACTTCGCGGAGCGCGAGAGGGCCCGGTGGACCACGTGGACGTCTCGCGCGCCGAGCGCGTCGCGCTCGACGTCGTGCAGAACCGCCTGCAAATCGGCCCACGAGCCAGCCGATTTCAGCGCCTGACGGAGATCGGAGTCCATGCTGTCCGGTCATCGGCCAGGAGGCGGCTCCAGTTGAATCCCCGGACGGGGCCTCGACGCTCGCTGGCGGGGCAGCGACGGCAGCGAGCCTCCGGGTCGCTGAGAGCCGCTCTTGGCCCCTCGGAATAAAACGGCATTTGACATCTGGGCCGCGTCTGATTTACTTCTAACTGCGGCTTTCGGAGACGTTCTCGTGCGCTTTTTCTGGTTTACCGGCTCTTTCTTTTATTTCGGGCCCGCCTAGGGCTTCGGAGAGCGTCCGCGCGAACAACGGCCTGAACAGCCCACCTCCGAAGCCCTGAGCCAGCCTCAGGGCTTTTTGGGTTTCTGGGGGCGGCAAGGGGCCGCAGCTGGCGAGAACCGGAGAACGAGAGTCGAGACAAGGAGCCCCCAGCATGGTCTTGGAAGAAGTCGAGCAGATCGAGGACCGCAACCTCATCGATATCCGCCCCCTCACCTCACCGCGGGCGCTGAAGCACAAGTTGCCCATCAGCGACACGGCGGCGAGAACCGTGGTGCAGGCGCGTTCCGCCATCCGCGACGTGATCCACGGGCGCGACATGCGGCGCCTGGTGGTCATCGCCGGACCGTGCTCGATCCACGATCCCGAGGCCGCCGTCGAGTACGCGCGAAACCTCCACCGCGCCGCCGGGCCCCTCGAGAACGAACTCGTCGTCGTGATGCGGACGTACTTCGAGAAGCCGCGCACCACCGTTGGCTGGAAGGGCCTCGTCAACGACCCGCACCTCGACGGACGCTGTGACGTGTGGGAGGGCCTCGAGACGGTGCGCCGCCTGCTGCTCGAGATCAACGAACTCGGCGTCGCCTGCGCGACGGAGGTCCTCGACCCCTTCACGCCGCAGTTCCTCGCGGACCTGCTGGCGTGGGCATCGATCGGCGCTCGCACCGCCGAGAGCCAGACACACCGTCAGCTCGCGAGCGGTCTCTCCATGCCCATCGGCTTCAAGAACGGGACGAACGGGGCCATCGAGGTGGCCCACAACGCCATGGTGGCCGCGGGGCACTCGCACACGTTCCTCGGCATCTCCGCCGACGGCCACAACGCGGCGGTGCAGACCAACGGCAACCCCGATCGCCACGTGGTGCTGCGCGGCGGTGGCGGACGCACGAACTACGACTCGGCCTCGATCGAGGCGGCGGCCGAGCTGGTGCGCGGCGAGGGCATCGTGCGGCCCGTGATGGTCGACTGCTCGCACGACAACTCGGGCAAGGACCACACGCGTCAGGGCCCCGCGTGCCTCGTAGTGCTGAAGGAGCTGCGCGCCCACGGCGGCGCATCACTCATGGGGCTCCTGCTCGAGAGCAACCTCAAGCCCGGCTCGCAGAAGTGGACCCCGGGTGCCGAGCTCGAGCGAGGCGTATCGATCACCGACGCCTGCATGGGCTGGGAGGAGACCGAAGACCTCCTCAACCAGGTCGCGGAGGCCGTGAAGGTCTCGAGCTGAGAACAACCTCAGCGACCGGCAACTCTCGCGCAGATCCTCCGCGGTTACCTCGCTCAACCGCGGTGAGCGCGGCGTCGATGAAATCGTGGGCCAAGGGGTCTCGCGCGAGAGATGGCGACGGTCCACTACGCCGCCTCGCGCCGTCCGAGCGACGACACACCTGACCAACCTGCTCCGCCACCTGGCCGGGCTCGACAGCGACGATCGCTTCCTGGTGATCGCACCGGGTCCGACCCTCGAGCGGCTCGCGGATGTACTGAGAAATCCCCGGTTCGAAGCCGAGGTCTATCCCCATCCACCGGTTTAGTTTGCGCGAAGGAAGGAGTCTCAGTCGTCCGACGAGTCGGGCGACGGAGCCAGGTTCACGGGCACCGCTTCGGGCGCGACGATGACGAGGGGACCATCGCCCTGGCGGATGCCGAGGTACGCCTGATCGCCGGCGCGCAGAGCGCGCCCGGTGAGCGTGCACGTCGCGTCCTGCGCGAGCAGCATCGGCTGGAAGCCGATGACGCCGGCGAGGGGCGCGGCCGGCGGCTCGGGCGCTGGCGATCGCTCGGCCCGTGGTGACGTGCGCCAGTTGCGGCCCTGCTCGTCGAGCCGAGCGGCGAGGCCCCGCAGCCCTACGTCGACCTTCTCGTCGAGCCGAGCGGAGAGGTCCCGCAGCTCCCCGTCGACCTTCTCGCCCACGGCCGACACGGCGTCGACGGCGTCTTCGAGGACGCTGCGCACCACGTTCGACACGGGGACCCGCATCGACTCGGCGAGGCGCTTCAACTCTTCGGCGAGCCCGTCCGGTACGCGCGTGTGGAGGACCTTTTCCTTGCGGGGATTGCCCGCGTCGCGCGCCTCGGGGTTCGGAGCGGCCGGTCCATCGGATTCGTCGGTCACGGGGGTACCTCGCGTTATTCCGCGGAGTCTTCGAGGCTCTTGCC
>JABSQW010000128.1 GCA_013215605.1 Myxococcales bacterium
CGATCACGGCGCGCTCCGACGGATGGATTGTGCCGTCCGACGCTGCAAGCATGGCGAGCACCCGCGCCAGGATCTGGCGTTCTGCCGGGCCGTCGACCGGATGGGCGAGCAGATGGCGCACGAATTTCGGCTGTAGGGTCTCGGCGTTGGCGACGGATGGGGGCTGCTCTGCTCGCTCGATCCGCTGGGTCGCGACGAACCAGTCGACCAGGTCGGCGATCGTTTCCTCGATCGGCCGCGACCGATAGTCGAGCTCTTCCGTTGCACGATCGTGGTTGAATCGGACGCCGACGGCGAGCGTCGCGAGCGACTCGGTGGTGAACAGGGGCTCGCGCCCGCGAAGCCTTCCGATCATCGTGGGCAGCACGGCGATCGATCGGAGGAGGCCATGCGGCATCGTGATCAGCGGCCCGGAGGCGCCGGCGAGTTTCGACGTGAGCCCGATGAGCTCGTCCAGGTCTCGGTGGGACCCGGAGAGTATGTAGGAGTGTCCGCGCGTTCCCCGTTCCGCGGCCGCCCAGGCGCCCTCGATCACGTCGCGCACATCGACCCAGTCGAAGCCGCCGCTCACGATGAATGGCAGGCGTCCGCGAGCCGCATCTAGCAGGCCCGTTCCGGCCTTCGACGGGCCGATATCGGGCGGTCCGATGATGCCTGTTGGGTGGATGATCACCGCATCGAGGCCGCGGGCAACGGCGTCGCGCACCTCGGCCTCTCCCAGTGCCTTCGATCGGTCGTAGGCGGCGCTGTGCGCGCCGATCGCGCGCGCGCTCGATTCATCCACCTCACCGTCGGCTGTATACATGTCGAAGGCGTGAATCGAGGAGAAGTGCACCAGGCGCTTCACCTTCGCGCGAAGCGCGGCATCCGCGACCGCCCGGGCGCCCCCCACGTTGATGTCGTAGACCTTGCCGCCCTGGTCACCGTCGATAGAAATGACAGCCGCCAGATGGAAGACGAGGTCGACTCCGGAGAAACAGTCCGCGAGGGCCACTTCATCGCACACGTCGCCCACCCGGAGTTCGACTGGCAGACCCTTCAGGATATCCAGCCCATCGATCGCGAAAGCGCGGACCTCGTGCCCGTCTGCGACGAGCCGTTCGACCAGGCCGATACCCACATGTCCTGTCGCACCGGTGACGGCGATCTTCAAGGAACCTGCTCCCGCGTGAGGGTCTCGACCGGCGACGCGCCGTCGATCCGGAACCGGGTCACATGGAAGCTGAGCATTCGAAGAGGCTTCTTGTCAACTTCGGGATACATGGCGCAAAATAGCGCGGCTCCCCGCTTCTGAACCGGCGAGCGTCCCTCTACCCGGAAGAGACCGGCTTTGGCCATCAACGTTCCGCGCGCGATCCACGCCCTCATCGACGGCATTCCGAGGCACCCCGTCGCCGTCGTCACACTCACGCTGATCGCGAGCACGGTGGCGCTGTCGCAGCTCGTCGAGCTCCGAACCGGCGTGCCGCGGCTCGCTCTCGACCCTTCGGTGGACGCCATGCTGGCCAAGGAGGACGAGGGTCGGCACTTCTTCGAGCGGATGAAGACGATGTTCGATCTCGGAGACACCCTGGTCATTGCTCTGGTGACCGAAGATGTATTCACGGCTGAGCATCTCGAGAGCATCATCCGGATCAGCGATAGGATCGAAGAGCAGGACGAGGTGCACCACGTCGCGAGCCTTTCGACGTCGCTCAATATCCGAAACGTAGAGGGGAGCCTGTCGATCGAGCCCTTCTACGACGAGGTTTCCAGCGACCCCAATGTGTTGGCAGAGCTGCGCGACCGGGCTCTTCGCGACCCGATCTACGCCGGCAACCTGATTTCGAAAGACGGACGCATCGCCGTGATCGCGACCTATCTCCTCGACCTGCCGGAGCAGGAACTGCTCGAGTCGGGGATCGACGAACGCGTTCGCACGATCGTTGCAGAGGAGAAGGGCGACGCCGCCTTCTGGATGGCGGGGGGCGCCCACATCAAGGCGGAAACCAGCCGACTGATGTTCGAGGACGTATTCAAGGTCGTTCCCTTGACGATGGTGGCGATGGCTATTGTCGCCTTCTTCTCGTATGGAACGCTGCGGGGCGTCTTCATCCCCACCATCACCATATTGATCGCCGTCTTGTGGACGATGGCGTACATCGCCGTCTTCTACGGACAGCTCAATCCCGTCACGGTTGCGGCGCCGCCCGTCTTGATCGCGATCGGGTTCGCCTATTCGATGCACGTGCTCTCGGCGTACTACGAGAACTTGCGGGAGACACCGGAGCGGGAACGCCGCCGACACGACGCAGCCCTCGCCGCGTTGAAGAAGGTGGTGATACCCGTCAGCGTGACCGGGCTCACCACGGCGGCGGGCTTTTTTTCGTTGATGCTGAGCCCCATCACCGCGATCACGCAGTTCGGGGCGTTCTGCGGCACCGGTGTGATAGCGACGACGGTGGTGTCGCTGACCATGACCCCGGCGCTCCTCGCGCTTCTTCCGCTGGCACGGGTCAACGCGGACCCGGATCAAGAGAACTGGTTTGATCGCTTCCTCGAGGGCGTCGCCAAGTTCGATCTACGGTACCAGAGGCCGATCGTCGCGGTCTGGGCCGTCATCGCAATAGCCGGGTTGATTGGGCTGTTTCGCATCGAGATCGGTACGGACCTGGTCAGCAACTTCAGACACGACAACCCGGTACGCATGGACTTCGATCGGGTGAACGACGAACTGAGGGCCGCCAACGGCTTCAACGTCGTGTTGGAAGCTCCCTCGGAAGGTGACTTCAAGAAACCCGCCAACCTCGCGGTGCTGGCGTCGCTGCAGGACTGGCTGGCCCAGCAGCCGACGGTGGGCGGCAGCACTTCTCTGACCGACTACGTGGAGGTGATCCATCAGGGGTTCCGCGACGGCGACCCCGCGTTCCGCGTGATCCCGGAATCGACTGAGCTCGTCAGCCAGCTACTCGTGATCGGGGCCAACGAGGAGATCGACCGTTACGTGGATTCTAGTTACTCCATCGCGAACGTCGTGGTGAGGACGAGTGCCATCGATTCGGCGGACATCATGGCGCTGGTCGGACCGATCGAGGCATACCTGGCAGATCTTCCGGAGCACCTGACCGCTACGGTGACGGGTAACTCGGTGCTCGTCGCGCAAACAATGGACGAGATCGCGCTCGGGCAAGCTCTCAGTCTCGGAGCTGCCATGCTCGTCATCTACGTGATCCTGGCGGTGCTCTTCACGTCGCTCCGTATCGGATTGATCGCACTGATTCCAAACGTTCTGCCGGTCCTCGTCTATTTCGGTGTGCTGGGCTGGACGGGCGTGACGCTGAACGTGGTCACCGGGCTCGTTGCATGTCTGGTGCTCGGCGTGGCCGTCGACGACACGATTCATATCCTGGTTCACTTCAACCGTGCCGCCAAACGCCACGCCAACGAAGAGAAGGGCGTCATCGATGCCCTGAAGGCGGTCGGGCGTCCCGTGACCTACACCAGCGCGGCCCTGTGTATCGGGTTTCTGATGCTGATGGCCAGCGAGAACAAGAGCCAGGTCGAGTTCGGGGTGTTGGCTGCCTTCACACTGGCGGTTGCGTGGCTCATCGATCTGACGTTCACCCCTGCGGTGGCCGCACGGATTCGGGTCGTGACCCTATGGGATGTCCTCACGCTGGATCTGGGCGAGGATCCGCACCGGTCGATTCCGCTGTTCGCCAGTATGAGCCACGCGCAGGCGCGTATCACCGCCTTGATGGCGAGCATTCGCGATGTTCCCGCGGGCGTACTGCTCTTCAAAACCGGCGAACCGGGCGACGCGATGTACGTGGTGATCAATGGCAGGCTCCGGGCGTCTGTTCTGAACGAGGAGAGGAGGGTGCAGCTTCGCACGCTGGAACGCGGCGACGTGATTGGCGAGGTGGCTCTCTTCTCGGGAGCCAGGAGCGCCGACGTCGAGACCCTGTCCGACGTCCGCCTGCTTCAGATCAATGGCGCGGATCTGGACCGGCTCGAGCGCCGGTATCCCCGGATCGCCTTGCGTGTGCAAGCCAACCTGAGCGAGGTCCTGGCCGATCGGCTGGTATCGCTCACCAAGCGGGTGTGAGCGTTCGCGATGCTCCCATCTGCACCGCCCCCACCGGCGCGCCAGTCGCAGTAGAGTGGGCCCGTGACCATGAACTTCGACCAGGCCCTGCTCGACAAGCAC
>JABSQW010000129.1 GCA_013215605.1 Myxococcales bacterium
AAGTTGCCGATCGCCGTCCGACGTGGTCTACTCCGCATCGCCTTCGGGCAACGATGATTGGGGATCCGGCCCAGCCGGCTCAAAACCTCCTAGTTCCGCGAATAGAACATGACCAACCCCTCCCTGGTCTGGGATGGCGTTCTACGCCGTCTCGGTGCGGACATGTCCTCCTTTGCCTTGGAGGCCTGGATGCGGCCGCTGGGCCTCGCACTCGACGAGGACGGAGCCGCGCTGCTGTGCCCCACCTCGTTCCACCGTGATCGCGTGCGGGAACGCTTCTTGCCCGTCATCGAGCGGCAGCTCGCCCTCGAGCTGGGACGCCACGTCGCCGTGAATCCCATCGTCGGGTCGGCGCCCGAGGAAGCGATCACCGCTCCGGTGGAAGCTGCCGCGGTCGACGGCGGGAGGGCGGCGGCTCTCGCGCCTCAGCGGCGCCACAAGACGGGCGCAAGCGCGGCGCCAGCTGCGCTGGCCCCACCATCACGCCCATCGATACCGCGCCTCTCGACCCCGCGCGCTGCGTCGGGCCGAGCTCGGCCTCGGGCCCATGGCCGCGAGCCCGAGCAGATCGAGCTTCCGTACAGCTTCGATACATTCGTCGTCGGCGACTGCAACGCCCTCGCGCGCCACGCCTCGCTCGCCGTTGCCCAGGGACGGCAGCGCCGCGCCAACCCGCTCTTCCTCGTCTCGGCCGAGGGACTCGGAAAGACCCACCTCGCGCGTGCGATCGTGGGGGAGGCCCGCGCCAGCGGCGGGGGTCGGGTCGTGTACGCGTCGGCGGAGGCCTTCACGAGCGACTTCATGGCGTCGATCCGCTCGAAGCAGATGGACCGCTTCAAGCGCCGCTACCGCACCAGCGATCTGCTCGTCTTCGAAGACGTGCAATTCCTGAGCTCGAAGACCGCGACGCAGCTCGAGCTCTTCCACACGCTCATGCACCTGCTCGACACGGGCCGGCGGGTCGTGCTCTCGGGCGATCGGCTGCCGTTCGACATCGATGGAATCGACGCCCGGCTCCGCTCGCAGATGTCCGCGGGTCTCGTCGCCGAGCTCGAGCTCCCGGACGCGGTCGTCCGCCGCAAGATCCTGCGCGGCCAGGCGGCCTCGGCCGGCGTCCGCGTCCCGGACGACTGCCTCGACCTGCTGGTCGACAGCCTGCGCGGCAGCGTGCGCGACCTTCAGGGCGTGCTCGTTCAGATGATCGCGAGCTCGTCGCTCCTCAAGTGCCCCATCGACCGCGACCTCACCGAGTCCGCGCTCCGCAAGGTGGCCCCGGAGCGGCTGCGCGCGAAGCGCCTCACATGCGTCGAGGTCGTCGATGTCGTCGCGGCCTTCTTCAGCACCTCACCCGACGCCCTGGCTTCCCGCGCGCGGAGCCACGACGTCCTCCACCCGCGTCAGCTCGCCATGTACCTGTGCCGCCGCTACACCGACGCCACCCTGAGCGAGATCGCCCGCCACTTCCGCCGCGACCACCCCGCGGTGAGCAACGCCATGAAAGTCGTAGAGAAGCGCCTGCTGGAAGGCCGAAAAACCCGCTACCAGGTCGAGCAGCTCAGCAGCCGCCTCGAGTCCCAACAGACCTCACGCTGACGCGCGGGGACGTTGGTACTTCCCCGAGTTTCCCGCTCGGAGCCACGTCCCCGGCTACGCCGAGCGCTGTTCCTGGAGGCGCCAGCGGGCGGGACCGGAGAGCTCTACCAGTCGCTCGGGCTCGAGGGACGGCGGGTCCTTTGCCGGGTCGTCGAAGCGGCGCAGGATGCGGTAGGTGGTCGACCGCTCGACGGGGGGACGGCCGACCTCGCGGATCAGCCGGCGCATTTCCTCGGGCGGACAGTTCTCGCCGTACTGCGAGCCGGACTCCCGGCTGATCGACTCCTCCATCAGCGTTCCGCCGAAATCGTTTGCGCCGGCGGTGAGCGCCATCTGGCCGAGCTTTGGACCCATCTTCACCCAGCTGACCTGGATGTTCGTGATCCACGGGCGCAGGAACAGTCGCGACACGGCGATCAGCTTGAGGTCTTCCGCCATCGACGAGCCGGGGCGCGCACCCAAGTGGTTGAAGAGCGTGTTCTTCTCGTGGATGAAGCCGAGAGGGACGAACTCCGTAAAGCCGCCCGTCTCTTTCTGGATCTCGCGCAGCAGGTCGAGATGCGCAGCGACGTGGCGTGTCTCCTCGATGTGTCCGTACATCAGAGTCGACGTGGAGCGGAGCCCGATGCTGTGAGCCGCCTTCACGATCTCGATCCAGCGGTCGCGGCCGAGCTTGCGCGGCGACACCACTTGTCGGATCTCGTCGTCGAGGATCTCCGCCGCGGTACCGGGCATCGTGCCGAGCCCGGCAGCTACGAGCCACTGCAGGTACTCGGCGAGATCCATGCCGCTCTTGCGGTGGCCGAAGTCGATCTCCTCTGGCGAGAACGCGTGGATGTGAACCTCCGGGAACTCCGCCTTCAAGGTGGTGAGGATCTCGCGGTAGTGGGTGTGGTCCTTGTTGGGGTGGATGCCAGCCTGAATACAGAATTCTGTGGCACCGCGCGCGACGGCGTCGCGGCCTTTCTCGATGAGCACTTCCATCGGATGATCGTAGGCGTCGTCTTCATCCTTGTGGCGCGCGAAACCGCAGAAGCTGCAGCCCACGTAGCAGACGTTCGTGAAGTTCATGTTGCGGCAAACGACATACGACACGTCGTTGCCCACGTCTTCCTGGCGGGCCACGTCGGCAGCGCGCAGCAGCGCCTGGAAGTCGGCGCCCTCGGTGTCGAGCAGGAGCTGCGCGTCGGCGCGCGTGAGCTCCACGCCGTCGAGAGCACGCTCGAGCGCATCCATGACATTCGCGTTCACGCCGCCGAACAGGCGATCGAGGATCATGCGGCCTCCACGTACGGACCCGGCTTCCTGGACCGAACGTATCCGGTTTCGTCGACGCGGCGCAGCGCGTCCTCCCTGACGGCGGGCTCGAAGAACTCCGGCCGGTGTAGAAGCATGTCGGGGTAAACGGGCAGGCGCTCGACGAGTTTCTGCCCCGCCGCCTCGGTGCGGCGTTTGAGCTCGATGAGCTTCGGCCAGGGCGCTTCCGGGTTGATGAAATCGATCGTGATGGGCGACACGCCCCCCCAGTCGTTGAGGCCCGAACGCAGCAGCAGCTCGAGCACGTTGGGAGCGAGGTTCGGTGGCGCCTGCACGTTCATGTCGGGACCGAGGATCAGGCGCGCCATGGCAACCCAGCCGGCGACCTCTTCATCGCTCAGCGACGGGACATCGCGCATTGGCGTTTCGGGCTTCGCGTGGAAGGGCTGCACGATGACTTCCTGGATGTGCTCGAAGCGCTCGGCGAGCGCGGCGATCACGAGCAGGGTGTCCACGCGCTCTCCCGCGTTCTCTCCGATCCCCAGCAGGAGCCCACTCGTGAACGGGATGGCGAGATCCCCGGCCTCTTCGTGCATGCGGATTCGGACGTCCGGATCCTTGTCGGGTGCGTAGTAGTGGGCGCCGCCACTCCCGCGCAGCCGCTGACTCGTGGACTCGAGCATCAGCCCCATCGACGCGTTCGAGCGGCGCAGCTCCACCATGTCGTCAGAGGACAGAATCCCGGCGTTGGTGTGCGGGAGCATGCCCGCTTCGAATGCGACCTCGCAGGCCTGTACGAGATACTCGGCGGTGCGCGTCATCCCGCGCTCGGCGAGGAAGTCGCGGTGCGATTTGTACGCCTTCTCGGGCTTGTCGCCGAGGCACATCAGCGCCTCGATGCAGCCGGCGCTGACTCCGCCCCTTACAGCGTCGACCACCTCGTCGAGTGTGTAGGTCTTCGCCTCGGGGTCCTCGGGCTGCTTGGCGAACGTGCAGTACGCGCAGCGATCCCGGCAGAGATTGGTGAGGGGGATGAAGATGTTCTTCGACACGCTCACGACGTCGCCCTTGCCGCGGCGTTTGCTCTCGTTGGCACCATCGAGCACGGCTTCGAGCACGGCGCGCTCGTGGAGATGCGCGGCCAGCCGTTCGGCCGGACGGCGTTCTAGACGCCCGGCATCGACGGCCTCGGCGACGAGCCTCAGAGACTCACGCTGCGCAAGCGGAGCTTCGGGGGGGAGAGAGCTCAACTCGGAACCTTTCGAGTTCCGGCGCGTCGGTTCTCCGCCTTGCGGTTTTCTACCGCGGCCGGACCACGAGCCCGACGAATGGGGCGCGCTTGGAACGACGTCGAGGATACCACGTCTCGTCTGAGCTCCGTGTCCAGCGTCAGCCCTCGAGCCATGACGGTACGGGAAGATTCTTCTCCCGCAGGAACGCCGGATTGAAGAGCTTCGACTGGTAGCGAGTCCCGAAATCGGCGAGCACCGTGACCACCGTATGGCCCGGACCGAGCTCGCGGGCGAGGCGGATCGCTCCGGCTACGTTGATGCCGCTCGAACCCCCGAGACAAAGACCCTCCTCCTTGAGG